>JBFWWW010000207.1:0-6147 GCA_050245975.1 Hyphomicrobiaceae bacterium
ACGGCGGGGCTGATTGCTACCGTTGCCGCCGTCAAGCTAGGCGGAAACGATATCGTGGCCATTCTGTCGGGACTGGGGACGGTCGCGGTGCTTCGGCAAATGCTGTAGTGGCGGTTTAACCCTCCCCGCGGGCTCCATACCGGCCGCGGCATGGCGCTCCCTTCCCCTCAATGGGGCGCTCTGCTAAAGACGTATCCACAACGATTCCATCACAGCGCGGGCCATAGGCGCCGCGCGCCGGGGCGAGAGGGCCTTGGCGCGCCCGTTTTCGGTCATCCGGATGGACAAAGGAGGCCGATCATGGCGACGCGACACGTTCTGGACGAGAGCGCCGTGGCTTTGACATTCGATGATGTGCTGCTGGTGCCGCGCCCATCCGATGTGCTGCCCTCGCAGGTGGATGTGGCATCGCGGGTGACCCGCGAGATCAGCGTCAAGATACCCATCCTGTCGTCGGCCATGGACACCGTCACGGAGGGGCGACTCGCCATTGCGATGGCCCAGTCGGGCGGCATCGGCGTCATCCACCGCAATCTCGACCCCGAAAAGCAGGCCGAGCAGGTGGCGATGGTGAAGCGCTACGTGTCGGGCATGGTGGTGAACCCGGTCACCATCAACCCGACGGCAACCCTTGCCGACGCGCTTTCGCTGATGGACGAGCACGCCATCTCGGGAATCCCCGTGGTGGAGCCCGGCAGGAAGGGCAGGCTGGTCGGCATCCTCACCAACCGCGACGTTCGCTTCGCCAACAACCCGGCAACGCCGGTCGCCGAGCTGATGACCAAGGAAAAGCTCATCACCGTGGGCGAGGGCGTGACGCGGGCCGAGGCGCAGCGTCTGCTGCACCAGAACCGCATCGAGAAGCTTCTGGTCGTGGACCAGGACTACCACTGCATCGGTCTCATCACGGTCAAGGACATCGAGAAGGCGCGCAAGTATCCCAACGCCTGCACCGACGAGCAGGGTCGGCTGCGCGTGGCCGCGGCGACGAGCGTCGGCGACGATGGCTTTGCACGGGCCGAGCGCCTCGTCGACGCGGGCGTCGATCTGGTGGTGGTGGACACGGCGCACGGTCATTCGGCACACGTTCTCACCGCCGTGCAGCGCATCAAGAAGATTTCCAACCGCGTCCAGGTCATTGCCGGCAACGTCGCCACGGCCGAGGGCACCAAGGCGCTCATCGATGCCGGGGCGGACGCCGTGAAGGTCGGCATCGGTCCCGGCTCCATCTGTACGACGCGCGTGGTTGCCGGCGTCGGGGTTCCGCAGCTCACGGCGGTCATGGATGCCGTCGAGGAAGCGCGCAAGCGCGACGTGCCGGTGATCGCCGACGGCGGGATAAAGTTCTCGGGCGACATCGTGAAAGCGCTGGCCGCCGGCGCCGACTGCGTGATGGTCGGCTCGCTGTTGGCCGGCACCGACGAAGCACCGGGCGAGACCTATCTCTACCAGGGCCGGACCTACAAGGCTTACCGCGGCATGGGCTCCGTCGGCGCCATGGCGCGCGGCAGCGCCGACCGCTACTTCCAGCAGGAGGTCAAGGACCAGCTCAAGCTCGTGCCGGAGGGCATCGAGGGACAGGTTCCCTACAAGGGCTCTGTCGATGGCGTGTTGCACCAGCTTGTCGGCGGACTGAGGGCCGGCATGGGCTATGTGGGCGCGCGCACGCTGGGGGACCTCAAAGAGCGCGCGCGCTTCGTGCGCATCTCGCCGGCCGCCATGCGCGAGAGCCACACGCATGGGGTCGCGATCACGCGCGAGGCGCCGAACTACCCGGGCAACAGCTGAACCGGGTCGTGACAGCAGAACCAATATCATCAGCGCGGAGCCGCCTGTGACCCAGCTTGCGATCCTCTACCCCGTGTTCGTTCAGGTTCTTCTGACGCTTGCCGTCTATCCCGCCTTGTTGATGGGTCGGAAGACCTCCTTACAGCGGTCGGGTGGCCGGTTCACCGATCCGGATGTCGCGCTCGGCCATCACACCTGGTCGGAAGAGGCGACAAAGCGCTCCAACAATCTGCGCAGCCAGTTCGAGCTCCCGGTCCTGTTCTATGCGGTCGTCGCTTTTGCGCTGATCGCCAAGGGGGCCGACCTGATCATGATCGTGCTGGCGTGGCTGTTCGTGGTGCTGCGCATCGCCCATGCCGCCATTCACCTCGGCAGCAACGACGTCCAGAAACGCGGCCCGATCTTCGGATTCGGCCTCATCGTCATCTTCCTGATGTGGGTCAAGCTCGCCGTTCACGTGGCGACGGCAGGAGTGTGACGCATGCGCCCCGGCGGCCGGATCGCCGCGGCGATCGAGGTGCTCGACGAGGTGCTCAGTCGCCACCGCCCGGCGGCCGATGCTCTGTCCGACTGGGGCAAGAGCCACAGGTTCGCCGGCTCGGGCGACCGCGCGGCCATCGGCAACCTCGTCTACGACGCCCTGCGCCGCCGCCTGTCTCTGGCAGCGCAGATGGACAGCGACAGCGGCCGGGCATTGGCGCTCGCCGCGGCGCCGCGCGCGCTCGGCCTGTCGCATGATGCGCTCGCCGACGCCGTGGACGGCTCGCCGCATGCCCCGGCCCCGATCACGGCGGCTGAGCGCAGCGGGCTCGAGCGACAGCTTCCCCCCGATACGGCAGCGCATGTTGCCGGCGACATTCCCGAGTGGCTGATGCCCTCCTTCGAGCGTGTCTTCGGCGCGCGCGCGGCCGCGGAAGGCGCTGCGCTCGCCCAGCGGGCCCCGGTGGACCTGCGCGTCAACACGCTCAAGGCAACGACCGAGAAGGTGTTGAAGGCGCTGGCGCGGTCGGCCCCGGTCGCGACCCGGTACGCTCCCGACGGCGTCCGGATTGCGGCGCCCCAGGGGGCACAGCGTGCCCCGCATGTCGAAGCCGAGGCCGGGCACGGCAAGGGCTGGTTCGAAGTGCAGGACGAGGGATCGCAGGTGGCCGCAGCGCTCGCAGGCGCCGGGCCGCGGCTGCAGGTCCTCGACATCTGCGCCGGCGCCGGCGGCAAGACCCTGGCGCTCGCCGCGCGTATGCAGAACACCGGGCAGATCTTCGCCTATGACGGCGATCGCCTGCGGCTGCGCCCCATCCACGAGCGGTTGAAGCGGGCCGGCGTGCGAAACGCCCAGGTGTTGCCGGCCGGTGACGAAGCCGCGCTCGCCGCGCTCGGACCCCGGTTCGACGTCGTTCTGGTGGATGCCCCCTGCACGGGCTCGGGCGTCTGGCGGCGGCGGCCGGACGCCAAGTGGCGGCTGCGCCCCCAGCAGTTGGCCGACCGGCGGCGCGAGCAGCAAGCGGTGCTCGCCTTGGCCGCACCGCTCGTGAAGCCTGGCGGCCGGCTCGTCTACGTCACCTGTTCCGTACTGCCGGAGGAGAACGGCGACCAGGTGGCGGAGCTTTTGGGCCGGCTACCGGAGTTTTCCGCAATTCCCTGGCGGCAGGCCTGGAGCGAGGCGCTGTCCACAGCCCCGCCCGAGGCTTCCGCGGACGGCGGCGAGAATGCCCTTCTCCTCACGCCCGCCGCACACGAGACCGATGGCTTCTTCGTTGCGATTCTGGGACGTCGCCGGGGCTGACGTTGTGGGCTCGCGGCAACGGGATCGTGACACTTGCGCGCGGGGTGCGCCGTCCACAGATATTCGTTTGACACGGAAAATCCGGAGTCTAAGGATCGCGCCAGCCGGAACCCTTCGGGGGCCAGGGCATTGACCTGTCGCTTGCACGAAAGCGGGCCAGTCCGGCGACAGTGAGGAGGACACTCGTCCATCATGGCGATAGCTTCGAAGCCGAAGCGGCCTAAGCGCGTCTCAGCGCGCTCATGCCTCGGTCCCGTAGCGGACCTCGAGGCGCACCTGCCGGAAGAATGGTGGCGCAAACTTTTCAACGCCCTCTACGTCAAAACCGACGGCGACGTGGTGGAGAACGTCGAGAACACCCGCCGCGAGGTCGATTTCATCGTTTCGGCCGCTGCCATCCAGCCCTACAGCCACATCCTCGACCTGTGCTGCGGCCAGGGTCGGCACTGCCTCGAGCTGGCGCGGCGCGGCTTCCGCAACGTGATGGGGCTCGACCGCTCGCGCTACCTGGTCCGGCTCGCCAAGAAGCGCGCCCAGGGCGAAGGCCTGCAGGTTCTGTTCAAGGAAGGCGACGCGCGCAATCCGCGTCTGCCGGAGACGAGCTTCGATTGCGTTGCCATCATGGGCAATTCGTTCGGCTATTTTTCCGACAAGCAGGACGACGAGAAGGTCCTGAGCGCGGTGGGCAAATTGCTGCGCCCGTCCGGCCAGCTTGTGCTCGACATCACCGATGGCGCGCACATGCAGGAGAATTTCGAGCGCCGGTCCTGGGAATGGATCGACGAGCACCATTTCGTCTGCCGCGAACGGTCCATCAGCCAGGATGGCGAGCGGCTCATCAGCCGCGAAGTCATCGTCCATGACGAGATGGGCGTGATCGCCGACCAGTTCTACGCGGAGCGGCTCTACACGCGCGAAAGCATCGCGCGCCTGCTCAACAAGACCGGATTCCGCAACATCCGCCACCACGGCCACGCCGAGGCGCAGTCGGACCGCGACCAGGATCTCGGCATGATGGCGCGCCGCATCCTGCTGTCAGCCGATGCTCCTGCCCTGCCGGCCCGCAAGCCGCGCGGCAAGATGCAGAAGCTCGACGTCACGGTGCTGCTGGGCGATCCGCGCCTGCCCGACTCGGTGAAACGCGACGGGCACTTCAACCCCGAGGACTTCGAGACCATCCGCAAGCTGCGCGACGCGCTGTCGGAGCTGCCGGGCTACAAGTTCCGCTACCTCGACAACCATGCGACGCTTGAGCGGGACCTCGCGGACCTGCGCACCGATCTCGTCTTCAACCTGTGCGACGAAGGCTTCAACAACGACGCCTTCAAGGAGCTGCACGTTCCGGCGACGCTCGACCTGCACGGACTGTCCTACACCGGCGGCGGACCCGGTTGCCTTGCGGCCTGCTACGACAAGGGGCTTGTCCGCGCGGTCGCACAGTCGCTCGAGGTGCCGGTGCCGCTCGAAAGCTACGTGCGGGCCGCCGACCAGGGCGCCACGCTGCCGTCCGTGTTCCCGGCGCTGCTCAAGCCGAATTTCGGCGATTCGAGCATCGGCATCACCAAGGATGCCGTGGTGAAGAACGAGCGTGCGCTGCTCGAGTATCTCGAGCGGCTGCGCACGGATTTCCCGAAGACTCCCATCCTCGTGCAGGAGTACCTGCAAGGGGCGGAATACAGCGTCGGCCTGATCGGAAATCCCGAGCAGGGCCTGCGCGCGCTGCCGGTGCTGGAGGTCGACTACTCGACGCTCGATCCGAAGTTGCCGAAGATCCTCGGCTATGAATCGAAGTGGGAGCCCGACAGCCCCTACTGGAACCAGATCCGCTATCGCGAAGCGACCCTGGCGGACCAGATTCAGCAGCAGCTCATCGACAACTCGGCCAAGCTGTTCGAGCGCCTCAACTGCCGCGACTACGCCCGCTTCGATTTCCGCGCCGACTCGAAAGGGCAGATCAAGCTGCTCGAGGTGAACCCGAATCCCGGCTGGTGCTGGGACGGCAAGCTCAACATCATAGCTGGCTTCCAGGGCATGCGGTATTCGGAGATGCTGGGCCTGATCCTGCAGGCTGCGGTGGAGCGCATGGGCATCACCGCAAAGCCGGTGGCGCAGACCGGCGCACAGCAGGCCGCCGAATAAGGTCGGCGCCTGCCGCCTTTCCGGGCTGGGATGCCGCCGTGCCGCGCCTTGACCAGTCGGGCTGCCAGTGGTCTATGCAGGGGCCTCTGCAACCCGATTCCCGGGTTCGGCGGCGCGAGCGGGCAGCCTGACGCATGGCGGACACTCATACCGATACCGTTCTCATCATCGACTTCGGCAGCCAGGTAACGCAGCTCATCGCGCGGCGGGTGCGCGAGCACGGCGTTCATTCCGAGATCGTTCCCTACAACAAGGCCGAGGACGCGCTGTCGCGCCTCAAGCCCCGTGCCGTCATCCTCTCGGGGGGACCTGCCAGCGTGACCGAGATGGGCACGCCGCGCGCTCCCGACTGGGTCTTCACATCAGGCCTGCCTGTGCTCGGCATCTGCTATGGCGAACAAACCATGGTGGCGCAGCTCGGTGGCGAGGTCGAAGGC
>JBFWWW010000208.1:0-6035 GCA_050245975.1 Hyphomicrobiaceae bacterium
GGCGCAACCGCCGCTGCCCGCACGCGCGGAATAGCCCCTCAGCCTGCACGGAAGAGGCGCACCGCCTCGTCGCACTCGAAAAGATAGAGCAGCGTGCGCAGCGCATCCCCGCGCGGCGTCGACAGCCCCGGGTCCTGGCTCAGCACCAGGCGCGCGTCGTCGCGCGCCGCGACCAGCAGCTCGGGGAAGTTCGGCACATTGGCGATGCGGAATTCGGGCATGCCGCTCTGGCGCGCGCCCAGCACCTCGCCGCCGCCGCGCAGCTCGAGGTCCTTCTCCGCGATGAGGAAGCCGTCGTCGCTTTCCTCCATCATGGCAAGCCGCGCGCGCGCGGTCTCGCCGATGTCGGCCTTGTGCAGCAGCATGCAGAAGCTCTCGCGGCTGCCGCGGCCGACGCGGCCGCGCAGCTGGTGCAGCTGGGCGAGGCCGAAACGCTCGGCATGCTCGATCACCATGATGCTGGCGTTGGGCACATTGACGCCCACCTCGATCACCGTTGTGGCGACGAGCACCTTGAGATCGCCGGCCGCATACGCCGCCATGGTGGCGTCCTTGGCCTTGTCCGGCATGGCCCCGTGCAGGAGGCCGACGGCCGAGGCGCCGAAAATCTGCGCCAGGTGCGCGTGGCGCTCCTCGGCAGCGGCCAGCTCGGAGACGTCGCTGCTCTCGATGAGCGGGCAGACCCAGTAGACCTGCGCGCCTTCGGCCAGCTGGAGCTTGAGCCGCTGGATGAGGCGCTCCATGGATTCGAGAGGGATCGCCTTGGTCACGATGGGCTTGCGGCCGGCCGGCTTCTCGGTGAGGCGCGACACGTCGAGATCGCCGTAGTGCGTCATCAGCAGCGTGCGCGGGATCGGCGTCGCGGTCATGACGAGAACGTTGGCGCCGCCGTCGCCGCCCTTGGTCTGCAGCGCGAGGCGCTGGTGCACGCCGAAGCGGTGCTGCTCGTCGATGACGGCGAAGGCGAGGTCGCGGAAGGCGACGTCGTCCTGGAACAGCGCATGGGTGCCGACGAGAATGTCGAGGTCGCCCGCCTTGAGCGCGTCGAGCAGCGCCTGACGCGGGCGGCCCTTCTCGCGCCCCGTCAGCAGGCCGAGGCGCAGGCCCGCCGCGTCGGCGAGGGGCGCGATGGTTTCGGCATGCTGGCGCGCAAGCACTTCGGTGGGCGCCATCAGTGCCGCCTGCGCGCCGCCCTCGACGGCGATGGCCATCGCCAGCAGCGCGACGATGGTCTTGCCGGAGCCGACGTCGCCCTGCAGCAAGCGCAGCATGCGGTGCGGGGCGGCCATGTCCTCGGCGATCTCGCCCAGCGCGCGGCGCTGGGAGGCCGTCAGCGCGAAGGGAAGCGCATCGGCGATGCGCGCGCGGATGCGCCCGTCGCCGGAGATGCGCCGGCCGCGCTGCGCCTTCTGGCCCTGGCGCACGAGGCCGAGGGCGAGCTGGCCGGCGAGCAGCTCGTCATAGGCGAGCCGCTGCCACGCCGGCGAGGCGGTGGAAACGTCGCCTGAGTCTTCCGGGCGATGCAGGCGCCGGGCCGCCGAGCGGAAATCGGGCCAGCCGCGGGCCTTGAGCCAGGCCGCGTCCTGCCATTCCGTGCACTCCGGCACGCGCTCGGCCGCCTGGCGCGCCGCCTTGAGCAGGATCTTCGAGGAGAGACCGGCGGTGAGCGGATAGACGGGCTCCAGCAGCGGCAGGTCGTCGCGCTTGTCGGGGGCGACGATGTAGTCGGGATGTGCCATCTGCAGCTGGTCGTTGTAGCGCTCGATGCGGCCGCTGACATAGCGCTCGCTGCCGACGGGCAGCTGGCGCTCGATCAGGGTGCGCTCGGCGTGGAAGAACACGAGCTCGATGCGGCCGCTGTCGTCCTCGCACAGAACCTTGGTGGGGGCCTTGCTGTTGCCGCGCGGGGCGAAGCGGTGCTTGAGGACGCGCACGAAGAGCGTGGCGATGGTGCCGGCCACGGCGGCGGCCAGCGTCGGGGTCGCACGGCGGTCGATGACGCCGGTCGGCAGATGCCAGAGCACGTCGATGACGCGGGGCTCGACGATGCCCGGCGGCAGGCGCAGCGCCTTGCGCAGCAAAATCTCCATCCGCGGCCCGATGCCGGCGAGGCTCTTCGCCGAGGCGAAAAGGGGATTGAGCGACGTGGGACGCATGGCTCCGGATGGTGGCTCTCGTGTCGCGCCGGCCGGTGGCGCGCGCAGGCGGATCGGGTGCGCCGATCCGTGCGCTTTCCTCATTGGGCCCGAGGCGGTATACCACCGCCGCAAGCCGGACGAAGGTGGCCGTGCCACCGGCGCCCGTCAAGCGTGCAACGCAAGATATGCAACCGAACGACCACACCGCGAGCGTTCCATGACGCTGCCGACCGACGACATCGAGGTGCGTCGCCGGCGCGCCGCCTATCGCGCCGGCCATCGCGGCACGAAGGAGATGGACTGGCTGCTCGGCCGCTATGCCGATGCGGTGCTGCCGGCGCTGCCGGTTGCCGAGCTGGCGGCCTTCGAGGAGCTGCTGGCGCTGCCCGATCCGGAGCTGCACGCCTGGATCATCGATCCGGCGCCCATCGCCGGCCGTGCGATCGCGGAACTCATCGGGCGCATTCGCGCGTTTCACGGGCTGGACGCCGAGGCCGGAGCTGAAAGCCGGTCATGAGGATCAGTTGGCAATGACGGACAAGACCGCGACCGGCGGCCGCTTCGAAATTCTCACCGGGGTGCCGGAAGGGCTCGACGCGCTCGTGCTGGCGCGCCTTGCCGAGGAGGCGAACCGGCCCGGCAACCCGGCCCTGCTGGCGCATGTGGCGCGCGACGACCGGCGCATGGAGGCGGTCGCCGCCGGCCTCGCGTTCTTCGCGCCGAAGATGCGCGTGCTGCAGATGCCGGCGTGGGACACGGTGCCGTACGACCGCATCGGCCCCAACGCCGAGATCGTCGCCCGCCGGATCGCCACCCTGGCCCGCCTCGCGCTCGCCGCGCGCAAGGAACCGACGATCGTCCTCACCACCGTCAACGCCATCCTGCAGCGCGTGCCGCCGCGCAGCTTCCTGCGCCACGCGCTGAAACAGATCGCGCCCGGTCAGCGCATCGACATGGGACGCCTGATCCGCCGGCTGGAGCTGTCCGGCTACCAGCGCACCGGCACGGTGATGGAGGCCGGCGAATACGCCGTGCGCGGGCATATCGTCGACCTCTACCCGCCCGCGCGCACGAGCCCGGTGCGGCTCGATTTCTTCGGCGACACGCTGGAGGCCATCAAGAGCTTCGACGCGGAGACGCAGCGCACCAGCCGCGCGGTGCAGAAGCTGGCGCTGATGCCGGTGAGCGAGGTGGCGTACGGCGAGGAGGCGGAGAAGCTGTTCCGCACGCGCTATGTCGCCACCTTCGGACCGGCGACGAACGGCGATCCGCTGTACGAGGCCGTCAGCGTCGGCCAGCGCTATCCCGGCATCGATCACTGGGTGCCGCTGTTCCACGACCGGCTCGAGACGCTGTTCGACTACCTGGGCGATGCGCCCGTCAGCATGGACCACCGGGCCGACGAAGCCGTCGCCGAACGGCTGGAGCAGATCGCGGAGCACTACAAGGCGCGCGTGGACGCGCTGGAGACGCTGTCGTTCGGCGCCCCGCCCTACAACCCGGTGCCGACGGACATGATGTTCCTGTCGGAGCCCGAGTGGCGGCGGCTGACGGGCGCGCGCACGCTGCGCCACCTCGATCCGTTCGAGCAGGCCGCCGCGCCGGCGGGTGCCGAGGTGCGCTCCTTCGAGGGGCGGACGGGCCGGTCCTTCGCCGCCGAGCGCAGCGCCGAGGGCGTCAACGTGTTCGACGCGGTGGCCGGATATGCACGGTCGCTGACGGAGCGCGGCAAGCGCGTCATCGTGGCGTCATGGACGGCGGGCGCCCGCGAGCGGCTCGTCAGCCTGCTCGCCGACCACAAGCTGTCGGGCGCGCGCAAGGTCGATACGTTCGCCGACGCGATGGCGCTGCCGCAGCCCGAGATCGCGTTCGCGGTGCTGGGCCTGGAGAACGGGTTCGATACGCCGCACCTCGCCGTCATCGCCGAGCAGGACATCCTGGGTGACAGGCTCGTGCGGCCGCGCCGGCGCGCGCGCAAGGCGGCCGACGTCATCACGGAAGCGACGAGCCTCGCGGTCGGCGACCTCGTCGTGCATGCCGACCACGGCATCGGACGGTTCGTGGGGCTCGAGACCATCACCGCGCTGGGCGCGCCGCACGACTGCCTCGAGCTCGTCTATGCCGGTGGCGACAAGCTCTACCTGCCGGTGGAGAACATCGAGCTGCTGTCGCGCTACGGCGCGGACGAAGGCAACGCCGACCTCGATCGCCTGGGCGGCGCCGGATGGCAGACGCGCAAGGCGCGCCTCAAGCAGCGGCTGCGCGAGATGGCGGCCGAGCTCATCAAGATCGCGGCCCTGCGCACGCTGCGGGAAGCGCCGGCGATCGCCCCGCCCGAGGGCGCCTACGACGAATTCGTCGCCCGGTTCCCCTACGAGGAGACCGAGGACCAGGACGCCTCCGTAGGGGCGGTGCTGGAGGACCTGGGCTCGGGCCGCCCGATGGACCGGCTGGTGTGCGGCGACGTCGGCTTCGGCAAGACGGAGGTCGCCTTGCGCGCGGCGTTCGTCGCGGCCATGGCCGGCTTCCAGGTGGCGGTCGTGGTGCCGACGACGCTGCTGGCGCGCCAGCACTTCAAGACGTTCACCGACCGCTTCAAGGGCCTGCCGGTGCGCATCGCCCAGGCCTCGCGCATGGTCGGAACCAAGGAGCTTGCCGCGGTGCGCAGCGGGCTCAGGGACGGCTCCATCGATATCGTGGTCGGCACGCACGCCCTGCTCGGCAAGTCCATCAGCTTCGCGCGTCTCGGCCTGCTGATCGTCGACGAGGAGCAGCACTTCGGCGTCGGCCACAAGGAGCGGCTGAAGCAGCTGCGCGAGGACGTGCACGTGCTCACGCTGACGGCGACGCCGATCCCGCGCACGCTGCAGCTGGCGCTGTCGGGCGTGCGCGAGCTGTCGCTCATCACGACGCCGCCGGTGGACCGTCTCGCGGTGCGCACCTACATCTCGCCGTTCGATCCCGTCATCCTGCGCGAGGCTTTGCGGCGCGAGCGCTACCGCGGCGGCCAGAGCTTCTATGTCGTGCCGCGCATCTCCGATCTCGACGACGTGGTGGAGTTCCTGTCGGAGGCGACGCCGGAGCTGCGCGTCGCGCGCGCGCACGGCCAGCTGACGCCGGGCGAGCTCGAGGACGTGATGAGCGCGTTCTACGACGGCAAGTACGACGTGCTGGTGTCGACGGCGATCGTGGAATCCGGCCTCGACATTCCGAACGCCAACACGCTGATCGTGCATCGCGCCGACATGTTCGGCCTCGCCCAGCTCTACCAGCTGCGCGGGCGCGTCGGCCGTTCCAAGACGCGTGCCTATGCCTATTTCACGACGCCGGTCGGCAAGGCGCTGACGCCGGCGGCCGACAAGCGGCTCAAGGTCCTGCAGTCGCTGGACACGCTGGGCGCGGGCTTCTCGCTCGCCAGCCACGACCTCGACATCCGCGGCGCCGGCAACCTGCTGGGCGAGGAGCAGTCGGGCCACATCCGCGAGGTGGGCTTCGAGCTCTACCAGTCGATGCTGGAGGAAGCGGTGGCGTCGCTGAAAGGCGGCGGCGACGAGGCGGCCGACCAGTGGAGCCCGCAGATCGCGCTCGGCACGGCGGTGCTCATCCCGGAGAGCTACGTCGGCGACCTGCAGCTCCGCCTCGGGCTCTACCGCCGCCTGTCCGCGCTGGAGAAGCGCTCCGACATCGACAATTTCGCCGCCGAGATGGTCGACCGCTTCGGCGAGCTGCCGCCCGAGGTGCGCCACCTGCTCGACGTCGTGGAGATCAAGGGCCTGTGCCGCGCGGCCGGCATCCAGCAGAGCGATGCCGGGCCCAAGGGCGCGGTCATCGCCTTCCGCCGCCACACCTTCGCCTACCCGGCGGGGCGCTTCGACACCATCCAGCGCTCGGGCGGGG
>JBFWWW010000209.1:0-5948 GCA_050245975.1 Hyphomicrobiaceae bacterium
CCCGAGAACATCCTCGGCCGCGGCGAGGACATCGGCATCACCCTCGCGCTGGTTCCCGCCACCCATCCCGGCGTCAACATCGGCCGCCGGCATCTGCCGTCCGGCAGCGCGTTCCCCAACGGGCCCAACTGGGGCAAGGACGTCTTCATCCCCATCGACTGGATCATCGGCGGCGAGAAGATGGCCGGTCACGGCTGGCGCATGCTGATGGAGTGCCTCGCCGCGGGACGGGCGATCTCGCTGCCGTCCTCGGCCACGGCCGGCGCCAAGATGATGCTGCGCGTCACCACGGCCTACGGCCGCATCCGCCGCCAGTTCGGGCTCGCGGTCGCGCGCATGGAAGGGCTCGAGGAGCCGCTGGCACGCATGATCGAGACGGCCTACGTCAACGAGGCGGCGCGCGCGGTGACGGCGGCGATGGTCTCGCGCGGCGAGAAGCCGTCGGTCATCTCGGCGCTGATGAAATACCAGACCACCGAGCGCATGCGCCGCGCCGTCAACGACGCCATGGACCTGCATGGCGGGCGCGGCATCTGCGACGGGCCCTCGAACTACCTGCAGGCCGCCTACCAGGCGGTGCCCATCTCCATCACGGTCGAGGGCGCCAACATCCTGACGCGCACGCTCATCACGTTCGCCCAGGGCGCGCTGCGCTCCCATCCCTACCTCATCCGCGAGATCCAGGCCTGCCAGGACCCGGACCGGCGGCGCGGGCTCGCCGCCTTCGACACGGCGTTCTGCAGCCATATCTCCTTCGCGGTCGGCAACCTGTTCGGCGCGCTGTTCCACAACCTGACCGGCGGCGCGTTCGCGCGCGCGCCGGAGCGGGCCTACGGCACGGCCGACTGGTATCGCGCGCTGTCGCGGGCGAGCCGCAACTTCGCCTTCGTCGCCGACATGGCGGTGGCCCTGCTGGGCGGCGGCCTCAAGACGCGCCAGAAGATCACCGGCCGCCTCGCCGACGCGCTGTCGGAGCTGTACCTGCTGTCGTGCACCCTCAAGCGCTACGAGGACGACGGCAAGCCGGTCGAGGACCGCAGCATCGTCGCCTTCGCCGCCGCCAACGGCCTCTACCGCTTCCAGGAGGCGCTGCGCGGTGCGATCGACAACTTCCCGAACACGCCCGCGCGCTGGCTGATGCGCCTCGTCGTGTTCCCGCTCGGCGCGCGCCTGCGGCCCGCCTCCGACCGGCTCGGCCACACCATCGTCGGCCTCGTCATCCGGCCCGGCGAGGTGCGCGACCGGCTCACCCGGCACATCTTCGTCTCGAAGGACCCGCACGACCCGACCGGCCTGCTGGAGGTCACGCTCGCCAAGGTCATCGAGGCCGAGGACGCGGAAAAAAAGCTCGACCGCGCCGTGCGGGCGGGGCAGGTGCACCGCTACCACAACAACGACTGGATCGGCGAGGCGCAGCACAAGGGCATCCTCACCGAGAGCGAGGCGCTGCTTCTGCGCGAGGCCGAGGCCCTGACGGCGCGCGTCATCGCGGTCGACAGTTTCGATCCGAGCGAGGTCAAGCCGCACTACATGGCGGCCGGGCACAACACGCGGGCCGTCGAGGCGGCCGCCGAATAGGCCGCGCGCCGGTCGCGGGGCCGGCGTGGCTGGACTGCGGGTACAGCATCAGACAAGCCGGCTCCCGTGCCGGCCGGAGGTCAGCATGGCAGACATCGGCGCACTGAAGGACTGGCGCTTCACCATCGATTCCGGCGGCATCGCCTGGGCCACCTTCGACCGCGAGGGCGAGAGCCAGAACTCGCTCGGCCGGCGGCCGCTGGAAGAGCTGATGGCCATCGTCGAGCGCGTCGAGCAGGGCGCGCGCGACACCGCGATCCGCGGCCTCGTCTTCCAGTCCGGCAAGGAGAAGGGCTTCATCGTCGGCGCCGACGTGCGCGAGTTCGAGCAGATCACCACCGAGCAGCAGGTGCTCGACAGCGTGACGATGGTCGACCGGATGCTCGACCGCATCGAGGCGCTGCCGATCCCGGTCGTCGCCTGCATCCACGGCTTCTGCCTCGGCGGCGGGCTTGAGCTGGCGCTGGCCTGCCACTGGCGCATCGCCACGCGCGACGATGCGACCCGCCTCGGCTTTCCCGAGGTGAAGCTCGGCCTGTTCCCGGGTTTCAACGGCACCGCCCGCTCCATCCGCCAGGCCGGCGCGCTCTCGGCCATGCAGATCATGCTGACGGGCTCGATGGTACGCGCCGGTGCGGCCCGCGCCATGGGCCTCGTCGACGAGCTGGTGCCGAGCGCGCTCAGTCTGCGCTGGGCGGCGATGAAGGCCATCGACCGCAAGCGCAAGTCGCGCGCCGCCGGCGGCTGGCGCGCGCTGCTGCGCCACTGGCCGGCGCGCGGCCTGCTGGCGAGGAAGCTGCGCACCGAGACGGCGAAAAAAGTTCGCGAGGACCACTATCCCGCGCCCTTCCGCCTCATCGACCTGTTCGAGACCCATGCCGGCAGTCTCGAGGGCATGAAGGCTGCGGAAGCGCGCATGTTCGCGCCGCTGATGGTGTCGGAGACCTCGCGCAACCTGCGCCGCGTCTTCAAGCTCTCCGAGATGATGAAGGCGCAGGCGCCCAAGGACACCGGCTTCAAGCCTCTGCGCGTCCACGTCATCGGCGCCGGCGTCATGGGCGCCGACATCGCCGGCTGGTGCGTGGCCTGCGGCATGGAGGTGTCGCTGCAGGACCTCGATGCCGCCCAGATCACGCGCGGCATGGAGGCGCAGGGCAAGCTGTTCGCGCGCAGGTTCAAGACGAAGGCGCAGCGCGACGCGGCGCGCGCCCGCTTCATCGCCGATCCTGAGGGCCGCAACATCGGCCGCGCCGACGTCGTCATCGAGGCCATCGTCGAGAAGCTCGAGGTCAAGCAGTCGCTTTTCAAGTCCATCGAGGGCAGGCTCAAGCCCGGCGCGGTGCTGGCCACCAACACCTCGTCCATCATGATCGAGGAGATCGCCGCCCCGCTCGCCGATCCCGGCCGGCTCGTCGGCATCCACTTCTTCAACCCGGCCGCGCAGATGCCGCTGGTCGAGGTCATCCGCGGCGCGACCAGCCGCGAGGAGGAGGTGCGCAAGGCGTGCGTGTTCGTCACGCGCATCGACAAGTTCCCGCTCATCGTCAAGAGCAGCCCGGGCTTCCTCGTCAACCGCGTGCTCGCGCCCTACATGATGCAGGCCATGGCGCGGCTCGACCACGGCGTCAGCAAGGAGAAGATCGACGAGGCGGCGCGCACCTTCGGCATGCCGATGGGACCGATCGAGCTTGCCGACACCGTCGGCCTCGACGTCTGCGCCCACGTCGGCCGCATCCTCGGCCTCGACGGCTCCGGCTCGCGGCTTGCCGCACTCGTCAGCGAGGGCAAGCTCGGCAAAAAGTCTGGCCAGGGCTTCTACACCTGGAAGGACGGCAAGCCCGTGAAGTCCGAGCAGGCCTTCGACAAGGCGGAGCTCGAAAGCCTCGGCCGCGAGCTGGTCGAGCCGCTGATCCGCGAGTGCGAGCGCTGCCGCGACGAGCACATCGTCGAGAGCGCGGACATGGTCGATGCCGGCGTCATTTTCGGCACCGGCTTCGCGCCCTTCCGCGGCGGACCTTTGCACTACAAGGCCAACGAAGGCCGCAGCAACGTCACCCCGTTCCCCAAGGCGGCCGAGTAGGCCGGAGGCATCCATGCAGCAGCACACCCTGAGGCGCGCGGCGATCATCGGCGGCGTCCGCATTCCGTTCGCCCGCTCCAACACGCTCTACGCCGACGTCACCAATCTCGACATGATGACGGGCGCCCTGCAGGGCCTCGTCGACCGCTACCATCTGGCCGGCGTGCACATCGACGAGGTGATCGGCGGCGCCATCGTCACCCATTCCAAGGACTGGGACCTGACGCGCGAGGCCGTGCTCGGCACCTCGCTCGCGCCGTCGACGCCCGGCGTGACGCTCATGCAGGCCTGCGGCACCAGCCTGCAGGCGGCCTCCACCATCGCGGCCAAGATCGCCACCGGCCAGATCGACTGCGGCATCGCCTGCGGCTCCGACTCCACCTCCGACGCGCCCATCGTCTTCTCGCGCAAGTTCGCCCAGCGCCTCGTGCAGGTGCAGCAGGCGCGCGGCTTCGGCAACAAGCTGCGCGCGTTCAAGGGCTTCTCGCCGGGCGAGCTGGCGCCGCAGCCGCCCTCGGTCGCCGAGCCGCGCACCGGCCTGTCGATGGGCCAGCACGCCGAGCTGATGGCCAAGGAGTGGCACATCTCGCGCGCCGATCAGGACCAGCTCGCCTTCGAGAGCCACAGCAAGGCGGCGGACGCCTACCGCTCCGGCTACATGGACGATCTCGTCGTGCCGTTCGCCGGCGTCTTCCGCGACAACAATCTGCGCGAGGACATCAGCCTCGAGAAGATCGCGACGCTCAAGCCCGCCTTCGACAAGTCGTCGGGCGCCGGCACGCTGACGGCGGCCAACTCGACGCCGCTGACGGACGGCGCCGCCGCGGTGCTGCTCGCGTCCGAGGAGTGGGCGGCCGCGCACAATCTTCCCGTCGAGGCCTACCTCACCGACGCGCAGACGACGGCGATCGATTTCGTCGCCGGCGAGGGACTTCTGCTGGCGCCCACCATCGCCGTGTCGCGCCTGCTCGACCGCAACGGCCTGACGCTGCAGGATTTCGATTTCTACGAGATCCACGAGGCGTTCGCCGCGCAGGTGCTCGTCACGCTGAAGGCGTGGGAGGACCCGGCCTTCTGCAAGCGCGTGCTCGGCAAGGACGCGCCGCTCGGCCGCATCGACCGCGCGAAGATGAACGTGATGGGCTCGAGCCTCGCCTACGGCCATCCCTTCGCGGCCACCGGCGCGCGCATCCTGGCCAACCTCGCCAAGCTGCTGTCGGTTCGCGGCGGCCGCGGCCTCATCTCCATCTGCACGGCGGGCGGCATGGGTGTGGCCGCCATCGTGGAGAGCGCGAAGACGGCCCAGGGCCGGATGCCCATCGCCGCCGAGTAAAGCGCCGCGTCGGTTGCCGGAACGACGCCTGGTGTGTGCCTCGAAGTGCCTGGCGTGCACCTGGATGCACCTTTTGTCCGCCTTTGGCGGCGCTCCCCACCTGTCATCCCGGAATTTCGCGAAGCGAAATATCCGGGACCCAGCTCACGAGTGAGCGCGTGCCTTTGGTCTCTGGGTCCCGGCTCTCGCTGCGCTCGGCCGGGATGACAGGTATGGGGATTGAGGGGGCGCTCCGACGGAGAGTGGCGGCACATCAAGCACCTTTATCCCCGCGGGCCAATTCCGCCCCGGGGATATGCGCAAATAGGGAGCAGGGCGGCCATCGGCCGTGTCTGCCGGCGCGAGCATGATCCGGAAAAGTGGATACCGGTTTTCCGATAAGATCATGCTCAAAAAGAAGAACAGGATGCGGCCTTAACCGCCCTGCCGCCGCCAAGGGCTGTTCCGGTCCCGCAACGGTCATCCGACCCGCGCGGTTTGCGTCGGCGTCCGCGAGAGACGCCTTCGCGACCGGTCCTGGTCCAGCTGATGGGTGCCAGAGCGCCGGTTGGCGGCCCCGCTTCGCCCAAATCGCCCAGCTCGCGACTGAGCCCCATGAGATGCGGGTCGGCGTCAACGCTACACGCACCGCGCGGGGCGAGGATAACTCCCGCCCCAAATCCCCGCGCCATGGTGAACGCGCCGGCCTCAGCCCTCCCTGCGCGCGGCCGCGGCTTCCTCCGCCTGCAGCTCCTTCTTGGAGGGCTTGCCGATCAGCGTCTTGGGCAGGCTGTCGCGGAATTCGATCGCCGCCGGCATCTCGATCTTGGAGAGGTGCGCCTCGAGGTGCCTGAGGATGTCCTCCTTGGTCGCGCTCTGGCCCGCGCGCAGCTTGACGAAGGCCTTGGGCGCCTCGCCGCGATAGGCGTCCTTGATGCCGATCACGACCACCTCCTCCACCGCCGGGTGCTTGTAGAT
>JBFWWW010000210.1:0-5937 GCA_050245975.1 Hyphomicrobiaceae bacterium
GAGGAAGAGGCGAGCGTCTGGTTCGGCACCACCATACGCGGCGACAACGAGCTGATCACGATCGGGCCGCGCGCCAATGTCCAGGACGGCTGCACCTTGCACACCGACCCGGGCTATCCGCTCACCATCGGCGAGGACTGCACCATTGGCCACATGGTGATGCTGCACGGCTGTACGATCGGCCGCGGCAGCCTTGTCGGCATCGGCTCGATCATTCTCAACGGGGCGAAAATCGGCGAGGATTGCCTGATTGGCGCCCATTCGCTGATCCCCGAGGGAAAGGAAATCCCGTCGCGATCGGTGGTGATGGGCTCGCCCGGCAAAATCGTGCGCCAACTCGGCGATGCCGATGTGGCTCGACTGCGCCGGGCGGCCGAATTCTATGTCGCGAATTGGAAGCGGTTCGGCGCCGGCATGAAGCCGCAGACCTAGCCTGGCCGTGTCACTTCAGCGATTGCGAACGCCGGCAAGCGGAACAGGCGTGTTGGCCTGCGCCGGATCGAGCGACATCCAGACGCGCGGATCGAGGTAGGACTGGCGCATCACGTAGCGGTACGGCGTCCGGTACCACGGCTTCACTTCGTCGTTCTTGTTGTCCAGGATCAGGTCGCCGATCTGCGTGCGCGCGGTCAGGACCGCGTGGCCTTCGCCCTTCTCGTCGCGAACGACCGTCATGAGCAGCGCGCTCGCGGGCCAGCCGCGCGCGATAAGCCGTTTGCGCTTGAGCAACGCATAGTCCTCGCAGTCGCCGCGGTCGGTCGGAATGGTCCAGTATTCCGTCTGGCCGTAGATCTCCATATCGGTCGCGGGCTCGATCTCACGGTTGACGGCCCGATTGACCGTGTCGAGCTCGCTCAGCCGGTCGGGATCGGCCGGCATGCGCTGCTCGACGAGCGACGTGTCGGCGCATTCCCGCGGCATGCGATTGCAGAAGAGCACGAAGCCGTAGGGGGGCTGGGCAATGCTGTAAACGCGCATGAATGCGGATTTGTCAGGCACGCGGGACGGCGTCTGGCCATCCGCTCCGGCCACCGTGGAAAGGCCGAAGCTGCAAAGATACGCCACTGACAAAACGCGCAATACTCTCATCGCACCCACCAACGTCCTTGCCCTAAACGCCCTGGTTCCGATTTCGTTGCATGGCGATGCGTCACCCGCTTTCAGCCGAAGTAGCGGCGCAGCGCGGTTGGATTCTGAACGTCGATGAACTGAACACCGATGCCGGTCTCGTGGTGGCGCATGACGCGCCCGCGAAGTTTGCCCAGCACGACCTCCGTGCCGATCTGCGGCCGCGCCGGGGTGCCGATGGATGCGCCGGAAATGGAGACGTCGAGAACGCTGCAAGGCACGACGATCCCCTCGGCCAATGTGAGGGTGGAGGAGCGGTTGTTCGGCGCCACGCGCTCATGGCGACGTTCCTCGGCGCCGCCGATGACGCTGCGATTGAGCAGCCAGGTGAGCTGGGCGGCGAGTTTCTCGCGCTTATGCGGGGTGATGGCAAACTTCAGCGCGAAACCGCCGTCGAACGTGCGCGCGACCGTTCCTTCGAGCCCGCCCACGTGGTCGATGTAGGCGACAATGCGTTCGTCGGGTTCCACGGTGCTGGGGGTCAGGACTGCGACCCCGCCGATCGAGATATCCCGAACCTTGCAGGGGTATTCCTGTCGGTCGGTGCGCATGAAGCGCCCGAGCAGGGTGACCGCAACACGCTTGTGCCTGCGCCGGTCAGGCACAATGCGGGTCAGAGGACCTTGCGGTCTGCGCGCGAAGGATGCCGTGCTCGTGCTCATCGCACCATCGAGTTCTTGGCGGCGGCTGCGCCCGCGCGCAAGACGGGACGCCGGCCGCGGCAGCCGGGCCTGGTCGAAAAGATACGGTGGAGTATGCGGGGAGGGCGCTTAAGGAAACGCTAAGCGGCAGCCGTTTCTGAGACGAATGAGACCGTTGGCGGTGTCAGGACTTGCCTGTGGCACCGGATCGGCCACCGTCGAGCACGCGAAAGCGACGCTGCTGGAAGTAAACCGTCTTGCCTCCGGTATCGGTATCGACGCCGACCTGGGTCGGTGCTCCGTCGGGCCACACGACGGCGTGATCGACCAGCAACTTGCTGACCAGCCGCTCGGTGCCGAGCCAGGGTGGCGACGTCAATGTGCTCATCGCCCCGAGGATGCGGTTGACGCTTTTGTCCGTATGCATGAGGGGCAGGAGGACGGCTTCGAAAGCGACGCGATGGCGCCAGTCCGAACTCGCCTCGAAAGTCAGCACCAGGACCCCGCCGCGTTCGCAGACGGCGGCAAGGTCGGCCTCGAGCGCCAGACGGTCGGCATCGGTCCAGAATTGCAGGAAATTGGTGCCGCGCAGCTCTGCGCCGAACTGGTCGCAAAGCCGTGTGCCGGCGATGCGGAACCGGAATGTCTCGGCGTCCGCCCGTTCGAGAATGAACGTCTCTGCGAGGATCGGCGCAATGCGCGCCGGCTCGATCTCGAAGCGGCGGGGCGCGAGGCGGCTGCCGCGCACCTCGTTCCAGTATTCATACAGGCTCTGGCTTGTCCGCTGCTTCATCCGGGTTGCCGTCTTGCTTCTTATCGATACCCCCGATCGCCGCCAGCGTTTCCGGATCCTTTCCGGTGTGCCGATTTGAAACGGCGCCGCGGCTGCGGTTCGGGGCTAAGCGTGAGGGGAGCACTTTCCGTGCCATGGAGCCTTAGGCGGGCTATAAGGCTGCCGGCAAACCAGGCCCCGAGCCCGAGGACAAGCTCTTGCAGCGCCGTGAACCCATCCTGAATGTGCCGGCCGTCGTGCTCTGGATGCTGGCCCTGATGGTGGCGATACAAGCCGGTCGAGAGTTTCTCGACGATGACACCGAAATGCGCTGGCTGGTCCTGCTGGCCTTCATACCGGAGCGAACCGTCAGCGCGACGAGTGACATCCCGGGAGGCATGCTGGCCGGCCTGACCTCGTTGGTCACGCACCAGTTCCTGCACGGCGACTGGGTGCATATCGGCATCAATTCCGCATGGTTTCTGGCGTTCGGAACCCCAGTGGCTCGCCGCCTCGGCGCGGCCCGTTTCGTCCTCTTTTTCATTCTGTCAGGTGTCGCCGGAGCCCTCTTCTTCCTGCTCATCGAAGGCGCGACCGAGGCGCTTCTGGTGGGAGCCTCGGGTGCGATCGCGGGCCTGATGGGGGCGACCTTCAGGTTCCTGTATTCCGCGCTCGACCGTGGGGCGATCGGGGAGCGGGACGGAATGCAATCCGTGCCGGTAACGCCGCTTTCCGAGGCCCTTCGCGATCGCAGGATCCTGATCGCATCGGCCCTCTGGGTGGCTGTCAATCTCGTCATGGCCTGGGGCGCCGCGGGAGTATTGACAGAGAGCGGCGCGATCGCCTGGCAAGCGCACCTCGGCGGCTTCTTCTTCGGACTGCTGACGTACGGTCTTTTTGATGCAGCGCATCAACCGTCGATGCCCGTCACGGGCGCACGCTGAGCTTGCGCCCGACCGTCAACTGCCCGACACTGGAGCCAGCGCGGGCCGGACGTCCCGCGACGCCGGACGTGGTTGAGCACGTCTTGATGAGCCCGCCGGCAGGAGGCTGCCGAAGCCGCGCCATGGGGGCGGAGGGATGCGCGGCAATGGTGCTTCCGAGCCAGCGGGGCTATGGAGGGCCTGTCCATGAATGTGATTTCGATCCTTAAGCTCAAAGGCCGCGCCGTCACGACCACGACGCCGACCACGCTGCTGATCGAGGGTGCACGGAAGCTTGCGTCGAAAAAGATCGGTGCACTGGTTGTTGTCGGGTCTGATGGCAATGTCGCAGGCATCCTGTCCGAGCGCGATGTCGTGCGGGCGATCGCCGAGCACGGTGCTGATGCGCTGAACCGGCCGGTCAGCACCGTCATGACGGCTGCGGTGGTTACTTGCAGCGAGGCCGACACGCTGGATCAGCTCATGGAGCAGATGACGGCGCGGCGCTTCCGCCATCTGCCCGTGGTGACGGACGGTGCCCTTGTGGGGATCGTGTCGATCGGCGACGTGGTGAAACATCACATCGCCGAGGTTGAAATGGAAGCGAGCGCGATGCGCGACTACATCGCCCAGGGCTAGCGCCGAATACCTGGCGGATCGGAACCGCGTGCCGGATCAGCTCGCGTGCAGCGCGCGTGCGGGCGTCTGGCGGCGGATGCTGATTTCGCGCGCGATGTCTTCGACGCAGCGCTGTGCAGCGGTTTTTCCGGTCTCGATCAGGCCTTCCGCCCGATGGAAGTCGAAAAGACCGTAGGAACCGAGGCGCGGCGAAATGATCGCGTCTGGCGGATCGCCGGCGAGACGCGAGCGGGCGATGCGATCCTGGACGATGTTGAAGGCCTCGAGCATGACGGTCGAAATGCCGGGTCCGGAAGTGCCGTCGCTATTGCCGAAGAACTGGCGCTGCAGCAGACGCTTCATCGCGCGGCCGTTGCGGCGGAACAGATTGCCTTCGCTGATCGGGTCGGTGTCGGTGAGGTCCATGGGCTCGGCGACGACCGGCTCGGGATTGGTGATGATGGTGCCGCGCACGCCGATATCGGCATTCAGGTTCACCGCGATCACGTAGCGTGCGCCCAGAGCGCGGCAAACGGACACCGGAATGGGGTTTACGAGGGCGCCGTCGAACAGCCAGCGGCCATTGATGTTGACGGGCCGGAAGATGCCGGGCAGGGCGTAGGAAGCACGCATCGCCTCGACGAGATGTCCGCGGGACAGCCAGATTTCGTGGCCGGTGCCGATCTCGGTGGCGACGGCCACATAGCGGCGGGGCAGGTCCTCGATGGCGAGGTCATGCAAATGCGAGTCCAGCAGTCCGCACAGACGCTGGCCGGAAATAAGCCCGGCGCCGCCAAAATTCAGGTCGAGGTAACCCAGCACCTTGCGGCGCGTCAGCTCGAGGGCGAAGCGCTCGACGGCATCGAGCTCGCCGGCGGCGTAGCAGCCTCCGACGACAGCGCCGATAGAGGTGCCGACGACGATATCCGGATGGATCCCGGCTTCGGCCAAAGCCCGGAGGACACCGATGTGGGCCCATCCCCGCGCCGCCCCTCCGCCCAGCGCGACAGCAACCTTGCACTGGCTCATCACAGCCCCCGTCCGTCTCCAGAGGCGCCCTTTGACGGGGCGCTCGTTGGCGCAGTTCGCACTGGCCTTCTCATCCAATTCTAACCGGTAGGGATTAAACCCGGGCTACCGAACGGTTAACGCTCGATTGCTGCCTAAGTCGCAATGGGTCGGGAAAGTTCCCGTGTGCGGGTCCGGAGGCGCCTCAGTCCTGGCGGGAGAGGGTGCGACTGCCGTTATCGGCGGGCCCGATCTGGACCGTCCGGTAGAAGCAGGACCGGGCGCCCGTGTGGCACGCCAAACCGTTGCCTGCCACCGAGACCTTGAGCAGGAGCACGTCCTGGTCGCAATCGACGCGGACCTCATGCACCGACAGGGTGTTGCCGCTCTCCTCGCCCTTGCGCCAGAGCCGTGCGCGCGACCGGCTCCAGAACCACGCCTCGCTCGTGGCCAGCGTTTTTGCCAGGGCGTCGGCGTTCATCCAGGCGAACATCAGCATCTCGCCGCTGCCGGCGTCGCTGACGATGGCGGGTATCAAGCCGTCGGCGTCGAAGCGCGGCTGGAAGACGGTCCCGCCTTCCACCTCATCCTTGCTTCCCTGCGGGGGGAATATGGATGGCCTGGCCATCGCCCACTCCAATGTTGTCATTCCGGAAGGCTCAGCGCGCCGGATGCACGAGCTGAAGGAAGCGGTCGCGATAGCTGGCGTCGGTCTCGAACGCCCCCGTGAACCGTGTGGTAATGGTTTTGACGCCCGGTTGATGAACGCCACGCGTCGACATGCACTGATGCTCCGCTTCGATCAGCACGGCGACGCCACGCGGTCCAAGGGCTCCTTCGATCGCAT
>JBFWWW010000211.1:0-5845 GCA_050245975.1 Hyphomicrobiaceae bacterium
GTGCGGAGCCGATCCCGTGATCTCGGTGTCGCGGAAAAAGAGCCGTCCCTCTTGCGGGATATTGAAGCCGTTGAGACAATTGAGCGTGCAGCTCTTGCCGGCGCCGTTCGGCCCGATCACCGCAAGGATTTCGCTCTCGCGGATTTCAATCGATACGTTCGACAGCGCTGTGACGCCTCCGAACCTCAGCGTGATGTCTTCGGCGCGCATGACAGGCGACGCACCGGGCTTTCCACCGTCAGGCATGGCCGTGCTCGTTCTTCACAGCGGCGCGGTCGATGGCGCCCGCGGCCGTTCGCGGCAGTGCGCCGACGAACACCACATGCTTCGGCCGCTTGTAGCGGGCGATGCGGGCGCCGACAAAATCGATGATCTCGTTTGCCGTCGCGGATTGCGCGGCCTTGAGGGCGCAGACGGCTTTCACAGCCTCGCCCCATTGCGTATCTGGCACGCCGATCACCACGACCTCGGCAATGGCGGAATGGGCGGCGATCGCCGCCTCCACCTCGGCCGGATAGACGTTCTCGCCTCCGGGCTTGATCAGTTCTTTCGCGGGCGAGCGGCCCTTGTACCAGAGATAGCCGTCCGCATCGAAAGCACCCTGGTCGCCCGTGTGATGCCAGCCGTTGCGGAACGTGAAAGCGGTATCCGCCTCGCAGTTCCAGTAGCCCTTGAAGACGCCGGGGCCGCGCACGACGATCTCGCCGATCGCGCCGGCAGGCAGGGTCCGGTCCATCTCATCGACGACGGCAACCTCGTGCAGGATCGCCGGCCGGCCCGCCGCATTAGGCTTGTCGCGAAACGGCGACAGCGTCACGAAGCCGGACGTCTCGGATTGCCCGAAAGCAGCCCAGAACCGGGCATTGGGGTACATGGTCTCCAGCCGCGTGATCGTCTCCGGACTGTCGAGCCCCGTGACCGCGCGCAGCGACGCCAGGCTGTCGCGCGGCGCACCAGCCTCGATCTTGTCGAGCAGTGTCGTGAGTATCGGCGGAAATTCCGCCATCAATGTCACCTTCTCCGCACGCATCTGCGCGAGTGCGGCATCCGCATCGAATTTCGCCATGACGATTGTCCGGCCGCCGGCATGTTGCGTGGCGAGCAGCATGGTCAGACCGGCAAGATGGAACAGCGGCAGGACGCCCAGGTTGACGTCGGCGGGCGTCAGCGACCAGGCGTGCATGAGCTGGACGCTCGCGGCGAGCAGGCCGGAATGGGTCAGGACGGCACCGCGGGGGCGACCGCCGACTGCCGCAGTGTAGAAAATCACGACCCCGGCATCCGCATCGGCGTGCGGCGGAGGCAGCGAATCCCGAGACGGTTCCTTTGCAACGAGTTCATCGTAGCTGGCGAATGTACCGCCACCCATTCCGTACCATCGCTCGACGCCGGGAAGAGAATTTTTCAGTCCCTCGAGCGTTGCCTGCAGCTCGGCGTCGGCGATGACGATGCGAGGAGCGGAGTCGCTAATGATGTAGGCGACCTCCTCGCCGCTCAGCCGCCAGTTGATTGGCACGACGATGGCTCCGCAACGCGCGGCTGCGCCATAGAGATCGACGAAGGCGAGACTGTTCTGCGACAGCATGCAGATGCGGTCGCCCGGCCGAATGCCGGCCCGCGTCAGACCGGCCGCAAGACGTTCGATCCTCGTGAAAAATTGCGCGTGCGTCACACGCTCCGCGCCGCAAACGAACGCGGTTGCGTCGGCGTGGAGGCGCGCGTTGCGTTGCGCAACGTCGAACAGCGTGAAATCACGCACCGCCATGCCGCTCCTCCAACAGCCTGACGGATTTCGTCTCCGCCATTATACCCGAGGGTAGGTTTTGTCCGGAGGCATTGTCAAGGGTTGCCGCCGTAACGGCGCACGCGCTCATTTCAGTATTTCAGGCTGCGCGCATTCAAACCTGAAAAAAAGAAATCGATGAAGGTTGCACTGATCTCGTCGGCCTGACGGTGCGCGCGGCTCTTGTCATACCAGAAGGCCATCCAGTTGAGGGCGCCGAAGATCGCGGTGGCGGCAAGCCTCGGATCGCACGGCTTGATGGAGCCGTCCCGCATGCCGCGCAAGAACAGCGCCCGCACCTTGTTCTCCAGCTGCGATCGGGCCGATTGCATGGCCCGCGCGTTCTTCCGCGAGATCCGGACATTGAACAGGCGCACGACGCAGACCCCGAACTCGGTCGTAGCCCACTCGCCGTATCGGGTGAGCAGGATCGAGAGCAGCTCGGCTCCCGTCCGGTCTCCGGCCGCCAGAGCATCGAAGCCGTCGAGCATCTGCTCGAGCCCCATGCGCTGGATGGTGATGAGAATCTCCTCCTTGTTGCCGACGTGATAGTAGAGCGCCGGCTTTGTGATGTTGAGCGCGTCGGCGATATCCGTCAGGCGCGTCGCCTCGAAGCCGCGGTCGCGGAAGAGGCGCGCCGCGGCGCGCAGGATGGCGTTCTTCTTGCTCTCGTCCTCCTCGTCCGGGACGATCTCGCCCGCCCACTTCTCGCCCCTCGGCCGCCGGACGGCGACGGCGGCCGGGCGCTGGCGGGCAAGCGCAGTCTTTATCCGCATCTAGTGCTTCTCGTAGAGCGTAACGACCGCCGCGCCGCCGAGACCGAGGTTGTGCTGCAGCGCCAGCCGGGCGCCCTCGACCTGGCGGGCCTCCGCCGTGCCGCGCAGCTGGTGCGTCAGCTCATAGCACTGCGCCAGGCCGGTCGCGCCCAGCGGATGCCCCTTGGACAACAGGCCGCCGGAAGGATTGGTGACGACCTGTCCGCCGTAGGTGTTATCGCCATCGTCGACGAACTTCTCGGCTCCGCCTTCCTCGCAGAAGCCGAGTGCCTCGTAGGTGAACACCTCGTTCTGGGCGAAGCAGTCGTGCAGCTCGCACACATCGATATCCGCCGGATCGACGCCCGCAGCGCTATAGACCTTGCCGGCCGCCTCCTTCGCCATGTCCGATCCGACGAGATCGATCATGGAGCGCGTGGAGAACGTGTTCGTCCGATCCGTCGTCATGGCCTGCGCCTTGATGCGGACGTCCGAACGCATGCCGTGCTCACGCGCAAACTTCTCCGAAACCACGATCGCGGCCGCGCCGCCGCAGGTGGGCGGACAGGCCATCAACCGGGTAAGCACGCCCGGCCAGATCACCTGCGATGCGAGCACGTCATCGGCGCTCACGACCTTGCGGAACAGCGCCAGCGGATTGGCAGACGCGTGACGGCTCGCCTTCGCGCGCACCTTGGCGAACAGGTCGAGCGGCGCGCCGTAGCGCTCCATGTATTCACGGCCGGCGCCGCCGAAAAAGCGCAGCGTCAGCGGAATCTCAGTTTCCCCGACAATGTCGTCGGCAAGCTGGTTGAACTTGCCGAGGGCCGAAGGCCGGTCGCGCCAGACCTCGCCGAGCGCGCCGGGTTGCATCTGCTCGAAGCCGACGGCCAGCGCGCAATCGACCATGCCCGAAGCCACCGCTTGGCGGGCGAGGAAGAGCGCGGTCGATCCCGAAGAGCAGTTGTTGTTGACGTTGACGATGGGAACACCGCTCATTCCCACGTCGTAGATGGCGCGCTGCCCGGATGTGGAATCGCCGTAGACGTAGCCGACGTAGGCCTGCTGCACCAGCTCGTAGCTCAGGCCGGCGTCGGCGAGCGCGAGCTTCGCGGCTTCCGAGCCCATCTCGTGATAGGCCTTGCTTTCTCCCGGCTTGCGGAACGGCACCATGCCGACGCCGCCGATCACGACGCTCTCTGTCATGTCCTGGTTCTCCTCCGTCAGGGCAAACCCTGGCCAGGGCTTGCATTTTCGTGGCGACGGGAGCCACACGCAGCCCGCACGCCAGCCATGCTCTTGCCGCAAAAGCTACCCGCGGGTAGCATTCATTGTCAAACTTGGCGATGAAGCAGCAAGCGGGCAGGGCCATGGAAGAGGTTTATATTGCAGGCGTGGGCATGACGCCGTTCGGGCGGATGCCTGATCTCGACATCAAGGCTCTCACGCAGCAGGCCACCTCGGCGGCATTGGCCGATGCGGGGATCGACAGATCGGCGCTTGAAGCGGCCTATTTCGCCAACGTCACCCAGGGACATATGGAAGGCCAGCACATGATCCGCGGCGAGATCGCGCTGCGGAGCATGGGCATCGGCGGCATCTCGGTCGTGAATATTGAGAACGCCTGCGCCAGCGGAAGTACGGCCCTCAACGCTGCCGTGAACCACATCAAGGCGGGCCAGTCCGATGTGGTGCTCGCCATCGGCGCGGAGAAGATGTTCTCGCAGAACAAGCAGCTGATGTTCTCCGCATTCGACAGCGGTTGGGACGTGACGGCGAGCGAAACCACAACCGCCCGTCTCGCCAGCATGGGCGACGGCGTCGAGGTGCCCGAGGGCACGACCTCCAGCAAACCCTTCAGCGTCTTCATGGGTGTCTATGCCGCCTTCTGCCGCTTTCACATGAAGCGGTTCGGAACGACGCGCGAACAGATCGCTTCCGTCGCCGCCAAGAACCACACGCACTCCGTCCACAACCCGCTATCGCAATATCGCAACAGCTACACCGTGGATGAAGTGCTGGCCGCACCGCCCATCACCTATCCGCTGACGCTGCCCATGTGCTCGCCCATCTCCGACGGCGCGGCAGCCGCCATCGTCTGCAGCAAGAGCGCGCTGAAACGACTTGGCATCGATGCGCGCCGCGCCATCCGCGTCCTGGCAAGTGTCGTGCAGTCGGGTTCGGACCGGGCGCCTGACGACGTTGCCCAGCACGTGTCGGCCCGCGGCGCCCGGCGCGCCTATGAGATGGCCGGAGTGGGACCCGGCGACGTCTCGGTCGCCGAGGTGCACGATGCGACAGCGATGGGGGAGATCACGCAGGTCGAGAACCTCGGCTTCTGCGACTTCGGCGACGGCGGCCCCATCTCCGAGCGTGGCGAAACCTCGATCGGTGGTCGCATTCCCGTCAATCCGTCAGGTGGCCTGGAGTCCAAGGGGCACCCGATCGGCGCAACCGGGCTCGGGCAGGTGCATGAGCTCGTCGCGCAGCTGCGCGGCGAAGCCGGCCGGCGCCAGGTCGAGGGCGCACGCATCGCCATTGCGGAGAACGGCGGCGGCATCCACGGCATCGAGGAGGCCGTGGCCTGCATCACGATCCTTGGCCGCTAGTTGAGCCTGCGCTGACCGGATGGCGTCGTCCCGTACCAGTCGAACGGGCGGGCCTCCGTGTTCACCATCACGCTTTTCGTTTCGAAGTGATCGCTGAAGGACTCGACGCCGAACTCGTGCCCGATCCCGGAATCGCGCACGCCGCCCCATGGCGACGCCGGGTCGAGACGATGATGGTCGTTGATCCAGACGATCCCGCACCTGAGCCGCGCCGCGATCCGATGGCCGCGCGCGATGTCGCGGGTACGGACGGCGCCGGCAAGGCCGAAAGGCGAGTTGTTCGCGATCGCGACCGCCTCATCCTCCGTATCGAACGGAATCACAACCGTGAATGGCCCGAACACCTCCTCGCGCGCAATCCGCATGTCCGCGTTCACGTCGGCAAACACCGTCGGCTCGACGAAATATCCGCTGCCCTGTAGCCGTTCCGGCACCTTGCCGCCGGCCACCAGACGCGCGCCCTCCTCCTGACCGATACGGACAAAGTCGAGCACGCGCGCCTGCTGTTTTCCCGAAATGACAGGTCCCATCTGGGTCTCGGGCTGCGCCGGATCGCCAACGCGGATCGACCTCGCTTTGCGCGCCAGTCCCTCGACGAACGCATCGTAGATGGACCGGTGCACGATGTGCCGGCTGGCGCAGACGCAGGTCTGCCCCGCAGCGATGAAGGCGCCGAACGCGGCGTAGTTCACCGCCTG
>JBFWWW010000212.1:0-5819 GCA_050245975.1 Hyphomicrobiaceae bacterium
AACGCCGGCATGGCGGGAGACGACATGCTCGCACTCGACCGCCTCGATCTGCGCGGCGGGGATATTGACGACGACGTACTTCTTGCCGGGATTGCGCGAATATTCGGAGAGCCGGGTCAGGTTGACCTTGAGCTGGCGCAGCCGCGCCTGGGCGGGGACGTTGAGCGCGGCAAGCGTGCGCTTGTCGACGATGCCGGTCGGCGACAGGCCATTGGTGGCCTGGAAGCGCTTCACCGCCTTCTCGAGATCGTAGTCGTAGACCTCTCCGGATCCGCCATCCTTGAGATCGCCCGACAGGGTCAGGCGCTCACGCAGGACAGCCACTGCGGGGTCGCTGGTCCCCATCTGCATCTGCATTTCAGGAACCGGCTTCCATCCGCCCTGGGCGACGATGTCGGTGTAGCGCTTGATGGCAGCCTTGGTGGGCGCGATGTTTTCCGCGCTGAGGGTGGGATACCCTTTTGGCGGGCTCGCCTCCCACTCCCGGATCAGCTCGCGGTCGGACCTGACGTTGCTGCCGGCGGTTCCCGCATTCCACGGCACCCATCCCGGACCGTCGCTTGCACCCGCGGCGGCGGCAATCAGCACCGTCCCGCCCCCCAGCGCCAAGGCCGCGAGGCATGCTGATCCAATCCACCGGAACGGGGCTCGGCCCCATGGCGTGCGCATGCTGTGGCTCATGATCATTCGCAGATTGACCGCAAAAACGCCGGCCACGACCGCCGTCGCGCCAGCGCATCCCCCAAATTGCCCGCCTTAAGGCAAGGCCCCATCACGCGGCGGACCGTGACGCATTCGTGCAGGGTTGAGAAGTGGCTGGCCGGGCCACCCGGACCAGTTCGGCCCACAGTGATGCGCCCTGGCCACAAAAGGCCGGCAACGCTCAAATGCAAAAGGGGCCCCGTCGGAGCCCCTTTCGATCCCTCGATCAAGCAAAACCTACAGGCGGTACCGGATCTGATCGGTCCAGTAACGCTCGAGCCGCATGAGCGACTTGTTGAGATGCTTGAAGTCCTCGCCGGTGATCTGCGCCACCGCATCGACCGAGCCGAGCTGGCGCTGATAGAGCTTCTGCACGACCTCGGAGGCTTCCAGGCCCTTGGGCGACAGGCTCACGCGCACGGACCGGCGATCGGTCTCCGAGCGCTTGTAGAGGATATAGCCCATGTCGACGAGCTTCTTCAGGTTGTAGGAGACATTGGAGCCCAGGTAGTAGCCCCGGGTCTTCAGCTCGCCGGCCGTCAGCTCGCTGTCCCCGATATTGTAGAGCAGCAGCGCCTGCACGCTGTTGAGCTCCGACCCGCCGAGCCGGTCGAACTCGTCCTTGATGACGTCGAGCAGCAGACGATGAAGACGCTCGATCAGGTGGAGCGACTGAAGATATTCGCCCTTGAAGGTGTCATCGTCAGCAACCGCGCGCTGACGAACCATATCCAACGCAACACTCATGTCACCGCCTCGATCTGAATGACGCTCCCCGGTATTGATCTCCGGTTGTCGTCGAACCCTAGACGGCGCAGCTAAAGGTTCTGCTAAGATGAAGGGTAAATATTCGGTTTCGAATAACTATTGCGCGCACCGCCTGTGTCAGCCGCGCAGCGTCTGCATCTCGGCGCGCGTGCGCAATCCGAGTTCGGTCTCGGGCGGTTCGATCGGCGCAAAATAGGCATCTACAACGGCATCGGAAACGTCCTCGAGCCGGGCCGGCGACCAGCGCGGCGCCCCGTCCCGGTCCTCCAGCCGGGCGCGCACGCCCTCATGCACGTCGTGCCCGGCCAGCATCCGCACCGCCATGCGGTAGTTGTTCAGCAGCGTTCGCCGCAGATCCCAGGACCTGGCGGCGCGGACGCAGCGATACGTGACTTTCAGGGATGTGGGCGAGCGGGCCGCCAGGTCATCGAGAACGGACCTGGCCCAGGCGGCACCTGCCCCGGTCTCGGCCCTGAGGCTGGCGACGATGTCCTCCACCGAACCGCCGCCGAAGCAGCGCTCGATCAGCGGGCTGATTTCCTCGAGGGAGCCCGGGCCTGGATCCTCGTGCCGGGCATCCAGCAGCGGGTCGACCGGCTCGGCGTCCATCAGCAGCCGCTCGATCCCGGCGAACGCCTCGGGGGCGATGCAGTGCGTCACTAGTCCGAGCCGGAAGGCGTCGGCGCGTGCGACCTGGCGCCCCGTCAGCGCCAGGTACATGCCGATCTCATGCGGCATGCGCGCGAACAGATAGGCCACGCCATCGTCGGGAAAGAACCCGATCGCCGTCTCGGGCATCGCGAAGCGGTAGCCGGGCCCGGCCACGCGATGCGTGCCGAAGGCCGTAAGGCCGACGCCTCCGCCCATGACGAGACCGTCGATCAGCGCGACGATCGGCTTGCTGAAGCAGTCGAGTTGCCAATTGAGGGTGTACTCCGTCGCCGCGACAGCCTCGGCGAGCGCCCGGCTTTCCCGCGCCCGCGCAATCAGCTCGCGCACGTCGCCGCCGGCACAAAAGACCCGCGCGCTCGTCGAGCGCATCACCACCGCGTAGACCTGCGGGTCGCGTGCCCAGCGCGTCAGGCACAAACCCACCGCCTCGCGCATGGCCAGCGTCAGCGCGTTGAGAGCATCCGGCCGATCAAGCACGATCAGCCCCGCCGCCCCCTCGATCCCGGCGCGCAAGCCCGCCACCCGTCCTGTTTCCGAAGTCCGCTCAGACATCCGGACCTGCGCGGCGGACACCGGCAAGCCGGCTTCTTCGTCCACAGGATGTTCCTCGATGCACGGCGCAGCGCCCCTCGCGCGATGTTTTGTGCCACATTTCGCACCTATACAGCGAATGTGCGAAGCAGCAAGATCATTGGCGTCGATTCGCGGGCCGGCCTGGGGCCATAGGCAAGCCACGAGGCCAAGAAAGCCGCGGCGACAGTCCTCAATGCAGGACACAGACGGGGGTTGAAGAACATCATGGGCGCATGCGGCTGGAAGAGCCGGGCGTGGCCGTTTGTGGCCGCGTTTGCAGTAGTCGCCGGCACAGCGGGCGCGGGCGCTCGGGCGGGCGAAGCACCGGCCGCTGCCGGAGCCGCCGTCCAGGTTGCGCAGGTTCAGCCGGCACACCCCGTCCAGGCGCGTTGGTCCCAGGCCGAGGTCGCCGCCGCCCAGGCGCGCTGCACGACGCTCCTCAAGGGTCTCGACGTCGTCACTGCGCCCGCCGATCCGATCCGCGAGGGCGATTGCGGCACCCCGGCACCGCGCCAGCTCATCAGCCTCGGCAGCAATCCGCAGGTTTCGTTCTCTCCGCCCGTCATGCTCACGTGCGACATGATCGCGGCTCTCCATACCTGGGTCACGCGCGAGCTGCAGCCCTTGGCGCGGACGCGGCTCGGCGGGCCGATCATCCAGGTCGAGACGATGAGCTCCTATTCGTGCCGCAATGCCTACGGCCGGGCGAAAAGCCGCCTCAGCGAGCACGGCCACGTCAATGCTCTCGACATCCGCGGCTTCCTGACCGTCAACGGCGCCAACACGACGGTGCTCGCGGACTGGGGCATCCCCGAGCGCGAGATCGAGGCCAAGATCGCCGCAGCCAAGGCCGCAGCCAGCAAACTGAGCGCCAATCGCGCCGTGGCGGCTGCCCCCAGTCCGCAGCGCACCGCGGCAGCCCCCGTGGCGCAGAACCGCCCCGCAGCTCCTGCCCCCGCATTCGCCGCCGCCGCGATGATCCCACCGCCTGCGGCACAAGCGCCGGCCGTCACGTCGGCGCTCGCGCCGGCGCCTGCCGAAGCGTCTCCGCCGTCGCGCTTTTCCTTCGGCCCCTCCACCGGGGCGCTCATCGAGTTCCCGGGCGCCAGCGGGTTAACCATCACCCTCATGGGGCCGAGCCACCTGGGCGGCCCGAAGACGGCGGCCCTGCCGCCGCAGGCACCGCTCGCAGCCGGCGCCGACAACAAGAAGGCCTTCCTGCATGAGGCCCATGCCCGGGCCTGCAAGATATTCGGCACCGTGCTGGGGCCGGAGGCCAACGCGTATCACCGCAACCATTTCCACGTCGACATGGCGGTGCGGATCATCCCGCATATCTGCCGGTAGGCTCGGGTAGGGCTATCGCGCCGCACCCTCCGCCCTTGCCAAGGGCGGCTGCACGGGGGATTCTGACATCTGCGCACCCCAACGCGCATGTGCAGCAGGGTCCCGGACATGAAACCTTTTGCCCAGCGCCGCAGCGAACGCCTCGAGCCGGCCCTCGACACTCAGGGGCTGCGCGGCGCCTATCCGTCCACACGTATGCGGCGCAACCGCCGCAGCGGCTGGGCACGGCGCCTCGTTGCCGAGCACACGCTGTCGGCCGACGATCTCATCTGGCCGATGTTCGTGATCGAAGGCCGCGGCCGCCGCGAGCCCGTGGCATCCATGCCCGGCGTCGAGCGGCTCTCCGTCGATCTCGCCGTCAGGGCCGCAGAGGAGGCGCTCGGCCTCGGCATTCCGGCCATCGCGCTTTTTCCCTATACCGACCCCGGCCTCAGGACCGACGACGGTCGCGAAGCCTTCAACGGCAAGAACCTCGTCTGCAGCGCGACGCGAGCCATCCGCAACGCCGGGCTCGACATCGGCGTCATGCTGGACGTGGCGCTCGACCCCTACACGAGCCACGGCCACGACGGCCTGATGCGCGACGGCGAAATTCTCAACGACGAAACGCTGTCGGCGCTCGTCCGCCAGTCGCTGGTGCAGGCGGAAGCCGGCTGCGACATCATCGCACCATCCGACATGATGGACGGCCGCGTCGGCGTCATCCGCAACGCGCTCGAGGCCGCCGGACTTCACAACGTGCAGATCATGGCCTACGCGGCCAAGTACGCATCGGCTTTCTACGGCCCGTTCCGGGATGCCGTCGGCTCCAACACGACGCTCATCGGCGACAAGCGGACCTATCAGATGGACCCCGCGAACGGCGACGAAGCCCTGCGCGAGGTCGCGCTGGACATTGCCGAGGGCGCCGACATGGTGATGGTCAAGCCCGGCATGCCCTACCTCGACATCGTCCGGCGGGTGAAGGCGGAGTTCGGCGTGCCGACGTTTGCCTACCAGGTGTCCGGCGAGTACGCGATGCTGATGGCCGCCGAGCAGAACGGCTGGCTCGACGGCGATCGTGTCGTTATGGAGAGTCTGCTGGGGTTCAAGCGCGCAGGCGCCAGCGGCGTGCTCACCTACTTCGCGCCGCGCGCGGCTCGCCTGCTGCGCCGATCCAGCTGACGATTGCGTCATGGGGGGCGGCGCTGGCGGCGGTTGGACGGCGGCAGCCCGGATAGCGCGTCTGCTCGCGTTGCTTGCCCTGTCCATGTTGGCGAGTTGCAGCTCGGCGCCTGACGTCGGCCTGGCCCGCGACTGCCGGCTCTTCATTCCTATTCTGAACCCGACCGATGCGGAGATCGACGTCGCACGCACGGAGGCCTGGGGCGCCGACGGACGCGGCATCAGCATCCGCTATACCGTGCGGACACAAGGGGCGGCGCCGCGCCAGCGGCTGATTGCCTGCCGTTTCGACGACAGCGGCCAGGGTGAACGGCGCCAACCCATCGCCATTGCCACGGAAGCCGGACCGGTCGGCGACATCCGGATGTATTTCCTGCGCCGCTACTGGCTGACGGCGCGCACGCTGACGTCCGACCCCGCGCCGCTGGCCGATGTTGAAGACCTGCTGCAGCTGCCTGCGCCCGTCGCCGCGACGCTGCAGCAGGTGCTGTCCGGCCTGCCCGCGATCGCCATCTTTGCTCTGCTCGCGGCAAGCTACGCCCTGATCTACGGTCTCATCGGGCGCATCAATCTCGCGGTCGGAGAGCTTGCCA
>JBFWWW010000213.1:0-5778 GCA_050245975.1 Hyphomicrobiaceae bacterium
AGGTCCTGCGGCGGCGCGCGAAGCCGCGCCCGGCGATTTCGCCTCGGTGCTGGCGCAGGGTGCCTCCGAGGCCGTTCAGACGCGCAAGACGGCCGAGGCCACCGCCATCTCCGGTGTGCAGGGCAAGGCGGACGTCCAACAGGTGGTCGAGGCCGTGATGTCGGCCGAGCAGACGCTGCAGGGTGCCGTCGCGATCCGCGACAAGGTCGTTTCCGCCTATCTCGAAATCAGCCGTATGGCCATCTGAGGACGCCGCTATGAGAGCGCTTGCGATTGCAGCCACGGGCATGAATGCCCAGCAGCTCAACGTCGAGGTGATTGCGAACAACATTGCGAACATCAACACGACGGGCTTCAAGCGGGCCCGTGCCGAGTTCACCGATCTGCTCTATCAGGCCGAGCGCACGGCGGGCGCGCCGAGCCGCGGCAACCAGAACGCGGTACCCGAAGGCGCGCAGGTCGGGCTCGGGGTGCGCACGACGGCCATCCGCAACCTGCATGTGCAGGGCTCGATGACCAACACCACAAACAAGTTCGACCTGGCGCTGAACGGTCGCGGCTGGTTCCAGATCACCGGGTCCAACGGCGAGCAGTTCTATACGCGCGCCGGCGCCTTCAACAAGAACGCCACGGGACAGGTCGTCACCGCCGACGGTTACCTCATCCAGCCGCAGATCACAGTGCCGCAGAACGCCAGCGATTTCATCGTCAACGAGACGGGCCAGGTCTTCATCCGCGTCGGTGACGCCGGCGATCTGCAGCAGATCGGCCAGCTGACGCTCGCCAACTTCACCAATGAGGTCGGCCTCGAGCCGCTCGGCGGCAATCTCTACCGCGAGACGCTGGCCTCCGGGCCGCCGGTGGTCGGCACGCCGGGTGACCCGAGCTTTGCCACCATCCAGCAGGGATATCTGGAGAATTCCAACGTCGATCCCGTCAAGGAGATCACCGAGCTGATCTCGGCGCAGCGCGCCTACGAGATGAACTCGAAGGTGATCCAGGCGGCCGACGACATGTTCGCGACCGTAGCGAAGGGCATCAGGTAGACATCAGGTCGTCTGGGGGTGTTGTCCGTGTCTCACGGGGTCTGGGCCGCAATCAGCTTCGTCATCGCTCTCGCGATGGGTGCGATCGCGCCCGCGCGTGCGGCCGATGATGTGCTGCCGGTTGCGAAAGTCACGATCTATCCCGGCGACGCCATTGCCGAGGACATGCTCGGCGACCGCGCCTATGGATATCCCGTCGTGGGCCGCTACCCCGTTTTCGAATCCCGCGATGCGCTCGTCGGCAAGGTGGCGAAGCGCACGCTGCTGGCAAACCAGGCCATCCCCCTCAACGCTGTGCGCGAGCCCTACGCCGTCGTGCAGGGCAAGATGGCGCTGGTGGTGTTCCAGGACGGTGGCCTGATCATCACCAGCAGCGCGACCGTGCTGCAGTCCGGCGTGGTCGGCGACATCGTCAGCGCGCGCAACATCGACAGCGGCCTGATCGTCAAGGGCGCGGTTCAGTCCGACGGGACGATCCGCGTGGGCGTCCAATGATGGGACGCATTCTCCTGGCTCTCGGGCTTTGCCTGCTGGCGGCGCAGGCCGAAGCGGCCACCCGCATCAAGGACATAACCAATGTCCTGGGCGTGCGCTCGAACCAGCTCATTGGTTATGGGCTTGTCATCGGCCTCAACGGCACCGGCGACAGCATGCGCAACGCGCCCTTCACGGCGCAGTCCGTGCAGTCGATGCTCGACCGCATGGGCGTCAACGTGCGCAACACCAATCCGCGCATGAAGAACGTCGCCGCCGTCATCGTCACGGCAGAGCTGCCGGCCTTCATCGGCAAGGGCTCACGCATCGACGTCACGGTGTCGTCCATGGGCGATGCAACCTCGCTGCTGGGCGGCTCGCTGGTTCTGACACCGCTAGTCGGTGCCGACAACGTCATCTACGCCGTCGCGCAGGGGCCGCTGGCCGTGAGCGGCTTCGCTTCCGTCGGCAAGGCCGAAACCGTCACCCAGGGCGTGCCGACGACAGGGCGCATCCCCAACGGCGCGCTGGTGGAGCGCGAGGGTCCAGGATTTTTCGCCGATCAGCAGGTGATCTCGCTTGAGCTGCGCAACCCGGATTTCGGTACCGCGGTCAGCGTGGCGGATGCGATCAACGCCTACACGATGAAACGGTTCAGCGTGCGCTCGGCCAAGGAGGAGGACCTGCGCCGGGTTACCCTGACACGGCCCCGCGAGGTCAGTGCGGCGCGGTTCATCGCCGAGGTGGGCGATCTTCTGGTCGAGCCCGACGCGCCGGCCCGCGTCGTCATCGACGAGCGGACCGGGACGATCGTCATCGGCAGGGATGTCCAGATATCGACCGTCGCGGTGGCGCACGGCAGCCTGACGGTACGCGTGACGGAGAGCCAGAAGGTGTCGCAGCCGGGGCCATTCTCCAAGGGCGAGACCGTTGTGTCGCCGGAAAGCTACGTCTCCGCTGACCAGCAGGGCGGCAACCTGGCGATCGTCAAGGGCACGAACCTGCAGACATTCGTCGCGGGCCTGAACAAGGTCGGCCTGAAGCCCCAGGGCATCATCGCCATCCTGCAGGCCATCAAGTCTGCCGGCGCCCTGCAAGCCGATCTGGTGGTGCAATGAGGCGCGGCGCGGCCATCTCCCTCCTGCTGGCGACGGTTCTGTCCGGAGGCGCTGCGGTGGCCGGCGACAACGGCTGGGCGCCTGTCGTGGTGACGACGATCGAAACGCCCGCGCCTGCCATGCAGCCGCTCGTGCCTGCGGCGCGGCCCATCCTTGTGCCCTCCCGTCCGCAGCGCTTCGAGACCGGGGCGACACAGCGCCGGCCGGTCGAGACCCGCATCCTGCCGGCTCCGCGCATTGCGCCGCCCGCGACGACCGCCGCCGCGACCAACGAGCCTCCTGCGCCGGCGGCCGCGCCGGCCGTGGCGCCCGCGCCGACGGAGCGCACCCCGAAGATCGCGCCGTCGGCGCTCGACCAGCCCATTGCGCAGCAGTACTGCGTCAACATCACGGACGCGGCAGCGGATGCGCGCTTCGCCTGGCAGACGAAGACGCTGGCCGAGATCGAGCAGGAGATCGACAAGCGCATCACGCGCCTCGAGGAGAAGACGAAGGAATACAAGGAGTGGCTGGCGCGTCGCGACGAATACGCGAAGAAGGCACAGCAGCTCCTGGTCGGCATCTTCGGACGCATGCAGCCTGATGCCGCGGCCATCCGGCTTGCGGAGATGGACGAAGAGACGGCTGCGTCGATCCTTTCCAAGCTCGACGTGAAGATTTCGAGCGGCATTCTCGGCGAGATGGAGCCGACGAAGGCTGCCGCGCTGACGACGACCATGGCGGGCGCCGCGAAAGTGACGTCGAACGCCAAGCCGAAGCCCAACGGCGGGAGGAAGTCGTGAGAGCCGTTCTCTCGATTCTGTTGGCGGCTGCGGCGCTGGCCGGGTGTGCCAACCCGAAGGAGATCGGCAAGGAGCCGACCCTGAGCCCTGTCGGCACGGGGTTGCGGCCCAATCATACGCAGATCGTCAGCGACCCCACGCCGCAACCCTACTATCGCGCCGGCAATTCCATCTGGCAGGATTCGAGCGCCGACCTGTTTCGCGATCCGCGTGCCATGAAGGTCGGCGACATCGTGACGGTGAAGATCTCGATCAAGGACAAGGCGCAGCTCGACAACACCTCCGAGCGCAAGCGCGACTCGAGCCGCGACTTCAACTTCAACATGAAATACGACATGAAGGCGCCGCCGATCAAAGGCAACGGCGAGGGAACCATCACGTCGGCCCTGTCGTCGAACACGAATACCAAGGGCGAGGGGCTGATCAACCGGTCCGAAAGCATCGATCTTCTCGTCGCCGCCGTCGTGACCGAGGTGCTTCCTAACGGCAACCTGCTCATCAGCGGCACGCAGGAGGCGCGCGTCAACTTCGAGATGCGCATCCTCAGCGTCGCCGGCGTCGTGCGGCCGCGCGACATCGCCACCGACAACACCGTGTCCTACGACAAGATCGCCGAGGCGCGCATCTCGTACGGCGGGCGCGGCCGGATGACGGAAGTTCAGCAGCCGCCGCTCGCGCATCAGATCCTCGAGTATCTGCTTCCCTTCTGACAAGGCGGCCATGGCGAAGTCTCCAGCCCCCAAGACCGCGAAGACGCCGCCGGCGGCAGAGCCGTCCGGCAAGGCTGTGTCTCAGCCTTCGGGGCTCGTGGGCTTCATTCTCGCCATGCTGGCCCTGACCGGCGTCGCTGTCGGCGCTGGCGGTTTCGTCGGCTTCATGTTGAACGGGAAAAGCGAGAAGGCGGCGCAAGCGCATGCGCCGGCCGAGAAACATGCGGCCGAACCGGCCAAGCCCAACTTCGCCAATGGCGCCGAGCTGCGGCCGCTCGCGCCGATCGTCACCAACCTTGCAGGCCCGAAGGGCACCTGGATCCGCTTCGAGGCATCGCTCGTCCTGGCCGCGGGCGCCGGCACCGGGCCCGAGATCAACGCGCTGCCGGCGCATATCAGCGAGGACATTCTGGCGTTCCTCAGGACCGTCGATCTGGCGCAGATCGAGGGGCCGAGCGGCTTCCAGCACCTGCGCGAGGATCTGAACGATCGCGCGCGCGTGCGCAGCGGGGGCAAGGTGCAGGAGCTCGTCATTCAGACGCTGATCGTCGAATGAAGCGGCTCCTCCTCATCCTGCTCGCGCTGGCGCTGCTGGCCGGTCCGGCGCTGGCGCAACAGGGCCAGCAGGCGCCGCAGATCCCGTCGCTGGAGCAGCTCATACCCTCCGGCGATGGCTCTGCAACCAGCCGCATCGTGCAGCTCATCGCCGCCATCACGGTGCTCTCGGTCGCGCCCGGGCTGCTGATGATGGTGACCTGCTTCACACGGTTCGTGATCGCCCTGTCATTCCTGCGCTCCGGCCTCGGCCTGCAGACGACGCCTGCAAACCTGATCCTCATCAGCCTGGCACTGTTCATGACGTTCTATGTCATGTCGCCGACGTTCGATGCCGCCTGGCAGAACGGAATGAAGCCGCTGATGGAAAACCGGATCACGGAGCAGGAGGCGTTCACCCGAATCACCGATCCCTTCAAGTCCTTCATGCGCGCCAATGTGCGCGACAAGGATCTGCGCCTGTTCGAGGACCTGGCAAACGAGAAGATCAGGCCGCGCGCGGAGGGCCAGCAGGGCCAGGCCCAGCCGCCTCAAGGCCAGACGCAGCCGCAGGGCGCGGCGCCGGAGTTGGAGCTCCGCGTTCTCATTCCGGCGTTCATGATTTCCGAGCTGCGGCGCGGATTCGAAATCGGATTTCTTATTGTGCTGCCATTTCTCGTGATCGACATGATCGTCGCCACGCTGACGATGTCGATGGGCATGATGATGCTGCCGCCGACCGTCATTTCGTTGCCGTTCAAGGTCTTATTCTTCGTCCTGATCGACGGTTGGAATCTGCTCATCGGCGGCCTAGTGCGCTCGTTCGTTTAGAACGTCGCTCCAATTGGTCAATCAGCGTTAAGAATGGTGAAACAAATATGGTTTAGCCATGTGGGCATGGCAGGTTGGGGCTCATCTGACGGGGGGCGCCAAAGGCATGATGCCGCTCTGCCATCCCGGTATCGACCCGGAATGTCCCCTTCTTCCGCAACTGCCCAACACCCTTGAGGGACATCCACATGAGTAGCATCAATACGAACATTGCGGCCATGACCGCGCTGCAGACGCTGACCCAGACCAACAAGGCCCTGACCGAGACCCAGAACAGGATCTC
>JBFWWW010000214.1:0-5734 GCA_050245975.1 Hyphomicrobiaceae bacterium
ATCATCGACGTGCGCGCCGTAGGCATGGCCCGCCGCGTAACGCGAGAACATGGGCCCCAGAATGATCTTCGGCCGCGTCGCCAGCGCGAAGAGCGCGTGCGCGTGAAGCCGCGCCTCGATCGTCTCGCGCAGCGCATCGACGGCCATATCGCCTTCGGCCTGCTCGTTGTCCTTGACGCGCCGGGCGGCCCATCCCGCCGTCGCCCGGCCGTCGGCGAAGCGGGCGGCGTCCAGCACCGCGCGCGCATCGGCCACCTCGGCCGCGCTCAGGACATCGCCAATCACGATCTGCATGGTGCTCCGGCTTTCCAAGTCCTACGGGTTCGCGCGACAATATCGCCCTTCGAGGCCCGGATCGAGGCGACCGGTCGCATGGCCCGCTGCGGCGCGCGGGCACAGGATGCCGCCCCAAATGGAGGACGCCCGATGGTAAGGATCACGCGCAAGGTCTGGGCCGGCATCGGCGCGGCGACGCTCATCGGCACGCACGCGCCCGCGAGCCTCGCCCAGCACAGCATGCCGGGCATGAAGTCGGAAGCGCCTGACGCCAAGGCCGGCGGCAAAGCCGACGACAAGGCCGCCACGACGCCGGCGCAGGGCGGCGAGGCCTACCTGACCGACGGCGGCCCGCGCGACACCCGCGTGCGCTACTACCGCGACATCGCGCTGATGCGCGGGCACATCCGCGTCGGCGAGGAACTCATCGCGGAGGGCCGCTGGGACGACGCCATGCCGCACTTCCTGCATCCGACGGAGGAACTCTACGTCAAGATCGAGCCGACGGTGAAGCGTTTCAAGCTGCGTCCCTTCTCGCGGCCGCTGAAGGCGCTGGCGCAGACGGTCAAGGCACGGCGCTCGGAAGCGCACGCCGCCGCCCTGAAGCAGGTCGACGCCAGCCTGTCGGAAGCGCTCGATGGCGTGCGCCGTTTCATGGTGCCGATGCGCCGCTTCACCGTCATCACCGCCGTCGAGGTCCTGAAGGTCGCGCTCGACGAATATTCGACCGCTATCGAGAACGGCCGCTTCGCGCTGCCGGTCGAATACCAGGACAGCCGCGGCTTCGTGTGGGAAGCAGAAGCGATGATCGAGGCCATCGCGCCGGAGCTGGAGAAAATGAACCCGGCATCCCTTGCCGGCATCCGCGCCGAGCTCAGGGCCATCAAGCTCGCCTGGCCGGCGCCGATGCCGCCCCCGGCGCCGGTCGTGCCGGAGGCGGATATCTCGAACCGCATCGACCGCATCGAGGAGCTGGCCAAGGCCTACCAGTGAGCGCCGGCGAGGCTAAGCCGATGACGCACGTGCGACGACAGGGTCTTGCGCTCGCGGCCGGTTTGGCGGCGGGCTTTCTCCTCGTCGCGGCCGTCAGCCTCGGCGGCGCGGGCGCGGCCCAGCGCGTGTCCCTTGCCCTGTTTGCACGACCGTCGTTCGTCCCCTCTCCGGCCGACAATCCCCCCTCCGCCGTCAAGGCCGCGCTCGGCAAGCGCCTGTTCGAGGACCCCGGCCTGTCGGTCAGCGGCAAGATCGCCTGCGCGTCCTGCCATGACAGCCGGCTCGCCTATGCCGACGGCACGCGCCTGAGCGCGGGCGTGACGGGCCGCCGGCTTGCACGCCACACACCGGCCCTGTGGAATCTCGCCTGGAGTCCGGCCCTTTATTGGGACGGCCGCGCCGCCAGCTTCGAGGACCAGGCCCGCTTTCCTCTCGAGCACACCGACGAGATGGGCGAGCACATCGACACGCTGAGCCGGCGCCTTGCCGGCAATCCCACCTATCAGGCCGCGTTCGCCGAAGCCTTCCCGGATGACCCGCGCGTGACGCCGAAAAACCTGCTCAAGGCCATCGCCACGTTTGAACGCACGCTCGTTTCCCCGCCGACGCGCTTCGACCGCTGGGTCGCGGGCGAGGCTTCCGCACTCGATGCCGCCGAGCAGCGCGGCTTCGCGCTCTTCACCGGCAAGGCGCATTGCGTCACCTGCCACAGCGGCTGGGCGTTCACCGACTACGCCTTCCACGACATCGGCCTGCCGGGCAGCGACCTCGGCCGCGGCGCCGTCATCAAGCTTTCGGTGGCGGACCACGCCTTCAAGACACCGTCGCTGCGCGAGCTGGCCTGGACCGCGCCCTACATGCACGATGGCTCGATCGACACGCTGGAGAAGGCCGTCCGCCATTACGAATCGGGCGGCATCCGGCGCCCGTCCCAGTCGCCCGACATGCCCCGGCCCTTCCAGCTCACCGTCAAGGAGCGCAACGATCTCGTCGCCTTTCTGCAGACGCTGTCGAGCGAGGACCCGCCGCAGCCCTCGCGCGAGCCCTGGGTTGCGGCCCCTGCGCCGCCGGCGCGCCCGCCCGAGGTCGTCGGCGTTTCGGCGATCAGCCAGAAGGACAAGCTGTTCCGCCCCGCGCACATCCGCATCGCGCGCGGCACGCCGCTGACGATCTTCAACGACGATACGCGCACCCACAACGTGCGCATCTTCGATCCGCGCTTCGACTACAATTCGGGCGCGCAGGAGCCGGGGCAGTCCATCAGGATCGAATTCCCGGCGACCGGTACGTTCGAGGCCTCGTGCGGCATCCACCCGACCATGCGGCTGACGGTGGACGTCACGCCCTGACAACCGTCCTGATACCGTCCTGACGTCTTCCCTGGCGGCGTCAGCCGCGCGCCGCGTCGGCTTCCGCGCAGGCGGCGTGCACCGTCGCGCACAGCACGTCGGGATTGACCGGCTTGTGCAGGATGCGCTGGTTGGAGCTTCGCCGCACCAGGACCGTGGGATAGGCCGTCACGACGACGTAGGGCACGCCGCGCTTCTCCAGCGCCGCCTGCAGCACGTCGCTGTTGCGGTCGAGCAGCACGAAATCGACCACGGCGACGTCGACCGCCACCGACTCCAGATAGGCCATCGCGTGCGCCACATCGGCGCACAGCCCGACCACGTCGGCGCCTGCGCGGCTGACGGCATCGGCGTGATCGATGGCGATCAGCGGCTCGTCCTCGACGATCAGGACGCGCCGGCCGGCAAGCCGCTGGGGATCGATGTCGAGACCAACTCGCACGCACCACCTCTGGAAAAACGACGTCCACCCTCAACGCGGCGGGTTTGACGCCGGTTCCATGCAGAAAAAGCGGTGTTTCAGCGTGGAACCGAGGCGGCGAGCGCCTTGAGCCAGGCCAGAACGTCGGCCGGCCCGGAAAAGCGGGCTGCGTCACGGGTAAAGCAGCCGCCCGCCACCTGCAGCCCGAAGCCGCCCAGCGTCCGCGCCGCGGCAAGGGCGGTCTCGTCGCTCACGTCGTCGCCGATCATGATCGGGCGGCGGCCCGCGAACACCGGCAATTCGGACAGATATCGCAGCGCCGCACCCTTGCTCACGTGCGCGGGCATGACCTCCACCACCTTGCGCCCGCTGCACAGCACCAGGCCCAGCGGTCCGCCGTCCAGAAGCCGCTCCAGGGCCTGCTCGATCGCGGGGCCGGCATCCGGCGCGTTGCGGTAGTGCACCGCCACGCTGGAATCCTTCAGCTCGACGATGATGCCGCGCGTCATCCGGCTCACGCGCTCGATATCGGCCAGCAGCGACGAGGGGAAGGCCCGCGCCAGCCGCTCCACCGGCTGGTCCGCGGCAAGGCGCATCTCCCCGCCGTGCACGCCCGCCCCGGTCAGCTTCAGCGGCGCCAGCAGGCGATCGATTTCGACCAGCCGCCGTCCGGTGACGATCGCCAGCGCGCCGTCGAGCGCGTGTGCGAGGTGGGCGAGCGTCGCCACCAGGCCGTCCGGCACCTGCACGCCGCCCGGCGTCGTCGCGATGTCGAGCAGGGTGCCGTCGACGTCGAGGTAGAGCGCCCAGCGCCGTGTCCAGTCCGCCGGCGCGGCCGCCCCCGGTTCGGCGATGGGCCACAGCGAGACGCCCGGCGCGGAGGGCGCGCGCGGTCGGGCCTCGCGTCCCCAGGCCGACGGCGACAGGTCGCCCGGCAGCGCCTGGCGTGCCGTCTTCTCGTCCCGCTCCGTCACATCGACCACCGTCGTATCGGCGGCGGGGCACCGGCCAGCCGCTCCTCGAGCTGCTCGCGCCGCAGCAGCCCGTTCTGCGTATCGACATAGCCGACCACCGAGGCCGCGTTCAGCGTTGCCGCGCGCAGAGCGTCCTCCGGCGGGCGCCCGAGCGCGATGAAGGCGGTGTAGGTGGCGGTGAACGCATCGCCCGCGCCCGCCGTGCCGGCCACATGCGTCTGCACCGACGGGCAGTAGAGGATCGCATCCTTCAGCCCGATGAACGCACCCGCCCTGCCGGCCGTCACCAGCACATGGGCGGGGCCGAGCGACCGGACGGCGCGCAGGAAGGCGAGCAGGCTCATGTCGAAGCCGCCGCCCGACAGGCCCCGGCTGGCAAGCAGGGGAACATCGCCGTCGCCCTCGAACGGCAGGGCCGGGCCGCCCTCGCCGAAGCGGGCCACGAGGCTCGGCACCATCACGTCGGCTTCGGTGTGGTTGATGGCCAGGATGTCGATCTTGGACAGCGCGTCCTGGAACGCGCCGCCGCGCGCGGACAGCTGGCGCACGCCCGGGTTGGCCGCCACCAGCGCGCCGTTCGCCTTGGCCCGCGCGATGATGCCCGGAAAGCAGTCCGCCGACTGGTTCGACAGGTTGGCGATGTAGACGAGGTCGGCCGCGAAGGCTTCCCGTCTGAGCTCGCTCTCCTCCAGCAGCGTGTTGGCGCCGCGGAACGTGAAGACGCCCGCGTTGCGGTCATGCGAGGAGAGCAGCACGGATGCCCCCGTCGGCGCCCGCCTGTCGCGCATGATCCAGCGCGTCGAGACGCCTTCCTCCATCAGCCGCGCCAGGATGGTTTCGGCGCGGTCGTCCTGGCCGAGCTTCACGAGAGCGGCGACGTCGAGGCCGAGCCGCGCCATCGCCACAGCCGTGTTCACGGCGCCGCCGCCGCAATGGGTGGAGATTTCGACCGCTTCCGTCTTGCGCCCCTCCTCCAGCAGGAGAAAGGAGCTGTCGGCGTTGAGCATCGTCATGCGCTCGATGCGCGCGCTGTCGATGATGGCGATGGTGTCGATCATCGCGCCGCCAACAGTCAGCACCTTCATTTCCCGCCCCGCCTGATGAAATGCTCGTCCATGTCGGGCTGCCACAGGCGGACCCCGCCGGTGACGCCGGCCGCGTTCGACACGATCTTGACGTGCGGCGGCAGCATCGCCGTGATCCGGCGCGCATTGCCGCCCCCCACGTACAGGCGCTCGCAGGATGTCAGCGTTGTGACGGCATCGACCGCCCGCGCGACCCGCCGGTTCCAGCGCTCGGGGCCCTTGGCCGCCAGCGCCGCCGCGCCGATGTACTGGTCATAGGTGCGCTTGCGGCTCGCGCGGTGCTGGCCGAGCTCCAGGTGCAGCAGCAGGCGGCGGTCGCGGAACAGCGCGCAGCCGACGCCGGTGCCGAGCGTGATCACGCATTCGAGGCCCGGCCCCTCGACGACGCCGAGGCCCTGCACCGCCGCATCGTTGAGCATGCGCACCGGACGCCGGAAGCGCTTGGCCATCGCGTCCGCGAACGCGAAGCCCGCCCAGCGCTCCGTGCCGAGATTGGGGGCCGTCGACACGACCCCCGCCCGCACGACGCCGGGAAAGCCGATCGAGATGCGGTTGTAGTCGGGCAGCCGGCGGACGAGGCCGGCGATCTCCGCGATGACCGCCTTGGGATCGGGCACTTTCGGCGTGATGGCCACC
>JBFWWW010000215.1:0-5724 GCA_050245975.1 Hyphomicrobiaceae bacterium
CCTGGGAGAAGGGCGGCGACCGGCGCTTCCTGCTCGGCACCGACGACCAGGGCCGCGACATCCTCTCGACCATCCTCTACGGCACGCGCAGCTCGATCGCCATCAGCGTCGCCTCGGTGCTGCTGGCGATCGGCATCGGCGTCACGCTCGGCCTCATGGCAGGATACTTCGGCGGCCGCACCGACACCGTCATCATGCGCATCGCCGATGTGCAGCCCACCTTTCCGGCCATCCTGACCGCGCTGCTGGTGGACGGCGTGGCGCAGACGGTGATGAAACACAGGCTCGGCGGCGGCGAGTTCTGGATCCTCGTGCTGTCGATCGGGCTGTCCTACTGGGTGCAGTATGCGCGCACCGTGCGCAGCGTGACGCTGGTGGAGAAGAACAAGGAATACATCCAGGCCGCACGCCTGATCGGCACTAGACCGGTCGCCATCATGTTCCGCCACGTGCTGCCCAACGTGCTGAGCCCGGTGCTGGTCATCGCCACGATCAACCTGGCTCTCGCCATCATCACCGAGGCGACGCTGTCGTTCCTCGGCGTCGGCCTGCCGCCCACCGAGCCCTCGCTCGGCACCATGATCCAGATCGGCAACAAATATCTGTTCTCGGGATCGTGGTGGATGGTGGCCTTCCCAGGCCTGACGCTGGCCATTCTGGTCCTGGCGGTGAACCTGCTCGGCGACTGGCTGCGCGACGCGCTAAATCCGAAGCTCCGATGACGACGGCCGTCAGCACCACGGCCCTAGCGCCGGACCGCCGCAATGCCGAGCCCATCCTGTCCGTCCGCAACCTGCGCGTGGAATTTCCGACGCGGCGCGGGCTGCTGACGGCGGTCGACGACGTCTCCTTCGACATCCACGGCGGCGAGGTGCTGGGGGTGGTGGGCGAGTCCGGCGCGGGAAAATCGCTCACCGGCGCGGCGATCATCGGGCTGCTGGAGCCGCCGGGACGCATCGCCGGCGGAGCGATCCTGCTCAACGGGCAGCGCATCGACAACCTGCCCGCCGAGGCGATGCGCAAATTGCGCGGCAAGCGCATCGCCATGGTGTTCCAGGACCCGCTGACGAGCCTTAATCCGCTCTACCGCATCGGCGACCAGCTCGTGGAGACCATCCGCACGCACCTGCCGCTGTCGGCTGTACAGGCGCGCGCCCGCGCTATCGCGTTGCTGACCGAGGTCGGCATCCAGGGCGCGGAACGGCGCATCGACGGCTACCCGCACGAATTTTCCGGCGGCATGCGCCAGCGCGTCGTGCTGGCACTGGCGCTGGCGGCCGAGCCGGAGCTGATCATCGCCGACGAGCCGACGACCGCGCTCGACGTCTCGATCCAGGCGCAGATCATCCAGCTCCTGAAGCGGCTGTGCCGCGAGCGCGGCACGGCCGTCATGCTCATCACCCACGACATGGGCGTGATCGCCGAGACCGCCGATCGCGTGGCGGTGCTCTATGCCGGCCGCATCGCCGAGATCGGCCCGGTGCGCGACGTCATCAAGACCCCGCATCACCCCTACACGAAGGGGCTGATGGGCTCGATCCCGACGCTGGAAGCCAACAACGAGCGACTGGTGCAGATCCCCGGATCGATGCCGCGCCTCACCGCCATCCCGCCCGGCTGCGCCTTCAATCCGCGCTGCCAATACGCGGTGGCGCGCTGCTATATCGAGCGGCCCGATCCCATTCCGGTGGGCGCTTCCTCCGTCGCCTGCTGGCTGGCGGGCGAACCGCAAGGGCCCGGCGCATGACGACAAGGCCCCTCGTCGAAGCCCGTGGCCTGACGCGCGTGTTCGACGTGTCGAAGCCCTGGCTCAACCGCGTGATCGAAGGCGAGGAGCGCCAGCTTCTCAAGGCCGTCACGGACGTGTCCTTCGACATCATGCCGAACCAGACGCTGGCGCTCGTGGGCGAATCGGGCTCGGGCAAGTCGACGGTGGCCAAGATGGTCGTCGGGCTGCTGCCGCCGGTTGCGGGCACGGTGACGATCGACGGCGTCAACATGTGGCAGGGTTCCCATCCGGGCGACCTCAGGAGCCTGCGTCGCCGCATCCAGATGATCTTCCAGGACCCCTATGCAAGCCTCAACCCGCGCTGGCGCGTCGACAGGATCATCGCCGATCCGATCCGCGTCTTCGGGCTCATCAGGGATTCGCGCGAGATCGAGAACAGGGTCGGCGAGCTGCTGCGGCTGGTCGGCCTCGACCCGGCGGACGGCACCAAGTATCCGCACGAGTTCTCGGGCGGCCAGCGCCAGCGCATCTGCATCGCGCGCGCGCTGTCGTCGAACCCGCAGTTCCTGGTCTGCGACGAGCCGACGAGCGCGCTCGACGTGTCGGTCCAGGCGCAGATCCTGAACCTGATGCGCGACCTGCAGGACCGGCTGGGGCTGACGTACCTGTTCATCAGCCACAACCTCGCCGTCGTGCGCCACATGGCGACGCGGATCGGCGTCATGTATCTCGGCCGCATCGTCGAGAATGCGCCGACGGCGGAGCTGTTCCGGGCGCCGCAGCACCCCTACACGCGCATGCTGCTCGATGCCATCCCCGATCTCGCCATGAGCGGGCGGCCGCGCAAACAGATCGAGGGAGAGATTCCCAACCCCATCAGTCCGCCGTCCGGATGCGCCTTCCATCCGCGCTGCCCGCTGGTTTTCGACCGCTGCCGCACGGACGTGCCCAAGCCGCTGCCCTACGGCGACCGGCAGGTGGCGTGCCACGCCGTCGAGGCAGGCCGCATCTAGCGCGAACGCCAGCCTGAGAGGATTGCCATGATCGAACGCTTCACCGGCATGACGCCGACGCGCAGCCGCGCGGTGGCCTACAAGGATCTCGTCTACACGGTGGCCATCGGCACGACGCCGACGGCCGGGCTCTACGAGCAGACGCGCGAGGCGCTGGCGCGCATCGACCGCAACCTCGCCGACGCGGGCACCGACAAGTCCCGCATCCTGCGCGCGACGGTGTTCATCACCGACATGAACCAGAAGGACGAGCTGAACCGGGCCTGGGACGAGTGGGTCGACAAGGCCAACCCGCCGCAGCGCGCGTGCATCGGCGTGACGCTCGAGGCCTGGCACCGCGTCGAGATCCTCATCACCGCGGTGCGCTAGCGTTTTGCGGGCTCAGGCCGCGCAGGCCTTGTGCGGCTTCACCACGCGCTCGGTGGAGGCCGGATACTTCTCGAGCTTTCCGGCCGGGCGCACGGGTCGGCGCACCAGCTCACCGCCGCAGTTGGGACACAGGCCGCCGAGGCGTGTCTCCGCGCAGTCCGCGCAGAAGGTGCACTCGAACGAGCAGATGCGCGCATCCGCAGCGTCGGGCGGCAGATCCTTGTCGCAGCACTCGCAGTTGGGCTTGAGCTTCAGCATCGCCGGGCCTCCGGTTGGTGCGCCTTTCCTTATGCCGCCATGCTAGCACGCGGCCGCGGATCGAGGCTGCCCAGCATGAGGCGGGCGACCTGCATCGAGTTGTGATCGCCGCGCCAGTCCAGCATGCGCGCAACCTGCTGCCGGTCGGCAACCGTCTTGTGCTGAGCAAGCTTCCACTGCGCCTCGAGGCTCGTTACCGTGAACTCCAGCGGCACGATGGCCTTGAGCATCGCGGCGCGCCGGGCCGGCGTCATCTTGGCGCTCGTCCACGGCCGCTTTGGCTCCAGGCGCGCCTCGAAGGCGGCGCTGAGACGATCGACATGGGCGAGTGCCTCATCGGCGGGAAGAGCCCTGAGCGTGCCGTTGAGATGCACGCTGACGTAGTTCCAGGTCGGCACCTGATCGGCGCTGTCGTACCAGTCGGGCGAGATGTAGGCGTCGGGACCCGTCACGACCAGCAGCGCCGGACTGCCGTCGCCGGCCAGGCCATGGAGGGGATTGGCGCGCGCCACGTGCATCTCGAGCCGCGCCGGGGCGCCGGCCGCCGCCGGCGTGACGACGAATGGCAGATGCGAGGCCGCCGGGCAGCCGTTGGTCGACACGATCAGCGTGCCGAAACCGCGCTCGGCGACGAACGCCCAGGCGGTGGCGTCGGTCGTCTTGAAGACGGGCGGGGTGTACATGGCGAGTTCTCCTGAACCTGTGTCCTCGCGCACCGGAGACGATCGATGAAAGCACAACGCGCATCGACCCGTTTCCGGCGGCGCGTCGTCAAATCTTCTGCAGATGCGAAGGAAAGATCAGACAGCCCGAAGGGGCGCCGCGGCGGCAATGGCGCGTCGGCGTCGTACAGCGACGATGTGGGCGGCGTCTGACATGGTGCGGTGGTGTATGCGAAGCCGGGCTCGGCGTCAATGGCCGACGACGGACGATGTGGCGCGCGCCCATTTCGGATAGCCTGCGGGCTCGCAGACAGAAGGAGGCGACGATGGACTTTGCCGATCTCGTCAACCGGTTCGCAGCCGCCGCGGCGGCCGGCAACGGCGCTGCGCTGGCCGACCTCTTCACCGCCGACGGCACCTACGACGACTACTTCTTCGGCCCCAACACCGGCCGCGAGGCCATCACGGCCATGCTGGCGCACTTTTCCGACGGCGGGCGCGACTTCCGCTGGGAGTTCTTCGATCCGGCGCTCACCGGGTCGACCGGTTATGCCAGCTACCGCTTCAGCTTCACCTCGACGCGGCCGGAGGCGAACGGCGCGCGCGTGGTGTTCGACGGCATCGGCCGCTTCGACCTCGAAGGCGGGCGCATCAGGCGCTATTCGGAGGTGTTCGACCGCGGCATGGCACTGGCGCAGCAGGCATACGAGCCCGAGCGCGTCGTGCGCATCGGCCAGCGCTATGCCGCAAAGATGAAGGAGCGGCCGGAGTGGGCCGCGCACCTGACGGGCAAGAAGGACTGAGCCTTCGTTCGCGCCCTGTGGACAAGCGGGGATTGCGGGGACAGCGCCGCCGGGCCGCCCCTTGCACCGCCGCGAATCTCTTACGACTGGCCGCAGTCCGCCGGTGTATCGGCGTGAGATGAGTGTCCGGCGAAGTGCTGCGTTCGTACGGGAGCGGCTTCGGATGCATCGGCCAGGCCGACGCGGGAGCCGCAGCGGGGGTTGCGAATGTTGCATGTTGCTTTCCTGTCGCGCGCTGTCCGTCCGGGTATCGGGCCGCGCATCCTGGCCGCAGGCGCCGTTGTCGGCGCCGGGCTGATGGCCGCCGCCTGTGCGCAGCAGGGCGCGCAGCCGCTGCTCGGGGCGCTCAACAGCGAGCCGCCGCCGGCCGCGGATGCCGGCAAGGCGGGCAAGGGCACGAACCTGCAGACGCTCGCCGCCGCGCACAAGGCCAAGCCCGCCGATGCCGACGCGGCGCTCGCCTATGCCCGCGCCCTGCGCGCCCATGACCGCAAGGGCGAGGCGCTCGCCGCGCTCGATGCTGCCGGCGCCGCCAACCCGAAGGACACGCGCATCGCCGCCGAGCGCGGCCTGCTGGCGCTCGACCTCGGGCAACCGGCACGGGCCGAGAAACTGCTGCGACAGGCGATGGACGCGAAAAACCCCGACTGGCGCATTGTCTCCGCGCTCGGCACCGCGCTCGCCACCACGGGACGGCAGAAGGAGGCGCAGGCCCAGTACAGCAAGGCCCTGGCGCTGGCGCCGGACCAGCCGAGCGTGCTCAACAATCTCGCGCTCTCCTATGCGCTGGACGGCAAGATCGCCGAGGCCGAGCAACTCATGCGCAAGGCGAGCCGCACGGGCAAGGGCGGGCCGATGCCGCAGAACCTCGCGCTCGTGCTCGGCATCGC
>JBFWWW010000216.1:0-5655 GCA_050245975.1 Hyphomicrobiaceae bacterium
GCCATATCGAGGACGGCGGGTTCATCCTCGACCTGCGCTGCCTCGACGACAAGGAGACCTTTGAAGGCCAACTCGCCGGTCTGCAGGCCGTCATGGGCGAGGGGGACGCACATGGCTCTGCGTAACTTCTTCGCGGCCCCACGGCCTGCTGGCACCGAGGCGCCGGACGGGATGGAAGAAGCGGCCGCCCTCGCCGCGCACCAGGACTGGGATGGGGCGCTCTCCATCTGGCTGCCGCTGGCGCAGGCCGGAAATACGTCTGCGCGCGTCGAGATCGCCCGCTGCTTCATCGCCGGACGGGGCGTGCCGCGCGATGTCGGGACGGCGCTCAAGTGGCTGCTTCCCGCCGCGAAGGCCGGCGACCGGCTCGGGCAGAGCGTGCTCGGCGATTTCTACTACAACGGCGAGGAGGGGACGCCGAACCGGTCCATCGCCGAGGAATGGTATGCCCGGGCCGCACGCCAGGGCGATGCCCACGCCCAGGACATGCTGTCGCGCATCCTCATGGACGGAGAGCATCGCAAGCCGGATTACGGGAACGCGATGCAATGGGCGCGGAAGGCGGCGGAGCAGGGTGTCGCCTCCGCCATGACGCGCATCGGGCTGCTCTACAACAATGCGCTGGGTGTCGAGCGCGACGTTGCCGCCGCCGCGCGATGGTGGCGCTCCGCCGCTGCGCTCGGTGATCCCGATGGACAGGCCATGCTCGGCGCGGCCTATCATCTGGGGTCCGGTGTCGAACGCGATCCGCTGATGGCGCTGGCCTGGCTCATGCGGGCGCGCGACGCGCGCAGCACCCTGGCTGACCGCTTCTTTCAGGGTGTGCGCGACAGCTGCACGGCTGAGCAGCGCGCGGAGGCCGAGCATCGCTCCCGGTTGCCGCTCACACCGCCGGGGCAGCAGACATGATCGTCGGAGCCGCGGGCCACATCGATCACGGCAAGACGTCTCTGGTGCGCAAGCTCACCGGCGTCGAGACGGACCGGCTGAAGGAGGAAAAGGCGCGCGGCATCTCCATCGATCTCGGCTTCGCCTACTGGCCGCGCCCCAACGGCGAAACCATCGGCTTTGTCGACGTTCCCGGCCACGAGGGGCTGGTTCACAACATGCTGGCCGGCGCCACCGGCATCGATTTCGTCATTCTCGTCGTCGCCGCCGATGACGGGGTGATGCCGCAGACGCGCGAGCATCTGGCCATCATGGACCTTCTCGGCCTTAAGCAGGGGGTCGTCGCGCTTACAAAGTGTGACCTCGTCGATCCGGAACGACGAGGTGTCGCCGCGCGGGAGGTGGAAGAGGCACTTGCCGGCACGGCGCTCGCAGGCGCGGACGTCATTCCGGTATCGGCCGTGACAGGCGAGGGGCTTTTGGCGCTGGCTGCGAGGCTCGATGCCGTTTCGAGCAAACGCACCGGCAAGGGCCTGTTTCGCTTGTCGGTCGATCGATGCTTCACGCTGCAGGGCTTGGGAACGGCGGTCACCGGTACCGTGCTCTCTGGAGCGGTCCGTATCGGCGATCGCGTTCTTGTCAGTCCTGCCGGGCTTGAGGCGCGCGTGCGCTCCATCAACGCACACAACGCGCCGGTCGACATTGGCGCGGCAGGGCAGCGGTGTGCGCTGGTGCTGACGGGACCGCAGATCAGCAAGGAAACCGTCCGCCGCGGCGACTTTGTCGTCGATCCCGCGCTGCACGCGCCGACCGCGCGCATCGACGCCAGCCTTCGGGTGCTCAACAGCGAGCCGCGCCCGATCGGGCAATGGTTCCCGGTCAAGGTGCATCATGCGGCGGCCGAGGTTCCGGGAAGGATCGTGGTTCTGAGGGACACGCCCATTCATCCGGGCGAGACCGATTACGTTCAGCTGGTTCTGGAGCGCCCCCTGGCGGCGGCTGGGGGTGACAAGTTCGTTGTCCGCGATACGTCGTCGAGCCGGACCATCGGCGGCGGCGTACTGGTCGACCTGCGTGCGCCGGAGCGTCGGCGGCGAACGCCCGAGCGGCGGGCGCAGCTCGACGCGTTGGCATTGGCTGATCCTGCCGAGGCGCTGTCGCGACTGCTGGCGGAACCCAATTCCTCGATCGATCTCGACGCCTTCTATCGCGACCGCGCCATTGCAGCCGAGGATGACGCGCGTATCGCTGCCGGCCTGGGCTTGGTAATCATCCCGGCGTCCGGCGCGCGCATCGCCATGCTGCCGCGGGTCTGGAATGAATTTCGCGCCCGTATCGGCGCGACGCTCGATGCCTATCACGCCGGGCACCCCGACAAGGCGGGCATCGGCCTGGAGCAGTTGCGTCGCGGCGACAAGCCGATGCTGCCGGCCCCGGTCTTCATCGCGGCCATGCGCAAGCTTGCGGAGGCGGGCGAGGTCTCGCTCGACCGGACCTGGGTCCGCAGGCCGGGCCATCAGGTCAGGTTTTCAGAGGAGGAGGAGCGCATCTGGGCCCTGCTTCGTCCTTATCTCGCTGCCGAGCCCTATCGCCCGCCGCGTGTGCGCGATCTTGCCAACGCCCTGTCCGTGAACGAGGCCGCGGTGCGCCGTCTGATGCACATGGCGGCAAAGCGCGGCGACGTGGAGGAGGTTGCCCACGACCACTTTTTCCTGCGCGCCGTCGTCCAGGATATGGCCGAGATCGCCATCGACGTCGCCGCTCATGCGCCGGAGGGCCGGTTCACCGCCGCCGACTTCCGAGATCGTTTGAACAATGGTCGCAAGGTCGCTATCCAGATCCTGGAGTTCTTCGACCGGCACGGCTTCACGATCCGGCGCCAGGACCTGCGGCGCATCAATCCCGCGCGCATCGAATTCTTTGCGCCAAGGCTGGCGCAAAACGTAATTGGAGGAGTCCCGCTCCCGGTGGGGCGACCGGACTTCAAATCCGGGTGGGGCCGTCAGACGGTCTCTGGTGGGTTCGACTCCCATCCTCCTCCGCCACTGTCCACCGAGGTGCCGCAATGAGCCTGGCCAATGTGAAAGCCGATCCGCAGGCGCTTCTGGGGGCCTTCGAAGCGGCGGCCAGCGCGGCTGGCGCGACGGAAACCGCGCGGCGCAGACAGCTCGAAGCGGAAATCCTTCGCCTGGAGCAGGAACGCGCCTTCGCCTACCGCCGGCTCAACTTCATGCGCTCCCTGAGCGAGGGCATTGCGGCCGCGGGCTCGCCGGAGCAGGCCGTCGCCACGGGCTGCGCGCTCCTGCGTTCCGAGCTCGGCTGGGCAGGGGAGAACGACAGCGAAACGCGTTCGCAGACGCTGACGCGCCTCGCCCCGGTCATCGCTGCGGCTCACGCCTGCATGACGGGCGGCACGGCGCAGGCGGCGCAGAATGCGATGCATGAGCTTGTCGCCTTCGAAGACTGGTATGCGCAGCGGTTCGGCCAGCCCTTCTGGGCGTTGTTCGAGCTGCATGTCGAGGAGCTTCCGCTTGTCGAGCGCGGCTGACCGGCCAACCGCCACCGATTTCGACGCGTGGCTTGCGGACATGGTGCGCCAGCACCACGAGTTCACGGCCCTTGTCGTTCTCGCCGGCATCGGTCACCGGCAGGTCGCGCCGCTGTGCTCGACATTCCTGCATGTCGTCGGCGACGACGCCCGCTGGAACGATTTCAAAGCTGCCTTCGAAGGTGCCGGCGAGGCGTGGGACGGTGCCGCGTTCTTCCCCACCAAGTCGCGCGACGGCGGTCTGATCGACAATGAGACCGCACGCAGCAGGCTTGCCGAGCTCGAGGCCCGGATCAGAGCGGATCGCATGGTCTTCAATGACGGGCACTTCTTCAACACGGACGGCCAGCGGATCGAGATCGAGCCGGTTCTGGATGCCTGATTGATCCGAGGTCGCGGATGGCGCTCGTTCAGGGCAGGGAGTACCCGGAGCATCTCTACTACGACATGGGAAACCAGATCTGGTACGAGGCGCTCGATGATGGCACGGTCCGCGCCGGCTTCACCCCGGTCGCGATCGAGCTGTGCGGTCAGGTGCTCACCTGCACGCCAAAGCGGCCCGGCAAGCAGTTCGAGACGCAGCGCGCGCTTGCGACCATCGAGTGCGGCAAGTGGGTCGGCGCGGCACGCGCCGCTTTCGATGGCGTCGTCGTCAGTACCAACCCGGCGATCGAAGAGCGTGCGAGCTGCCTCAACGACGACGCCTTCGCCGCCTGGATGCTGATCGTGCGGCCCGACAAGCCGGGCTGGCGCGACGGTCTCGTCACAGGGGACGCCGTGGCACCCGCCTTCGCGCACTGGATCGCCTCCCAGCCAAACAAGAACAGTCACTCCTGACCGGCGACCGGTCCCGATGAAAAGTCCTTAACAGAACGGCTGACCGCGAAGTGGTGCAGAACTGCGCAGTGGGGCTTGTGGCCTCAGTGCGCGTTTGCAATAATGCCCCCGTTTTCGGGATCATATTTTCTGTTTTTTTGTCGCGGATTTTCATGACGCATATTTTGTGCGAGGCGCAGGATTCTGCGCGCTTTGAATCCATAACGTGCCGTCTGCTAGCCCTTGGCCGCTATAACGGCTTGCGGGCATTGCTGCACAGTGCGGGCGCGCGCCCATGACGACCGCCCGCCCTCCGGTTACCGCCGTCGTGGTTGCCTACAACAGTGCAACCGTATTGCCGCGCTGTCTCGCGGCGCTTACGCAGGACAATGTGCCCACCATCGTGGTCGACAACAACTCGTCCGACGGTTCGGCGGAGATCGCACGCGCGCAGGGAGCGCGCGTCATCCGCGGCCGGCACAACGAGGGCTATGGGCGCGGCAACAACCTCGGTGTTCATGCTGCCGGCACCGAGTTGTGTCTGATTGTCAATCCGGACGTCGTTGTCGCGCGGGGAACGGTGACGCTCCTGGCCGAGGCGGCGCATGCCTGCCCGTGGGCGGCCGTGTTCGGCCCCCGCCTCGTCGAGCCGGACGGCCGCATCTTTTTCCGTCACGGTTCGGTCCTTGAACCGGCCGAGGACGGTAGAGATCCCCCGCAACAGGATTGCGACGTCGCCGTCCTGTCGGGCGCCGCTCTTCTCGTCCGGCGTAGCGTCTTCACCCGTCTCGGCGGCTTTGATCCGAGCATTTTCCTGTTTTACGAGGACGACGACCTCTGCTTCAGGATGCGCGCGGCCGGTCACGCCCTCAGGTATGTCCACGCAGCCGAGGCCATGCATCTGCGCGGCAAGTCGAGTGTCGGATCGGCGGAAAATATCCGGCGCATGCGCTTCCACCAGGCGTGGTCGCGGGTCTACGTCTGCCGGAAGCACGGCCGCTCATCCGGTGTGAAGAACATCTTGCCTGTGCAGTCGCTCAAGTATATGGCGGCTCTGCTGCGCGGCGATCCGCTGCGGCGCGCACGCTATGCCGGTTCTGTCCATGGCGCGTGGTCCGCGCTGACGGGCGGAACGGCGATCGCCCACGAGGGGCTTCTAGGCGAAGACCGTGTCGCAGACGCGATCTTTCTTGCATCCCCTCCGATCCAGACCTAGTGGCAAGGTCATCGCGGACGCCAGCGTGCCTTATGCTCTCCCCACCAGTAAGCAGGGTGCAACCAGCCCCGAGCGACGCGGGCAACCTTTCGCTCGATAAGGTCGAGGGCAACCTGGTTATCGCTCAGGCTGCGCAGCGGCGCCATCACCGCGTCGACGAGCCCTCTCGACCTGACGTGCCACCGGC
>JBFWWW010000217.1:0-5592 GCA_050245975.1 Hyphomicrobiaceae bacterium
CCTCCGCGTCCTGACGACCGGCCGCACCGGTGGCACGCAGCGGCTTTCCCGCATCCAGCCCGACGGATTCTCGCAGCGGCTCGAGATCGTGCACGAGGACCACACCTACCGCATCCGCTTCGCGCTTCCGGGCATCTACCAGGCCTCCAACGCCCTTATGGCGGCAGGCCTCGCCATCGCCGTCGGCGAGGATGCGCCGGTCGCCATCCGCGCGCTCGAGGTGCTGGATGGCGTGACCGGGCGGCTCGAGATCGTCGGCCGCGCGCGGGGCGGGCTTGCCGTCGTCGATTATGCACACAAGCCGGAGGCGCTGGCGGCCGCGCTCGACGCGCTGCGTCCCTTCGCGTCCGGGCGCCTCATCTGCGTCTTCGGCTGCGGCGGGGACCGCGACCGCGGCAAGCGTCCCATCATGGGCGCCATCGCTGCCGACAAGGCAGATGTCGTCATCGTCACCGACGACAATCCGCGCTCGGAGAGCCCGGCGGCCATTCGCGCCGAAATTCTGGCAGGCGCACCCGAGGCGCGCGAGATCGGCGATCGCGAGGAGGCGATCCGGGCTGCCATCGCGCTGCTCGGTACGGGCGATGTCGTCCTCATCGCCGGCAAGGGGCACGAGACGGGACAGATCGTCGGCACGACGGTCATTCCGTTTTCCGATCATGACGCCGTCCGGCGTGCGCTGGAGGCGGCCTGAGGCATGAGCGCGCTGTGGACCTGGGACGATCTCGTGCATGCAGCCGGGGCGAGTGCGGACGGAGCTCCGTCGGTTTCCCTCACCGGCTTCTCCATCGACACGCGCACGCTCGCGCCCGGTGACGTGTTCGTCGCACTGAAGGACGCGCGCGACGGCCACGACTTCGTCAGCGATGCCTTTGCGAAAGGTGCCTCCGCCGCGCTCGTCGCGACGGGCTATGCGCGCAAGCCGGGGGATGGCGCTCTCGTCCGCGTCGATGATCCGCTCGCAGCGCTTGCGCGCATGGGCGCGGCGGCCCGCGCCCGTGCCCGTGCACGCGTCGTTGCCGTCACCGGCAGCGCGGGCAAGACCGGCACGAAGGAAATGCTGCGCGCCGCCCTGTCCTCCGCCGGCAGGGTGCATGCCTCGCAGCGCTCCTACAACAATCATTGGGGCGTGCCCCTCACCCTCGCGCTGCTGCCGCCGGACACGGACTTCGCAGTGTTCGAGATCGGCATGAACCATCCCGGCGAGATCACGCCGCTGTCGCGTCTCGTGCGGCCCGAGATCGCGGTCATCACCAATGTTCTGCCGGTCCACCTCGGCCACTTCGCGAACGAGGAGGCGATCGCCGATGCCAAGGCCGAGATTTTCGCGGGCCTGCGGCCGGGCGGTACCGCAATTCTCAATCGCGACAATCGCCACTTCGCTCAGCTTGCCGCGGCGGCCCGCGCTGCCGGCGCGCACATCTGCTCGTTCGGCACGCAGGACGGCGCCGATGTCCGCGCCGCCTCCATGGCGCCGGATGGCGGCGGCACCACGGTTACGCTCGACCGCCCCGGCCGGCCCGTCTTTCGCGTCGGTGCGCCGGGCCTGCATCTGGCCGCCAATGCGCTTGCCGTCGCTGCCGTCATCGACTGCCTCGGTCTCGACCTCGCCGCGACGCTGGCCCCGCTCGCCGGCGTGACGGCACCGCCCGGCCGCGGCGCGCGCTCGGTGATCGCCTGCGCCGGCGGAGCGTTGCTGCTGGTCGATGAGAGCTACAACGCCAACCCCGCCTCCATGCGCGCCGCGCTTGCCGGCCTTGCCACCACGCCGCGCGCCGACTTCCCGCGCCGCATCGCGGTGCTGGGCGACATGCTGGAGCTTGGCCCCGCATCGGCCGACCTGCACCGCGGGCTCGCCGATGCCGTCGCATCGGCAGGCATCGACCTGCTGTTCGCCTGCGGACCGATGATGCGCGGGTTGTTCGACACGCTTCCCTCCGGCATCCGTGGCGCCTGGCGCGAAACCTCGCGCGACCTTGCGCCCGAGGTCGCCGCCGCGGTGCGCCCGGGCGATGCCGTCATGGTCAAGGGCTCGCTCGGCACCAACATGGCGCCGGTCGTCGCGGCGCTGAAAGCGCTCGGTGGATCGGGGGCCGCCGCCGGCTAGGCGACAGCACCGGAACGGGATTAGATAAGGGCGGGCCGCTCGGGCCCGGAGGAGAGGAATGCTCTACGAACTCGTCAACTTCGCCGACCAGATCGGGCCGCTCAACGTCTTCCGCTACATCACCTTCCGCACCGGCGGCGCCATCATGACGGCGCTGCTGTTCGTATTCCTCTTCGGTCCCGCGATCATCGACCTGTTGCGCGTGAAGCAGGGCAAGGGCCAGCCGATCCGCGAGGACGGCCCGCAAACGCATCTCGCCAAGCGCGGCACGCCGACCATGGGCGGGCTGATGATCCTGATGGGCGTCACGGTCTCGACCCTGCTGTGGGCGAACCTGTCGAACGGTTATGTCTGGATCGTCCTTTTCGTCACGCTCGCCTATGGCGCCATCGGCTACTACGACGACTACCTGAAGGTGACGAAGCGCACGACGGACGGTTTCGGCGGCCGGATCCGCTTCGGGCTCGAGTGCGTCGTCGCCGCGATCGCCACCTACGCCGTCATCAAGATGGGCCGTCCGGGCTTTTCGGATGCGCTCACCATGCCGTTCTTCAAGACGGCCATCATCCCGCTCGGCATCCTGTTCATCCTCGTCGGCGTCGTCGTCATTGCCGGTGCCGGCAACTCGGTCAACCTCACGGACGGCCTCGACGGCCTCGCCATCGTGCCGGTGATGATCGCGGCCGCCACCTTCGGCCTCATCGCCTACCTCGTCGGCAACGCGCGTTTCGCCAACTATCTGCAGATCCACTATGTCTCCGGCGTCGGCGAGCTCGCCATCATCTCCGGTGCGCTCATCGGCGCCGGCCTCGGCTTCCTGTGGTTCAACGCCCCGCCGGCGATGATCTTCATGGGCGATACGGGTTCGCTCGCTCTCGGCGGCGCGCTTGGCGCCATCGCGGTCGCCACGAAGCACGAGATCGTGCTCGCCATCGTCGGCGGCCTGTTCGTTCTGGAGACGCTGTCCGTCGTCATCCAGGTCGCTTCGTTCAAGCTGACGGGCAAGCGCGTCTTTCGAATGGCGCCGCTGCATCACCATTTCGAGCAGAAGGGCTGGAAGGAATCCACCGTCGTCGTCCGCTTCTGGATCATCTCGGTCGTTCTGGCGCTGGTCGGCCTCGCGACCCTGAAGCTGCGGTGAGGCGGCTCGCCCGCATCCTGGTCGCGGCGGCCGGTTTGCTGGCGGCCGTGCTGCCTGCGGCTGCCGACATGCCCGGCCGCAGGCCGTCCTATACCGATCGTACTCCAAGCGACGTTCCCAACGCGGCCGCCATGACGGCGCGCTTCTGGGCGCCCGGCCTCGACGAGGGGTTCGTCCCCCAGGGCCTGACATTCGTCGATGGCGCCCTCTACGTCGCTGCCTATCGCAGCGACGACCCTGCCCAGGGACGCGGCCAGTGCCGGCTCTATCGCATCGACCCGCGCACCGGCGCGGTGACGGCGTCGCTCGATCTGCCGGCGTCGTGCGGACACGCCGGCGGCCTCGCGAAGGGAGCGGCCGGCCATCTCTGGGCCGTCGACACGCGCGTCATGTTCGAGATCGCGCTGGCGCCCGCCGGCAGCGGCCAGGTCGGGCGCGTCGTCCGGACCATCCGGCTTGCCGGCGACGTCAAGGGGTCGTTTGCCGCCGGAACGCCCGATGCGCTCTGGCTCGGTACCTACAGCAAGGACGCCGGCGCGCGGCTCTACAAGGTGCCGTTCACCGCGTTGCGCTCCGCCGTCGCGAGCCTCTCGGAGGCGGACGCCTCCCTTTCGATCCCGTTGCCGGACCGTGCCCAGGGCGCGGCCTTCGATGCCGCCGGCCACCTGTGGATCACCCGCAGCGGTTCCCGCCTTGGGGAACTAGTGCAGATCGATCCCGGTACCGCGCAGGTCGGCAAGCGGTTCCCCATGCCGGCCGGCATCGAGGACATCGGTTTCGACGCCGAGGGTGGCCTTTGGGCCGTCAGCGAGGCCGGATCGAAGCGCTGGCTCGGCTGGGAGACCTTCTTTCCCGTGATTTTCCGGCTAGATATCTCCCGGCTGCGGTGATGCGGCCGCGCCTTGGCCCCGCAGGGAGCTTACAATCCTCGCCATGATTCGCATCACGACCTTTGCCGGCAAGACCGTCGCGGTATTCGGCCTCGGCCTCTCCGGGCTGGCGAGCTGCCGCGCGCTTGCTGCCGGCGGTGCGCGCGTGCTGGCCTGGGACGACAACGGCGCCGGTCGCGAGGCCGCCTCCGCCGCCGGCTTCGAGCCGGTCGATCTCGCGCAGGCGGACTGGTCGTCCATCGCCGCGCTGGTGCTGGCGCCCGGCGTTCCGCTCACGCATCCGGAGCCGCATTGGGTCGTGCAGAAGGCGCGTGCGGCCGGCGCTGCGATCATCGGCGACATCGAGCTGTTCCTGCGCGAGTGCGCGGCGTCCGGATCGTCCGTTCCGGTCATCGCCATCACCGGCACCAACGGGAAATCGACCACCACCGCGCTCATCGCCCACCTTCTGGCCGCAGCGGGCCGTGACGTTCAGATGGGCGGCAACATTGGCCGGGCCATCCTGTCGCTCGACCCGCCCCTACCCGGACGCACCTACGTCATCGAGCTGTCGTCCTTCCAGATCGACCTGACGCCCTCGCTCGCGTCCACCGTCGGCGTCATGCTCAATGTCACGCCCGACCATCTCGACCGGCACGGCACGCTTCAGCAATACGCCGCCATCAAGGAGCAGGTCGCGGCCACCGCCGACACCGCCGTCATCGGCGTCGACGACGAATTCTCGCGCGCCATGGCCGAGCGTCTTGCACATCAGGGCCGCGACGTGCTCGCGGTTTCCGTGCGCGGCTCCGTCCCGCGCGGGGTCGCGGCAGATGGCACCGATCTCCTGTGGTGCGAGGACGGCAAGCGTGTGCCGTTCGCGTCCATCGCCGGCCTTGCGTCTCTGCGCGGTACGCACAATGCCCAGAACGCGGCCGCCGCGTCGGCGGTCGTCCGCCGTCTCGGCGTTGCCGACGCCGACATCCAGCGCGGCCTCGCGTCGTTTCCCGGCCTCGCCCATCGCCTCGAGCAGGTCGGCCGCGTCGGCCGTGTGCTGTTCGTCAACGACAGCAAGGCCACCAACGCCGACTCGACGGAAAAGGCGCTCGCCTCCTTCGAGCGCGACATCTTCTGGATACTCGGCGGACTGCAGAAGGAGGGCGGCATTTCCGGTCTGACGTCCTACTTCCCGCGCATCGCCCGTGCCTATCTCATCGGGGCGGCAAGCGATGCGTTCGCCGCGACGCTCGGGCAGGGCGTGCCCTTCGAGCGTGCCGGCACGCTCGACAATGCGATCGCCGCCGCCGCACGTGACGCGGCCGGGTCGCAGGGGGCGGAGCCCGTCGTCCTGCTCTCGCCGGCCGGTGCCTCCTACGACCAGTTCCGCAATGTCGAGGTGCGCGGCGACGCCTTCCGCGCGCTGGTGACGGCACTCCCGGGCTGCGAGCGCCGCGCAAGTGGCCAGCCGTGAGACT
>JBFWWW010000218.1:0-5577 GCA_050245975.1 Hyphomicrobiaceae bacterium
ATGCCCATTGGAATCGCGGTTGAAATGCTGGGTGAGTTCATCTCGGAGGAATGTCAGCCGAGCGGGCCCCAGTTTGTGCAGAGGCCGGAATTTGCCTGCAGGGTCCCACCATTCGCCAGCCAGCCGAGCGAACCTCTCCACTTCGGCCCGGTCGAGCGTTGCATCGTGGGCGGTCGGTTGGTCTGCGCGCATAGCCGCATTGGCCGTTTGTGGCTGGACTTTGTCAAGCGCCCGGGCCGGCCGCGCCGGGCCTCGGCCGGTTGCGAAATGGCGGCCTTCTGGCTAAGAGTACGCGCCACGAGGCGGAAAAATCGGCAGCTCTCGGGCGGCGCCAGGCGGGCTCGGCGTGCCCGAAGGCGAGCATCGAGCGGGGCGTCATGTCTCTCATCGTGATGAAGTTTGGCGGCACGTCGGTTGCGAACCTCGCTCGCATCCGCAACGTCGCCAACCATGTCCGGCGCGAGGTCGAGGCCGGAAACAAGATAGCGGTCGTCGTGTCGGCGATGGCCGGAACCACGAACCAGCTCGTGGCGTGGGTCCGCGAAGCCGCCGTTCTGCATGACGCGCGCGAGTACGACGCCGTCGTCGCCACCGGCGAGCAGGTGACGGCCGGATTGCTGGCCATTGTCCTGCAGTCCATGGGCATTTCCGCGCGCTCCTGGCAGGGGTGGCAAATTCCGGTCGTCACTGATGCCGCGCATGGCTCCGCCCGGATCAAGGAGATCGACGGCCGGCGTCTGCGCGAACGGCTTGACCAGGGCGAGGTTGCCGTGGTCACCGGCTTCCAGGGCATCGAGGCGGATCGCAACAGGATAGCCACGCTCGGCCGCGGCGGCTCCGATACCAGCGCCGTGGCTCTTGCCGTCGCGCTGAAGGCCGACCTGTGCGACATCTACACGGACGTGGATGGTGTCTACACAACCGATCCGCGCATGGTGCCCAAGGCACAGCGCTTGCCCAAGGTATCCTACGAGGAAATGCTCGAGATGGCCTCGCAGGGCTCCAAGGTCCTGCAGACCCGGTCGGTCGAACTTGCCATGGTCCACGGCATGCGGGTGCGCGTGCTATCCAGTTTTGTGGCCCCTGACGCCATGAAGCCGGCGGGGCCGGCAACATGGGACGAACTTGGCACCATTGTATGCAGCGAGGATGAGATCGTGGAGCAGCAAGTCGTCAGCGGCATCGCCTATGCCAAGGACGAGGCAAAGGTCACCCTGCGCAAAATCGAGGACAAGCCCGGCGTGGCCGCGCGAGTCTTCGGGCCGCTTGCCGAGGCCAATATCAATGTCGACATGATCGTGCAGAACCTGTCCTCGGACGGTCGGCACACGGACATGACGTTCACGGTGCAGGAAGCCGAGCTCCCGCGGGCATTGGATGTGCTCAAGGGCGCCCGGAAGGACATCGGTGAGTTTGTCATCAACAGCTCGGCCGACGTGGCCAAGGTTTCCGTCATCGGAATAGGAATGCGCAGCCATTCGGGTGTTGCAGCGCAGATGTTCAAGGCCCTGGCCGGAAAGGGCATCAATATCCTCGCGATCTCGACTTCGGAAATAAAGATCAGCGTTTTGATCGATTCTGCCTATGCGGAACTTGCTGTACGGACGCTGCACTCGCTTTATGGTCTCGACAGAGACTGAGCATTCCTTGCCGGCCGTCTTGCGCCGGCCGTTTTTGAAGACCAGCGGGCCGTGCCGCGACCGTGGCGGTGCGCGCAGAGCGATTGCAGCTATGACCAGACGTGGGGAAGAGCCCCGTATATCTCCCAAGGAACCGGCGCTGCGCATCATCATGCGGCGGCTGCGGGAGATCATGGCCGAGCCGGGCGATGGCCAGGTGCGCCTCGACAAGATCGTGCGGCAGATCGCCGGCATCATGGTGGCCGAGGTCTGTTCGATCTACCTGAAGAGGCAGGACGGCACGCTCGAGCTGTTCGCAACAGAAGGCCTCAATCCCGGTGCGGTCCACAACACGTTCATGCGCCGCGGCGAGGGCCTTGTCGGCCGTTGCGCGGAGCTGGCCGTCCTCGTAAACGAGCCTGACGCCCAGAGCCATCCGGCCTTTTCCTATCGCCCGGAGACGGGAGAGGAGCTGTTCCACTCCTTCCTGGCTGTCCCGATCCTGCGCGGCGGCGATGTTCTTGGTGTCCTCACCGTTCAGAACAAGACCCACAAGGAATACTCGGACGAGGATATCGAGATCCTGCAGACGACGGCGATGGTGCTTGCCGAGCATCTCGTGTCCGGCGCGGTCGCGGGCGTCAATATCGGTACCGAATTCAGCCGCGGTGCGAGCCTGACGGTACGGGGCCAGGCGATCGCCGAAGGCATCGCGCTCGGCCATGTGGTGCTGCACGAGTCCCGGGTCGTCGTCACCGAGCTGATGGCCGACGATCCCGAGGCGCAGACCCGCCGCATCGATGCCGCCATCGAGGAGCTCAAGACGACCGTCGACGAGATGCTTGGGCAGGACGATCTGGCGCCGACGGGCGAGCATCGCGACGTGCTGGATGCCTACCGCATGCTGGCGCATGATCGCGGCTGGCATCGTCGGCTGGTCGACGCCATCAAGCGCGGCATGACCGCAGAGGCGGCTGTCGAGCGGGTACAGAACGACACGCGCGCGCGCATGCTCCGCCATGCCGATCCCTTCTGGCAGGAGCGCCTGCGCGACATGGACGAGCTGTCGGACCGCCTGCTTCGCATACTTGCCGGCAGGGCGCGCACCGGGAGCGCGTCCGGCAAGCTGCCGCACGACACGATACTTGTCGCGCGCAACATGGGCCCTGCCGATCTGCTCGACTACGACAGGTCGCGGCTTCGCGGTCTGGTGATCGAGGATTCCGGCCAGCAGAGCCACGTCGCGGTCGTCGCCAAAGCGCTTGGTATTGCGGCCGTGGGCCAGGTGCGTGGCGTCGTCGATCGCGTGGAGTCGGGAAATCCGATCATCGTCGATGCGGAAACCGGCGAGATCCACGTTCGGCCGACGAGCGAGGTGATCGCCGCCTTCGCCGACAAAGCGCGTTTTCGCGCGCGCAAGCAGAGGTCCTTCAAGGCGCTTCGCGAAAAGCCGGCCATTACCAAGGATGGCAGGCGCATTGCCCTCCATATCAATGCGGGGCTGCTGGTGGAGATGCCGAACCTGGCTGAATCGGGTGCGGACGGCGTCGGTCTGTTTCGGACAGAGCTGCAGTTCATGGTCTCGTCGACCATGCCGCGCCTCGACCGCCAGACGCAGATGTACCGTTCGATTCTCGTCGAAGCCGGCCAGAAGCCTATCGTTTTCCGCGCGCTCGATCTCGGCGGCGACAAGGCGCTGCCCTATCTGCGCCATCCGCACGAGGAGAACCCGGCGATCGGCTGGCGCTCGATCCGCATGTCGCTTGATCGTCCCGGACTTTTGCGCACCCAGGTGCGTGCGCTGCTCCGCGCAGCGGCCGGAGGCGATCTCCGGCTCTTGCTGCCGATGGTAACCTCGGTGGGCGAGGTGGACATTGCCCGCTCCCTCATCGATCGCGAAATCGCGCTCCTGAAGCGACGCGGCATGCAGGGGCCGCAACGCGTCCTTGTTGGCGCGATGATCGAGGTGCCGTCCATTCTCTTCGAACTCGATGCGCTTCTGCCGCGGGTCGATTTCGTCTCGGTCGGCAGCAACGACCTGCTGCAGTTCCTCTATGCGGCCGACCGCAACAACGAGCGGGTCGCATCGCGATACGATCCGCTCAGCGTGGCATCGCTGCGTGCTCTTGCGCGCATCGTTGACGCGGCGAAGCGGCATGGCCGGCATCTGACGCTATGCGGGGAGATGGCCGGCAGGCCGTTGGAGGCGATGGCCCTGGTGGCGCTCGGCTTTCGCTCGATTTCGATGACGCCGTCGTCGATCGGGCCGATCAAGACGATGGTGCTCAGCCTCGACGCCGGCGCGGCGGAGAAACGCCTCGCCCAGCTCCTCGAGACCGGGGTTGGTAATCTTCGTGGTGAGCTGAAGCGGTTTGCCGAATCCAACAACGTCGAGATCTGACGCGTCAGCTTTAGCCTTTGACAGGCGGATGGCGGTGTCTGAAACTGCCGGCTTGAGTACTGGGGGTTCGTGCATCCGTCATGCGCTATTCGGCAACAGCGAACGGCTTTCCGCCCGTGCGCGAGCCCCAGGGGCAGGCGGGTAGCGCCGCGGACGATCCATTCAACCCGTTTCGTCAATCCGATCTTCAGCTCGGCGATGTGTTTCGCAGCATGCGCATGACCTTGCGCGCGTCCAAGGATGCCATCGCGATGCGGCTTGGCACCACCACATGGGTCATCGATGCGCTGGAGGCCGGGGCGGTCGATCTTCTTCCGACCTGGCGGGAGACGGCGCGCGTGGTGCACGGATACGCGGAGCTGGTGCATATCGATCCGGAACCGCTGCTCCGCCGGATCCGCGGACGTGATGCGGGCGCTCAGCACAACGTCGGGGCACAGGACGAGCCGTACCCGCCCACGGGGCCGTCCCGGGTCGTGCGTCGAGAGGCGCATGTCGAGCCCGAGACGGCTTCGAGCCGGCGCAAGTACGCGCTGGTGCCGGTGCTGGTCCTTGTGCTGATCGGGCTGATGCTTCACTTCTGGCCAGGGCCGCTCTACGGCGGAGCCCGCCTGTTGCCGGCCTGGGCGTCGCCTGCCGTTCGCAGTGCGCTTGATTTTGCCGTTCTGCAGATGGCTCCGCGCCGGGACGGTCTGAGATGGGTCGCGGTCGGCGACCCCCGGCTGCGCAAGAGCGACAAATTGCAGACGGCCGGGCAGTAGCCAATCGCATATTGTATGATCCCAACCGCTGCCGGCCCGAAAGGCCGGCCCATCAACCGTATAGCCCTTGCATGACCCAGACCGGCATACCGGCCGAGAAACTCGACCGCCTTATCGATCGCTGGACGACGATACAGACCGAACTCAACGCCGGTGTGAATGCGCAGGCGCGCGTGCAGCTGTCAAAGGAGTTCTCCGACCTCGATCCCATCGTGGCAGTGATCCGGGATCTGCGGGCGGCCGAGAAGGAGAGAGCTGATCTCGAGGCGATGGCGCGCGATGGCTCCAACAAGGATATGGCGTCGCTGGCCGAGGAGGAACTGGCAACCTTGCGGCCGCGGATTACGGAGCTGGAGCACGAATTGCGCGTGCATCTGCTGCCGAAGGATGCGGCCGACGAGAAAAGTGCCATTCTCGAGGTGCGGGCCGGCACGGGCGGCGACGAGGCCGCGCTGTTCGCCGCCGATCTCTATCGCATGTACGCGCGCTACGCCGAGATCCACGGATGGAAAACGGAAATCATCAGTGCGTCGGAAAATGATCTTGGCGGCTACAAGGAAATCGTCGCCTCGATCACCGGCAAGGGGGTTTTTGCGCGCCTGAAATTCGAATCGGGCGTGCATCGCGTCCAGCGCATTCCGCAGACCGAAACGGGCGGCCGTATTCATACGTCCGCGGCGACCGTGGCCGTGCTTCCCGAGGCCGAGGATATCGATCTCGACATCAAGCCCGAGGACTTGCGGATCGACACGATGCGAGCGGGCGGCGCCGGCGGGCAGCATGTCAACAAGACGGA
>JBFWWW010000219.1:0-5535 GCA_050245975.1 Hyphomicrobiaceae bacterium
GCGAGGGCATTTTCCGCGAGATGAAGCTCCGGAACTATTACGAGAAACCGTCAGAGAAGCGCGTTCGCGAGCAGGCCGAAGCGGTCCGCCGCGCCCGCAAGCTCGCCCGCAAGCGCGCCCAGCGCGAGGGGCTTCTGCCCGGCAAGACCGCAACGAAGGCCCCGGCCAAGGGTGGCCGCGGCGGTGCGGGTGGCGGCCGTCCCGGTGGCGGGTTTGGCGGCGGCGGATTTGGCGGCGGCACTGGCGGACCCGGTGGCGCCAACGGCGCGGGCCCGCGCTGAGCGCAGGACCTCGACGGCCGAGTTGATGCAAAGCGCGCCTTCAAAGGCGCGCTTTTCGTTTCAGGACTTTCGTCTCAGGGCTGGGGCAGCACCGCAATCGAGTCGACGCGGTCCGGATAGAAGGCGACGTGGTCCCTGATCGCGGCCACCGCCGCAAAGGGCGCCTCGTAGCTCCATGCGGCGTTGACGGCACGGGCGCCGCCGTCGCGCACCGTGAAGTAGCTGCAGTCGCCCTTGTAGGGGCAATAGGTACGGTGCGAGGTGGGCTCCAGCCGCGTCATGTCGATGTCCGCGCGCGGGATGTACTGCACGGCCGGGTAGGATGCCTCGCGCAGGCTCAGCGCCGCGCGCGTGTCGGCGAGCACCTTGCCGGCGACGGTCACGACCACGCGGCCGGGTGTTCGCACAATGGCGATGGGGTGGTCCGGCCCCGGCACCTTCACCGGCTTGTCCTGCATGCGATCCTCGCTGACGCAGCAATCGCCGGCTAGGTCGCGCGGCCCTCCGCGGCGGCCTTGACCGCGGCGATGTCGATCTTGACCATTTGCATCATCGCCGCCATGGCCCTGGCCGCCTTTTCACGGTCGGGATCGGCCAGAAGCGGCAGCATCTCGCGCGGCACGATCTGCCAGGAGACGCCGAAGCGGTCCTTGAGCCAGCCGCACATGACGGGTTGGCCGCCGTCCTTCGTCAAGGCGTCCCACAGGCGGTCAACCTCGGCCTGGTCGGCGCAGTCGATCATGAAGGAAACGGCATGATTGAACGGGTTGTCGGAGTTGCCGTTGAGTGCCGTGAACTGCTGGCCCGCGAGCGTGAAGCTGACAAGGAGCACGGAGCCGGCCTTGCCGCCGGGCGTGTCCATGACATTGCGCTGCACGTGGTCGATGCGCGAGTCGGGCAGCAAGGACACGTAGAACTTCGCCGCTTCCTCCGCCTGGCCGGCGTACCAGAGACAGGGGGTAATCTTCGACATGGGAAAGCCTTTCGATCAGAACCGACTATGCCGCCGTCGGCGACTTCGACTGCGCATCCTGCATCGCCGCGACATCCATCCACATCACTTCCCAGATGTGGCCGTCGAGATCCTCGAAGCTGCGGCCGTACATAAATCCATAGTCCTGCTTGGGACCAGGATCGGCCTTGCCGCCACGCTTCGTCGCACGCGAGACGAGATCGTCGACCTCGGCGCGGCTGTCGCACGAGAGGCAGACGAGCACCTCGGTCGCGGCGCGCGCGTCGGCAATGGGCCTGGGCGTGAACTGGCGGAACTTCTCGTGCGACAGAAGCATGACATGGATCGTATCGGAAATGACCATGCACGAGGCCGTGGCGTCGCTGAACTGCGGGTTCTTCCTTGCGCCCAGCTCCTCGTAGAACGCCGTGGCGCGACCAACATCGCTGACCGGCAGGTTGATGAAAACCATCTTGGACATCGACATCTCCTCATCGAGATCGGCAGACGATCGGGGAGCCGCCGGCCACCCGGCAGGCAATGAGCTTTGTGCGGCGATATGGTGGCGAGATGGAACCCCAGCGAGCCTCAGTGCGCGAGCTTCGCGATCCAGGCGCGGACGGCGTCGATCGCGTTGTTGCCGTTGAGATAGAGGTCGCTGTGGCGGCCGTTGGGGAAGATCACGAGCTGCTTCGGCTCGTTGGCAAGATGCGCAACCCCGCGCCCCATCGCGACCGGGATCACGCGATCCTGCGCGCCGTGCAGGACCAGCAGCGGCATGTGGATGCGCGGCAGGATCTTCGTCGTCTCATAGGGATCGAGCAGGAACGCGCGCACCGGGAGGAAGGGGTAGCGCGACAGGCCGACGTCGATGACGGACGTGTAGGGCGCCTCGAGGATGAGGCCGCGCGCCTTCCTTTCCGCCGCCACCTGGGCCGCGACGCCGGTACCGAGGGATTCGCCGTAGATGATGATGTCGGACGCCGGCACGCCCGCCGCGACGAGCCAGTCGAAGGCGCGCTTCGCGTCGGCGACGTTGTCGGCCTCCGACGGGCTGCCGGTGCTGCCGGCGTAGCCGCGATAGGCCATCATGAACACGCCCCAGCCCTCGGCCATGAAGCGTTCCACGCGCGCGGCGCGGTCGGCGAGGTTGCCGGCATTGCCGTGGAAATAGAGCAGGGTCGGCTGGCCTAGCTTGGCATGCCCCCACCAGGCGATCAAGCGCGCGCCATCGGGCTCGGTCAGGACGCGTTCCTCGACGCCCGGCAGGCCGACGACGGCGGGTGGAACGCGCGTGCGGTCGGGCAGGTAGATGAGCCGCCGCTGGCCGAGATAGGCAACGGCCGCGACTACTGCGTAAAGAGCGACGAGGCCGATGCCGATTTTCCAGATGAGCGACATGGCGCCTTCTCGCCCGCCACTGTGGGCGGGTCAAGGCACAGACCGGTGAGCGGGCCGGAACGACTTGTGCCTGCACCGCGGGCGGCAAGTTCCGGATTGTAAAGGTTCACGACGCATCGACGGCGGCGGACGCAGCGACACCTGTTATGCAGGGCGAACTGCCGCAACGGATGACCGCGAGGGACGAATGATGCGCGCGAGACTTGCCGTCTGCTTTGCTGCCGCCTCGCTGCTGCTCGCGGCAGCAATCCCCGCCCGTGCGCAGTCTGCCGCATCGGACCTGCAGGCGGAGATCGCCAAGACCAATGCGTACATCGGCCTGATGAACCGCACCCTGCGCGCCGTCGAGTCGTGGAACCGGTACGCCAGCTGGGTGAACGTGAAGACGGGCCCGACGGGGCGCGAGCGGATCGTCTACGGGCTTTACAGCCTCTATGACGTGCGCTCGGAGATCGAGAAGGCGCTGGCCGCCACGGACGCACCGCCCGTCTATGCCGAACTCGACCAGACCGTGAAGCGCTATGTCGCCGCCTACCAGGCGCTGGCGCCGATCATCACCGAGGCCGACGCCTACTACGAGCGCAAGGACTACATGAGCGACAAGATGGCGGGCGGCAAGGCGCTGCACGCGCGGCTGGCGCCAGCGGCGGCCGCCTTCACCACGGAACGCAAGGCGCTCGAGCGCGACATGAAGGTCGTGAAGGCGCAGATCGACCGGCGCGAGCTGGAGGCCATCGAAGCGCGCGAAGGCCGCAAGGCACGCTGGCACGTGCGCAACACGATGACCGAGGCGCAGATGATGATCGACCTGCTGCCGAGCACTGCCGCACCCGTCGTCGACCTGCCGGCGTTCGATGCGGCGCTCAACCGGTACGCGGCGGCGGTGAAGGAGTTCGATGCCTACGCAGCCGCCAATCCCAATTCGTTCTTCGTGTTCGAATCGAGCCCGCGCGATCTGCTCGGCAAGCTGCGCGAGTTCCGCCAGAAGATCGGCCGCACCAAAGGCGACGCGCGGCGCGCCGGCGTCGGCAACGACCTGACGTGGCTCGTCAACGACTACAATATGATGGTATCCACCTCGCGCTCGGCGACGCAGTTCTCGAAATAGTCGCCTGTTGCAGGCCGGGTCGCGCGCGTGAGAGCATGCGCCATGCCCAATGCGCCGTTCGCCGACCACATCGCCCGCTGGGGCCTCGTTCCCGACGGCGAACCGATCGTCACGCACGGCAGCCGGCTGCTGCCGGTGCGCCGGCAGGGCGTGCCGGCGATGCTCAAGGTGGCGGTGGAGCCGGAGGAGAAGTTCGGCGGCGACCTGCTGACGTGGTGGGACGGGGACGGCGCGGCGCGCGTGCTCGCCAGGGAGGGCGACGCGGTGCTGATCGAGCGCGCCGTGAGCGGCCGGACGCTGGCCGACCTGGTGGATGAAGGGCGCGACGACGAGGCGACGCGCATCGCCTGCGCGGTGGTGGCGAAGCTGCACAGGCCGCGCGCAGCGCCGGCGCCGCAGCTCGTGCCACTCACGACATGGTTCAAGGCGCTGGCGCCGGCCGCCGAGGCGCACGGCGGCATCCTGCGCCGGAGCGCGGCAACCGCCGACGCCCTGCTTGCCGCGCCGCAGGATGCGCGACCGCTGCACGGCGACATCCATCACGGCAACATTCTCGATTTCGGCACGCGCGGCTGGCTCGCCATCGATCCCATGCGGCTCGTCGGCGAGCGCGGCTTCGACTACGCCAACCTGTTCTGCAATCCCGACCACGAGACGGCGACGTCGCCGGAGCGTTTCCAGCGCAGGCTCGCGATCGTGGCGGAGGCGGCGCAGATCGAGCGCGAACGCCTGCTGCAATGGATCGTGGCATGGGCCGGGCTCGGCGCCGCGTGGTTCATCGAGGACGAGGGCGAGGCGGACACCGATCTGCGCGTGGCGGAGATGGCCGCCGCCGAGCTCGACCGCTGACGCTCACGCGGCAAGGCTGGCGAGCACCACCTCGCGCACGACGCGGATCGGCGGCATCCATTGGTTCTCCGTGCCGTAGTTGCCCGCCGTTACAGCGATGGCCAGCTTGATGTTGGGCAGCACGAACAGCCGCTGCCCGCCCTCGCCGAAGCAGCCCCACCAGCGCTCGAGATGCGCCGCCGCCCAGCCCGCCGGCTTGCCGTAGGCGAAGTCGCCCAGGTACCACTGGTAGCCGTAGCGGCGCTGCTCGTCGACACTGACGAAATCCGTGGTGACCTGCCTGATCCAGGCCGCGGGTATGACGGCGCGACCGTCCATCATGCCCCCGTCCGCCATCGTCATGCCGATGCGCGCCAGATCGCGCGGCGCCATGCGCAGGCCGGAGGCGGCAAACGGGTCACCCTTGCCGTCGGCGAGCCATTCCGTCGGTCCCAGTCCCAGCGGATCGAACAGCGCCTCGCGGGCGAACCGGTGCAGAGGCTTGCCGGTTCCCCGCGCGATCAGCCGCGCCAGGAGCGCCGTGGCGCCGCCGCTGTAGTTCCAGTGCCTGCCCGGCTCCTGAATCACGCGCCGCTCGAGGATGTAGCGATAGCGGTCCGGCGCCATGTCCATCGCGATCTCGCCGTTGACCGGATTCGAGTAGGGAATGCTGGTCTCGTCCCAGTCCGTGCCCATCGTCATGGTCAGCACATGATGGATGGTGATGGCCTGGCGCGCCGCGTCCGCGGCAAGATCGGGATACTCGGGGAACGAGGCGTAGAGCGGCGCGTCTGGCGGCGGCACCTTGCCCTGCGCCAGCGCAATGCCGTAGAGCAGCCCGACGATGCTTTTCGACACCGAGCGCATGTCGTGCTGCGTGTCGGGCTTGAAGGCGACCCGGCCCAGCGGGCGGCCGCGGGCATTGTCCTCGGCCTCGAAATAGCGCTCGAACACCAGCCGGTCAT
>JBFWWW010000220.1:0-5469 GCA_050245975.1 Hyphomicrobiaceae bacterium
CGGCGTCCAGGGCCGTTCGTAGAGCGGTGCCGAATTGGCCAATGTGGCGACGGGGATATCGGCTTCCACCTCGCCCTTGTGCTTGACGATCATGCGGCCCGTATCGGTGGTCTGTCCGATGACGGCGAAGTCGAGGCCCCATTTGCGAAACACGGCCTCCGCCTCGGATTCGGCCCCCGGGCGCAGGATCATCAGCATGCGCTCCTGGCTTTCGGAGAGCATCATCTCGTAGGCGGTCATGCCGGTTTCGCGCTGAGGGACGTTGTCGAGAACAAGCTCGATGCCGACGCCGCCCTTGTCGGCCATCTCCGAGGTCGACGAGGTAAGACCGGCGGCACCCATGTCCTGGATGGCGATGATGACGTCTTTGGCCATCAGCTCCAGGCATGCCTCGATCAGCAGCTTCTCCGTGAAGGGATCGCCGACCTGCACCGTCGGTCGCTTTTCGTCCGACGCGTCGTCGAACTCGGCGGACGCCATCGTCGCGCCGTGGATGCCGTCCCGGCCGGTCTTCGACCCGACATACACGACCGGAAGTCCGACGCCTTTGGCGGCCGAGTAGAAGATTTTGTCGGCCTTCGCCAGGCCCACGCACATGGCGTTCACGAGGATGTTGTTGTTGTAGCCGGGATCGAAATTCGTCTCTCCACCGACCGTTGGCACGCCCACGCAGTTGCCGTAGCCGCCGATGCCGGCCACGACGCCGGCGACGAGGTGGCGGGTCTTGGGGTGGCTCGGGTCGCCGAAGCGAAGCGCATTGAGGTTGGCGACCGGTCGCGCGCCCATCGTGAACACGTCGCGCATGATGCCGCCGACGCCGGTGGCAGCACCCTGATAGGGCTCGATGTAAGAGGGATGGTTGTGACTTTCCATCTTGAAGACGGCGACATCGCCGTCCCCGATGTCGACGACGCCGGCATTTTCGCCCGGTCCCTGGATGACCCGGGGTCCTTTCGTCGGCAGCGTCTTGAGCCAGATGCGGGAGGATTTGTAGGAGCAGTGCTCCGACCACATGACGGAAAAGATGCCTAATTCCGTCAGCGACGGCTCGCGCCCGAGGATCTCCAGCAGGCGGGTATATTCCTCAGGCTTGAGCCCGTGCTCGGCGACGATCTCGGGCGTGATACGCCGCTTTGGGTCGGTCGGGGCAGCTGGCATGCGCATCTCGTTCGGTGTTTGCATGGTGTGGCGAGCTTATAGCCGCCGATGCAACGATTGTCGCGATGCAACAAGGTCTTGTACACGGGGCCCTGAGTGTGGGCGAATTGTCACAAAGAATCGGCGCCGGACTCGGTTACCATTGCGCGGGATCGAATGGGCTGGGGGACGACATGCTTAAGGGGCGCAAACTGACCCCGCGCGCTGCCGAGGTATGGGGGCGGCGAGCGGACGCGCTTGAGGCGGGGACAGTTCTCATGTCGGAGAAACCTGACGAAGACGATTGGACGAAAAAGGAATTCCGCGCCTGGCGCTATGCCATGGCGGTCTCGCGGCGTCTCGAAAAGCTGCATTAGCCATCGACTCGGGGACGCGGCTGTGGGGCGGCGTCTTAGCGAAATTCTTTAACTGCGTTTGCCGTCTGCGCTTTGGTCAATTGCGCAACTCTGGCACTAACACCGCAGACACTGGTCGCGGACGGGGCCGGAGGGTGTCCATGCAGACATCGCGTTTTGACGTAGCCATCGTGGGCGCGGGACCTTACGGTCTGTCGCTAGCCACTCATCTCAAGCACACGGATGTGCGCTTTCGGATATTCGGCCAGCCGATGCAGGCGTGGCGCGACATGCCGCGCGGCATGTTTCTGAAGTCCTTCGGGTTCGCCACCAACGTCTATACGCCTGACCGCAGTCACGACTTTGTCGGGTATTCGATCGACCGCGGACTCGAGCCCGTCGAACCGTGCGTGATCGCGGACTTCGCCCGCTACGGCCAATGGGTGCAGAAGGCTCTCGTTCCCGATATCGACGAGACGAACGTGGAACGGGTCGAGCGCACGAGCGACGGCTTCCTGCTGACGCTGCAGGACGGCAGGACAGTGCGCGCGAAGCAGGTGGTGATTGCTGTCGGGGTCAATCATTTCGCGCACATGCCGACCGTGCTCAAATCTCTGCCCGCCCAGTTGGCGAGCCATACGAGTCAGCATCGCGACTACGGGGTCTACGCGGGACGCGATGTTTGCATCGTTGGCGCGGGACAGTCGGCATTCGAGGCGGCACGCCTGCTGCAAGAGTCCGGTGCGCGTCCGCGGCTGCTGGTGCGTGCCAATGAAATCTCGTTCTCCAGCCGCATGACGCCGCATCGCAGCCTGTGGCAGCGGATCCGGCGGCCTTCGAGCGGTCTCGGTCCCGGACTGAAGAACTGGGTGCTGGAGACATTTCCCGGATTTCTGCATTTCATACCGGATCGCTGGCGGGTTCCTTTCGTCAATGAACACCTGGGCCCGCAAGGCGCGTGGTGGCTGGTCGATCGTATCGTCGGCAAGGTGCCTGTCCTGACGAACACCGAGATCGTTTCTGCCGAACCGCGCGGCGACCGGCTGGCGCTGACGGTGCGCACGGCGGGCGAGAGCGTGGAGGTCTCCTGCGATCACGTGGTGGCCGCGACAGGGTATGTGGTCGACGTCGAGCGCATGGCGTTCCTGGGGCCGAAGCTTCGCGGCGACCTGATCCGTGTCGCGGGAGCGCTTGCTCCTGCCCTGGACGCGCAGTTCCAGTCATCCGTGCCGGGGCTCTATTTCGTCGGATTTGCTTCCAGCGCGAGCTTCGGGCCGCTCTTCAGGTTCGTGGCCGGGGCGAAATACACTGCGGCCCGTCTGAGCCGAACGCTCGCCCGCCGTCCTCAGCGCCAGTTGGCGCCCGCTCAGCAGCCGCAAGAAGCCGGCGTTCGGTGACTGACAATTCGCCCATCGCCATCGTCGGCGCGCGTCAGCCGCGCCTGCTGTTCGTTGCGACGATGCCGTGGCCATTTGCGGCACGCCTGGCCAAAGCGTGCCGGCGCGTGGGCTTCGACGTGTCCGCCGTCTGCCGCCTCGGGCATCCCCTGCGCTACCTGCGCGAACCGATCAAGGTCCATGGCCTCGGTTTTTTCCGCGAAGCCGCATCGGTGCTGCACGCAATCGAGGTGGGTCAGCCGGATTTCATCGTGCCTTGCGATGATCCATCCGTCGAGCTGCTGCATGGGCTCCATCACGGGCATGTAGGCACGGAGGTCGGCCGGGCGATCGAGCGTTCGCTTGGCGATCCTCGCCATTATGCGGTGACAAGCACGAGGTCTGCCCTTGTCGCGGCGGCGGCCAACCTTGGCGTAGATGTGCCCCCCGGCGAAAGTGTGCGGGACCGTGCATCCCTCGACAGAGAGGCGCGGCGGCTGGGTTTCCCCGTCGTAATCAAGCGCGATCGCACCTGGGGCGGCACCGGCGTTGTCGTTGCGAAGGATGAAGGCGAGCTGGATGCGGGGTGGTTGCGCATTACCGGCAGCATCAATCTGTTGCGTGCGCTCAAGGCGGCCGTGCGCGACAGACGCCCGCGAACGGCGCTCGATATTGCTTTCGGGCCGGCTGCAAAAGTGGAGGTGCAGAAGTACATCCCCGGCTCTCCGGCCAACAGGGCAGTCCTGTGCCATCAGGGACGCGTAGTCGAGGGTATCAGCGTCTCCGCATTGCAGACGGCGTATCCGGGAGGACCGGCCTCAGTGGTGCGCGTGATAGATCACCGGCAGATGACCGATGTCGCCGCGGCAATTACGGAAAAGCTGGGTCTGTCCGGATTCTGCGGCTTCGATTTCATCATCGACACGGACGGCAAAGCCCACCTGCTCGAGCTCAATCCGCGCGCAACACCCATTTGCCATCTGGCGGTTGCCGACGGGAGCCACCTTGCGGCCGCCCTCTATCGCGAGTTGACGGGACGGGCTCCAGAAAAGCCGCCGCACATGATTACGAGAGACGTCATCGCGCTTTTCCCTACCGAGTGGCAGCGCGACCCGTCTGGTGCCGGCCTCGCCGGCGCTTTTCCCGACGCGCCATGGGATGAGCCGGCGCTGCTTGCCAAGGCCGGGTGTGAGGGCCTCCATCCTCCGGGCTTTGCCGGTCGAGCGGCCGGTGCGACAGGCCGCTAGGCAGCGATGCTGGCCAGCGCGCTCTCGAACACGCGGCGGCCGTCGTCGCTGCCGAGGATTTTCTCGAAATGGCGTTCGGGGTGCGGCATCATCCCGACGATGCGGCCGGTCGGATCGCAGATGCCTGCGATATTGCGTTGTGCACCGTTCGGATTTCCTTCAGCGGTCTGCCGCCCCTGCGCGTCGACGTAGCGAAAAACCACGCGGCCTTCTTTCTCCAGTCGATCGAGCGTGTCGGCGTCGGCAAAATAGTTGCCGTCGCCGTGGGCCACCGGCACGCTGATGATCTCGCCCTTGGTATAGCGGTGGGTGAAAACCGTCTCGGTGCGCTCGATCCTGAGCAGGACGTCCTTGCACACGAACTTGAGGCTCGCGTTGCGTTGCAGGACACCGGGCAGCAGGCCCGTTTCGCACAGAACCTGGAAGCCGTTGCAGATGCCGAGGACGGGCGTCCCGGCCTTCGCCTTGGCGACCACGTCGCGCATGATCGGCGAATGGGCCGCCATCGCGCCGCAGCGCAGGTAGTCACCGTAGGAAAAGCCGCCGGGCAGCACGATGACGTCCGATGGCGGCACCTCTGCATCGCCGTGCCAGACCATCTGGACGGGAGAGCCGGTCACGGCTTCGAACGCCACCTTTACGTCCCGATCGCAGTTGGACCCGGGAAAGACGATGACGGACGCTTTCATGGCGCAGCCCTTTGCTAGGGAATGAGCTCGTAGCTGTAATTCTCGATGTCCAGATTTGCGAGCAGGTCGCGGCACATCTTTTCGACCGCGGCACCGGCGCGCGCCTGGTCCTTCTCCGCAAGGTCCAACTCGATGTACTTGCCCTGGCGGACGTCATTGACGCCCGCAAACCCGAGGCCTGAAAGCGCGTTCTGAATCGCCTTGCCCTGCGGGTCCAGGACTCCGGTCTTAAGGGTGATACGGATGCGGGCCTTCATGGACGGACCTTCGTCGTCGCGCCGGCCAGGAATCGTGGCCGTGAGTCGGATGGTAAGCTGCCCGCCGGCTCGCGCTCACGCAAGAGGACGCAAGGTCTCACCGAGGTCGCGGGCCAGCGTGGGTCGACGGTCACGTCGGCTTCGATGACACGAGGACGGGACCCGTGCCCTTCGGCCGCGGGTTCTCGGTCAGGACACCGAGGCGCCGGGCGACCTCCTGATAGGCTTCGAGTACCCCACCCATGTCGCGGCGGAAGCGGTCCTTGTCGAGCTTGTCAGAGGTTGCGGCGTCCCACAGCCGACAGCAGTCCGGACTGATCTCGTCAGCCAGCACGATGCGCGCCTGATCGTTTTCGTACAGGCGTCCGAATTCGACCTTGAAGTCGATAAGGCGGATGCCGATGCCG
>JBFWWW010000221.1:0-5384 GCA_050245975.1 Hyphomicrobiaceae bacterium
TGGGAAGCCCGCACCGGCCTGGTGCTCGGCGCCGAGGGCAAGGGCCTGCGCCAGCTCACGCGCGAGAACTGCGACCGGCTCTGCCGCATCGCTGCCGATGGCCCCCTGTCCAGCCTCAACGTCTCCAATGCCGCCGCCGTGGCGCTCCACTTCGGCGCCATCAGGCGCCTCGGCCTCTAGTCAAAATGAAAGCGGCGCCGCAAGGGGCGCCGCCGAATTTGAAGGGCCGAGTTGTCGCTCACCAGAGGTGCCAGCGGTAGTAGTAGCCCCGCTTCTCGTAGGCGACGACGCCGGACGTCGCCGGGTGGCCCCAGGCCGGATGATAAACGTATTTCTGGCCGTGGAACTGGTAGCGCCAGCGGTAGCGCATATGCTTGGCCGGCACCCAGTACATTTCGCGTGCCGCCGGATAGTACCGCGCCTTGCAGTAGCGCCACATGTAGGGATCCGGCCCAGCCGAACGTTCAAGCAGATTGCAGCGGCCGAATGCGGCAGCCGGCGCAGACATCGAAAGCGCGAACAGTGTCCCGGCAGCCGCGGCCGTCAGGAGGCTTTTCCAGTACATCTATCCACTCCTCGAAAATCCCGCCGATGACAACTCGTGCAGAGCCTTCAGGGAACGCTGAATTGGCTAAGGTTGCCTTAATACCGGAAAGGCGATTCGCCAGCAAACGCCACGCGACCTCAGCCTTAAGGCTCCGCGAGAGCGGCTTGACGGAACCTGTCGGGACCAGATATCGCCAGAGCGCGCGGCGCGTGCAGCGCACTCCCCGCAAATGCCGGCTTAGCTCAGCGGTAGAGCAGCGGTTTTGTAAACCGAAGGTCGGGGGTTCAATCCCCTCAGCCGGCACCACCTGATCCGCAACCCTAGAAATCGGTATCCTCCTCGCCCACCAGACGCTTCTGGTGGCGGATGTGCTGCAGGATCGCCAGCGCCACCGACACGGCCGCCGCCAGCAGCAGCCCGCCGGAGATGGGCCTGGTGAAGAACAGCATGTAGTCGCTGTCCGTCATGATGGCCCGGATGAGGTTGATCTCGATCTGGTCGCCGAGGATGAGCCCCAGGATCAGCGGCGCCAGCGGGAACCCGCCCTTCACCAGCACATAGCCGAGCACGCCGAAGATCAGCAGCACGTAGACGGACTGCATGGTGTTGTTGAGGGCGTAAGCGCCCAGCACGCACAGCACCAGCACGACGGGCGCGAGGATGGCGAGCCGCACGCTCATGACGCGGATCATGATGGGCATGAACAGCCAGCAGATGGCCAGCATCAGCGGATGGGCCATGATGTAGGCGGCGTAGATGCCATAGGACAAGTCGGGATGCTGCGATATGAACAGCGGCCCCGACTGGATGCCATGGATCGTCATCGCGCCCAGCATGACGGCGGTGACGGCGTCGCCCGGGATGCCGAAGGCCATGATGGTCATCAGCGAGCCGCTGACGTTGGCGTTGTTGGAGGCTTCGGAGGCGATGATCCCCTCCGGATGGCCGGTGCCGAAGAGCTGCGGCGTGCGCGAGAACTTCTTCGCCTGGTCGTAGGCCATCACGCTCGACGCGCTGCCGCCGATGGCGGGGAGGATGCCGATCATCAGGCCGACGAACGTCGCCCACAGGAGCTGAAACGGCCGGCTGAAGATCTCCCAGTTCACCTTCAGGTGGGAGAACTTCTCGAACGTCGTGCGCACTCCGCCGGCCGCCTTGGTCCGGGGATCGTTGAGCTTCTCGATGTCGCTCATGATCTGCGCGAAGGCGAAGATGCCGATCAACACCGGCAGGAAAGGAAAACCGCCCGCCATGAAGTCGGTGCCGAAGGTGAAGCGCTTGACGCTGGCGATCGGATCGGTGCCGATGACCGTGACGAAGAGGCCGATGCCCGTCGACATCAGCCCCTTGACCAGAGACGCCTCCGTCAGCCCGGCGACCATGGCCATCGCCAGCACGAACAGCGAGAAGTACTCCCAGGGCCCGAACTCCAGCGCGATCGCCGCCAGCGGACCGGTGAGGAACACGAGGCACAGGGCGCCGAGCAGCCCGCCCCAGACGGAGGCCCACACGCCGAGCCAGATGGCACGCCCGGGCTCGCCCTTGCGGGCCATCGGGAAGCCGTCGAACGTCGTGGCGATGGAGGACGGCGAGCCGGGGATGCCGAGCAGGCAGCAGGTGATGAGGCCACCCGTCGATCCGCCGACATAGACGCCCGTCATGGCGGCGAGGCCCGCGAGCGGCTCGAGACCGTAGGTGAAGGGCAGAATGACGATGACCGTCATGGTTATGGTGACGCCGGGCAGGGAGCCGCCGACGACGCCGACCAGGGTGCCCATGAACAGCGGCACCATGATCTTCCAGTGCAGGAGGCCGACGAACGCGTGTGCGAGCAGGTCGAACATCTCACCACCCCGTCCAGGTGCCGCGCGGCAGGATGACCGACAGGTAGTGCTCGAACACCAGGTAGGTGACCGCCGAGGTGCCGACCGCGATGGCGAGCTGGATCGCCCAGTGGCGCGCATCCTGCGGACGCTCGAGCGCGGCCTGGAAAGCGGCGACGAACAGCACCGTGGCGATGCGGAAGCCGAGCTCCGGCAGCAGCCAGATGTAGATAGCGACGAGCACGAAGGCCGTCAGCACCAAGCCGTAAGCGCGCGGCGGCTGAGCAGGCTCCTCCGCGCGCGGCGGCGCGGGCCGGCGCTGCGCCGCGATGTCCTGCAGCACCAGTATGGCGCTGCAGATGGCCATGAACACCAGCACGATCGCCGGGTAGAACCCCGGTCCGATCGGGACGATCGGCAGCTTCGGCAGCCCGTAGACGAGCGGCAGAAGCAGCAGGCTGACCGCGAGGCAAATCAGCCCCGCGACGCCATCCCGCCCGAGCCTCATTTCTTCATCAGCCCGAGATCGGCCATGATCGACTTGTTGTCCGCGTCGATCTTGTCGAGGAAGGCGCCATAGGCCTTCGCATCGAGGTATTTGACGGTAGTACCCTGCAGCTTCATGGCTTCCGCGAAGGCCGGCTCGGCCGCAGCCTTGCCGCAGGCGTCATTGAGCTTTGCTCGCACCGCCTCGGGTGTCCCCTTCGGCACCATGATGCCGCGCACGACCTCGTAGACGATGTTGAGCCCGAGCTCCTTGAGCGTCGGCACGGTCGGGATGTCCGGGTTGCGGCTCTCACTGGCGATGGCGAGGAACTTGAGCTGGCCGGCGTCGACCTTGCCCTTCTGTGTCAGGTTGGAGTCCGTCAGGTCGACGTGACCGCCGAGGATCGCGTTCATGCGCGGCGCCAGGCCGTCATAGGACACGTACTTGAACTTGATCCCGGCTGCCTTCTCGATCAGAGCGGGGAAGATGTGGCTCGTGGAGCCGAGCGTCGCCCCGACGCTGATCTCGCCGGGCCGCTTCTTGGCATCCGCGACGAACTCCTGCCAGCTCTTCCATGGTGTCTTCGGGCTGGCCGTCAGAACGGACGGCGTGGCCGCGAGCAGGCAGATGGGCTCGAAGTCGGTGTATTTCACATCGGCGATGCCGGCGTAGTACGTCAGGTGGATGTAGTCATGCACCGCATAGAGCGTGTACCCGTCCGGCGGCGATCCGCGCGCCTCGCGCGCGCCCACCGTGCCCGACGCTCCGCCGACGTTGGCAATGACGATGGGCTGGCCGATGTGCTTCTGCAGCAGTGGAGCGAAGGGACGGAAGATATTGTCGGTATCGCCGCCGGCGGCCCATGGCACGATCATCTTTATGGCGCGGTCGGGGTAGTCGGCCTTGGCAGGACCAACCCATACGCCAGCCAGAATGGCCAGCGTGACGGCATGCACGAGCTTCCTCACGGCACACTCCCTTCTTGGTTTCCTCCGGATTTTCTTGTTTAAGCGTTAGACTAGCCACCGATATCGGGCGAAGCAACCGCTGACGCCTTGTGCAAGGCGCGATATTGGCCCGCCAGCTGGAGAAACGCATGAGCCCGCAGCGACCCGCCTACACCCTCGGCATTGCAGGTCTCGGCGCCATCGGTCTTGCCGTCGCGCGGCGCGTGGATGGGGGGGACATCCCAGGCATCACGCTCGCCGGCATTGCGACGCGGGATCGCGACAAGGCTGCCAAAACCGTCGCCGGCTTTCGCAATCCGCCAAAGCTCGCCGACCTTGCTGGACTGGCGGAGGTTGCCGACGTCATCGTCGAATGCCTCCCGGCTGCCCGGTTTGCCGAGGTCGCCGAACCTGCGATCGCCCGCGGCCGCATCTTCATGCCGCTGTCGGTCGGCGCGCTGCTCAATCATCCCGGGCTCGTCGAGACGGCGCAACGCACCGGCGCACGCATCCTCGTTCCGACCGGCGCGCTTCTGGGGCTCGATGCCGTCCGTGCAGCAGCTGAAGGCACAATCACCGCCGCGAAGATCATCACGCGCAAGCCGCCCGCGGGACTGGCCGGCGCACCGCTGCTGGTCGAGAAAGGTCTGTCGGTCGACAATCTCGATGCGCCGCTGCAGGTCTTTTCCGGCTCGGCACGCGAGGCCATCAAGGGCTTTCCGGCCAACGTCAACGTGGCCGTCGCCCTGTCCCTCGCAGGCATCGGGCCCGACCGCACCCGGATCGAGATCTGGGCCGATCCCTCGGTGACCCGCAACACGCACACGATCACGCTGACGTCCGACTCGTCCAATCTCACCATGACGATCGAGAGCATCCCGTCGGAGGAAAACCCGCGCACGGGCAAGATCACCGCGCTCAGCGTGATTGCCGCGCTGCGCCGCCTGACGGCTCCGCTCGTCGTCGGCACCTGATACTAGTCGGGGTTGCGACCGCGACGCGCCTCATAACGCCGGGCGAGATAGACAATGCCCGCGCTGACCGCCCCAAGAGCGATCAGCAGCACCACGATCAGAACGAGCACCGGCGCGAACGCCCAGGCCATCGCCGCCGTCAAGGCGGCGGCGGAGACGATGAGCCAGATGCGCAGCAGCGTCATGGATCAGGTGCGTCGGCGGCTGCGCGCGATGAACGCGATACCGGCCCACAGCACGCCCGCGATGAACTGGGCGGCGAAAAGCCCCGCCATGCCGCGGGCCAGAGACGCAAAAAATCCGGCCATCATCGCCAGCCAGAGCACGGCGGAACCTGCCACCGCGGCGGCGAAGGCGGCCACGGGAACCTTCTGCCACTGATCGGCCTGCCAGCCGAGCCAAGCCGCAACGGCGATCACGACAGGATTGAGCCCCGCCACCGACAATAACGTGGCGAGGTCGACCGGGGGCTGCGCGGGCATCAGGGCCTCACTTCGACTTGGGGCGGCCTTCCAGCTTGTCCCGCAGCTTCTCTTCCTCGTACTGGATGAACCAGCCGATCATCTGCCGCCACAACGCCTCGCAGAGATCCGGCGGCACGCCGAG
>JBFWWW010000222.1:0-5289 GCA_050245975.1 Hyphomicrobiaceae bacterium
CGCCATTTGTGTCGCGGAAGGGCAAGATCGAGAACTCGACGGAGATCCGCGCGCCGTCCTTGCGCAGCGCCGGCACCGAGAGCAGATCACCAGCGCCGTACCGTGTCGATCCCGTGCGCATGGTTTCCTGCCAGCCGCGCCAGTGTCGCGCTTTCAGGTTTTCTGGGATGATGATGTCGAGCGACCTGCCGATGGCCTCCTCGGCCGTGAAGCCGAAGATGCGCGCGCAACCGGCGTTCCAGTAAGTGATGGCGCCGACCGCATCTGTCACCATGATGCCGTCGGAGGTTTCGGCGAGAAACTTCGCAGGCATCTCGTCATTGATCATGAGAGGCTCCCCTATCGGGTCGATAGACAGCCGCCTGCGTGACGATCAGATCCATGGGGATGTCGTGCGGTTGCGGGATGTAGCCGGTGACACGGCTCGCCTCGATGCCAACGCCTATCGCCAGGGGCTTGGGGTTGATGTCCGCCAGGGTGCGATCGAAATAGCCGCCGCCGTGGCCGAGACGATAAAGAGCTGAGAACCCGACCAGCGGCGCGATCACGATATCAGGGATCACTGGATCGCGCTGCTCCGGCACCAGGATGCCCCAGAAGCCGCGCGCCATGGCATCACCCGGGCGCCAGCGCCAGTATTCGACCGGTGCATGCTCCCGCACCACGACCGGCAGGGCCAGATCGCAACGTTTTCGGGCGCTGAAGCGTTTGGCCCAGTCGCGCAGATCGAATTCGCCCTTGATCGGCCAGTAGAGCCCGAGTGCTCGGCAGGGCTGGCGTTCGAGGGCGTTGTCAAGGTTGCGCGCGATCGCCTCCGTGACGAAGGTCCGATCGACCGAGCCGAGCTCCATCCGCTCCTGCTTCAGGCGCTTGCGTTCCTTCACACGCCAGGCCCGGACCTCGGCATCCATCATGCCTCCTGCGCCGCTGCAGACGGCTTGTGCGCCGGGCCGATCTCCGTCAGCTCTGCATGCGCCTTCGGGTGCGGATCGCGACTCACGCCCTGAGACCTTCGATGCGCCGGAGCGCGAGGACACCGGCGGCACAAACCAGCGCCAGCCGCGCCGCTTCGAGGACGATGTAGACGATATGCGATGAGCTCGCCGGCACGGCTTCACCGGCCATGATACGCAGCACGCGTGCGTCGAGGAGGGGGCGCAGCGCGAAGGATTCGACGGCCAGGATGAGTGCGACGGTCGTAATCAGACCGGCAATGACGCCGATGCCTCTGCCCCTCGGCCAGAGAAGCGCGACCAGGGCGGCCGTTGCGAGCACAAAGCCCCACTCGATCCGGGCCAGGACGTGGAATGTCCAGCGGCCGACATCGAGGGCCTGTGCCATCGGCAGGCTTGGAGCCAGGAATTTTGCGGGCGTCGCGACGAACGACACGCCGGCGAGAAGTCCGACCCAGATGAAGAGCAGTGCAGCGAGGGCCCGCGTCATGCCGCTTCCTCTGCCCGGTAGAACTCGACGAAGAATGCGCTGTCGCCATCCAGCAGCTCCACATGATGCAGCGCCTGCGGCTCGATCACGACCGTGCCGCCGTGCTCGACCACGGTCGTCTCGGGTGCCGCCCCTTCGAGGTAATACCTGACGCGGCCACGCCGCACGTTCAGAAGGCCCCAGACCCCGGCCTTGGTGCTGTGCGCGCGAAGCAGGGCAGCCGGCACGGTCTCGCGGGTGAACTCCACCGTGCGCCTGTAACAGGTCAGTCCATATGGCAGCTGCGACGATATGCGTGTCATGCGATGCGCTTTCGACGACTCCGCGCATTCTTGAGCGTGCATAAAAGATATGTCAATAATACATCTTTGCGGCAATGCGCGACGGACCAGCGCAGGCTGACGTGCTTCCGTCTATGCGCTGCGGGTGCTGATATTCAGCCCCGGCGACCGCGCCTTCCAGTCGACACTCTCGACGAGATTGGCTGGAACGCTAAACAGTCGACCCGCTTCCGGTTTTTGGTGCGAGGGCCAGCCTCAACAGCTCTGTGACGAGCAGATCCAGTTGCTGCTGTGTCAGCTTTCGACGCGCCGCCGCAGCGCCGATATACGCCCAGTACAGGAGCTGCGCCCGAGCCCGCGCCATGTCCTGCGGAACGCCTTGGCGCACGATCATTGCAACGATGTAGTCCAGCCGCCGAGAATCGATTTGGGCGACAGCCTTGGCGGCCTGCGCATTGTCCTGGCCCCACGCTCGCATGCGGACCTCGAGCCGCACGCTTTCCCCGAAAGCATGGCGGAGCAGGGCTTCCAGCCTTTGCTCGAGATGGGAATGTTTCTCGATATCGGCTATGATCGCATCCGTCGCAACCCGTTGCCACTCGGATATGACCGCAGCGTGGAAATCGGCAAGGTCCGGAAAGTGCCAGTAGAAACTGCCGCGTGAAACTCCGAGTTCGCGCGCCAGCACATCGGCCTTCAGCGACTCGAAGCCGCGCCGAGCCAATATCTTCAGGGCGAATGCGACCCAATCGGCGGCGGTCAGGCGCTTGCTCATGACGGCGCACCATACAGTGGTGTCTTGAAATCCGCAAGCGTTCGACCATCTATCCATACAGTAATGTATGGAGGTTGTTAATGCGCGATATCTGTCTGCAGGCCGCCGGTGCGATCGCGATCCTGGCTGCAATCGCCCACGGCATCATCGGCGAGACAAAGATTTTCACGAAAGCGCCGTATCCCGGTGAAGGAACGCGGCGGCTGTTGCGGTTGATCTGGCAGGCAAGCACCGTCGACTGGATCGTGCTGGGTGGTCTCCTCATGGTCGCGCCGTCGCTCGGCTCGGCCTCCCCCCGCACCGCCATCGTGGCTGCGGCCACCATTACCTACGGTTACGCCGCGCTCGGCAATGCCTTCGCCAATCGTGGGCGGCACATCGGTTGGGTGCTGATGTGCGCCGTGGTCGTGCTGGCACTTCTCGGCCGGTGAGCACGGCCAGTTACATCTCCAACCGACGGAGTATCGAGTGATGCGTATTTTCGTTGCCGGCGCTACGGGCGCCATCGGACGCAGTCTCATCCCCAAACTGGTTGCGGGCGGACACAGCGTCAGCGGACTGACGCGCAAAAAGGAGAACTCTGCATTCATCCGCACACTCGGCGCGGAGCCGTTTGTGACGGACGGCCTCGATCGCGAGGCGGTCTGCGTTGCCGTGACGCGGGCGGAGCCGGATGTCATCGTGCACGAGATGACGGACCTCGCCGGCGCCTCGGACCTGCGACACTTCGATCGCACGTTCGCCGTCAGCAACCGGCTGCGGACGGAAGGCACGGACAATCTGCTGACGGCGGCGCGCGCAAGCGGGGTCGCCAGGCTCATCGCGCAGAGCTTCTGTGGCTGGCCGTTTGCGAGAACGGGCGCCACCGTCAAAAGCGAAGCCGATGCGCTCGATCCGTCGCCGCCCCGCCAGTTGCTCCGCACATTGGAGGCGATCCGTTACCTCGAGGCGGCCGTGACCGGCGCAGGACGCCCCGCGGGCATCGTACTGAGGTATGGCACCTTCTATGGGCCGGGCACCGGATTGTTCGATCATGGCTTCGCCGAGCAGATACGGCGGCGGCGGGTACCGCTCATCGGCGATGGCGGAGGCTGGTGGTCGTTCGTGCACATCGACGATGCGGCCGCCGCAACGGTGTTGGCCATCGAGCGCGGCAAGCCAGGGGAGATCTACAACATTGCTGACGATGACCCCGCTCCTGTGAAGGATTGGTTGCCGGCCTTGGCCGCCATGCTGGGCGCCAAGCCGCCCTTGCACCTGCCGGCGTGGCTTGCGCGCGTTGTGGCGGGCCAACATCTCGTGACCATGATGACCGAGACCCGCGCCGCCTCGAATGCCAAGGCCCGGCGTTGTCTTGGCTGGGAGCCGGCGCACCACAGTTGGCGCGATGGTTTCGCCGAGATCGTCGGCCTCGAGCATCGGCAATAGCGTCGATCACTGCGCGGCGGCGATGATTCCGCAGGCGCAGATGAGCTGTCTGCATGGATCTCTACAAGACTGCCAAGTCAAGGCGTGGAAGACTGCGGAGGAAAATGCCTTAGACGCTGTGTGCAGTTATTATGGAAGGAGGAGGAGGATGCAGACCAGGTTCGATCCGAAAGTCTTTCAGCTCGGTTTTGTGGCGCTAGAGACGGCCGATATAGAGCGCACCAAGGATCACTATCTGAAGACCATCGGCATGACCGAAATGGCGCGTGGAGATGATGGCGCGTCGTATCTGTCGGTCGGCTACAATCATCACGATCTTGTCCTGCGGCCGGCGAAGCAGAAGGCGTTGCTGCACCTTGGCTATCAGCTGAAGCCGCACATCCCGGTTGCGGATTTCACGCGGCAGGTTCGCGACCTCGGGCTACCCGCTACAATCAAAACGGACAGCCAGCCTGGCATTTCCGATCTGGTCGAAGTCGAGGCGCCGGGCGCGAACGTCATCCAGTTCTACAACGCCGCCGAGGCACCGGCGCCTGGCTTCAGCAAGAGCGGCATCGCGCCGTTGCGACTCGGCCATGTCGCTGTCATGTCCTCGGACGGCGACAAGCTCATCCGCTTTTATCGGGATTTTCTTGGGTTCTTCCCGACCGACGACATCGGCCAGCTCGCATTTTTCTTCACCTGCAATCGCGACCACCACGTCGTCAATATCTTGAACGTCCCGGAATCGCGCGTACATCACATCGCCTTCCAGTTGAGAGACAATGCCCATCACTCCGTCGCAGCCGACGCGCTGCGAGCGGCAGGCGCAAAAACCCTCTGGGGGCCCTCGCGCCACACGGCGGGCCACAATCTCGCCGGCTACCACTATGATCCCGATAAGGTGCTGGTGGAGCTCTACACGGAGATGGACGTTTTCATTCCGGAGTTGGGCTTACATGAGCCACGGCCCTGGCATGAGCATTTCCCGATGAAGCCGAGGAGCTGGGGGCTCGACGAACTGAATGCCTGGGGCTCCGACTTCGCCTTCAATCTCGCCGCAGGTTGAGCTGCCGCCCCGGCGCCAAGATGCGCAACGGAGGCAGGCGCCGGGCTGCCGCATCATCAGTCTAGACAGCTCCTGCTACAGCAGCACGCGCCGTTTGGAACGTTCGGGAAATGCGAAGCATCAGGCCGAGGAAGGAGGCGCTCCACGCAATCAGCGCAAAGATAATAAAGACGTTGGGAATGGGATTGAGGAACGGCAAGTCCAATGCATGTGAGAGCTGATAGGTGCAGGTGCTGTACATTCCCAGCGGAAAAACCATCCCCCAGAGCTGCGGCTCATAGGAAATCGCATCGCGGCGCACCAGATAGCGCCAG
>JBFWWW010000223.1:0-5249 GCA_050245975.1 Hyphomicrobiaceae bacterium
GCTGGCGTATCTACCTTCAGTCTTGGTCATGGTGGCGTTCCTTCAAGGGAATCGGTGACGTGAACAATCACCAGCCTGCCATGACCGCCCTCTCTCAGCGAATTTGCAGAACCTTCAGCACACTACCGAATCCCAACCAGGTCAAGGCGCTCACGCGTTGCGGCATGGGGCCGTGCCAGGGGCGGCAAGGTCACCATGCCACTCATCTTCTGAAACCGAGCGACCTAGCAGAATGCAGTATTTGGGGTTGCCAACTGTCACACAGACTGTCACACATTGAGAAGCAGTCGGGAGTGAATTCTCCAATAAAATCAATACCAGCGGTTCCCAGTACGGCCAGTCCTCTTCTGGGCACCATTTCCCTGCAAGTTCCTGATTTCGTTCAGGTTCTGATTTCGCTTTTCCAGTTCGGCCCAGTTGTGACAGTGACTGTGACAGTCGGGGCTCGAAAAGCATGGCGAAACTGCCCGAACGGATGCTGGAACGCGGCGGGACCTATTATTGCCGGATCTGGGTTCCGACCGACATTGCCCCGCTCTATGGGCGTCAACTGGTGGTCCGCTCCTTGCGCACAAAAGATCTGAAGACGGCAAAGTCGCGGCTGGCGCGCCACAGCATCGAACTCGAAGACAGCTTCGAGGCCATCCGTGCCGATCGGGTTGCCGTCGAGAATCCTGATGTCGCGCGGCCGCAGTCACCTGCGACCCGGGCCCGCTTCGCGGCGATCGCGCGTGCGCACGCCGTCGAAGTCAGCGACCAGGAATTCGCCAATCGTGCCGAACTCTTCAGCCAGGCCAGCGAACAGCCGGCGCGGTTCTGGCGCGGCGAATTGGGCGCTTTGCCGATTCCGGCCGATTTCGGCCATGAACAGGATGCCTACACCTATTTCGACCATCTGGTCGCCGAAGGCGATCTCGAGGCGGTCGTCGCCTACATTGTCCGTTTTCGACTAAGGAAGCGCGTCGCAGCTCTGCAGCGCATGCGGGCGACCGGCAACCTCACCGAGTTCATCGCACGCGCCGACCAACGCCTCCCAGGCCTAGGTCGCCTGGACGCCGTCGCTCTCGGCCGGTTGTTGCTCGAGGACGAACTCGCGGCCCTGCGGGCCATCGCCCAGGGAGATCCCGATCCTTCAGTGGCCGAGCTTCGAGCAGGGCAGTTGCGGCAGCCGAATGGTCTCGACGAGCGTAGCTCGGCTGACCCCGTGTCCAAGCTACCAGTCGCCAATCCTATCTCGCTCGATGAGCTTCTTGCACGCTGGGAGGCGGAGGCCGACCCCAGTGCCAGCACGCTGTCGAGTTGGCGCGGCATCGTCCGGGACCTGAAATCCTTCGTCGGCGACAAGGCAGACGATATTGCGCGCATCACCACGGAAGATATCGTCGCCTGGAAAGACAAACTGGTCAAAGCCAAGAAGGCGGCGGCGACCATTTCGCCTGGCCGAGCCACGAATGGTCGGGCCGCGTCAAATCGTCGATCTCAGTGAGACGGCGCGGAAAGGTGTCGCTGGATGTCGGCATATTCTCGCACGCGTATCGCGCCTTCTTCCGCGAAGCGGTGCGGCCAAGTGATGGACGGGTTGCGGAAGCAGCTGTCGAGGATGAACAGCTTGCGTCCCTGCTTCAGCGCATGCCGGGCCTGCACCAGCGTGCCAGACGTCTCGCCGGCCTCCACGATGATCGTCGCCTCGGTCAGCGCAGACATGGTGATGTTGCGCTCGGGGAAAAATATCCGGTTCTGTTTCGGGCCCTGGTTCTGCCACCGTTTCACCGGCACCTGCGAGATCAGCAGGAACTCGCTCGCAATCTTCTCCTGCAACTCGCGGTTCTCGGCGGGATAGGAATGATTGAGCGGCGTGCCAATAACGGCGATGGTGCGGCCGCCCTCGTCAATTGCCGTCTGGTGTGCCACGCGGTCGATGCCCTTGGCGAGACCGGACACGATAGTGAACCCATCCTTCACCAACGCCTTCACGAGTTGCTGCCCCCGCTTCTTGCCGTCGGCGCTTGGCTCACGCGTACCGACGACCGCGATGCTGCGCGAGTTCACCAAATCCCACCAGCCGCGATAATAGAGCAGAGCAACCGGATAATCGGCGTCCCGCAACTTGTCGGGATACTCTCCTGCCCCCAGCACGCGCACGCCAAAGCGATCGACTTTCGCCTTCGCCATCGCCTCGCTGACCAGCGTCTGATAGTGCTCCGCCCGCTTAGGCTCGACAAGATCGGACGGCACCGATTCAGGCCTGCGGTTCAGTTTCTCGGAAATCGTCTTGAAGGTAGCGCCGTCTTCATCCCACAGCGCCTCATAGGCGCCCATCTCGCGCTGGGGCGAAATACCGAGGTCGCCGGCCGGCGACGCGAAATCCAGTTCAAGTGTCATCGGCCCTCCCGCATCGGGCGCACGCCCGTCATGGAACAAAGAGCGAACATATTCCTACCTCATACCCCTGTCAGGCATATTTGCCTAATGTTTTTTGCGGTCGCCCTATTCAGCGGCCGCCACAACCTGAGACCTCGCTGCCGGCAAATGACGGTAGAGCGTCGACGCCGAGACGCCGAGACGCTTTGCCACATCCTCGACCGTGATCGACGACTCGGCGAGCATAACCCGCGCGGCCGACATATCGTGCTCATCCAGCTTTGGCGGCCGACCGCCGCGGCGGCCACGCGCCCTTGCGGCATCGAGGCCTGCGCGGGTTCGCTCGCGGATGATCGACCGCTCGAATTCGGCGAGTGCGCCGAAGATATGGGAAATCAGCTTGCCGCCGTCGGTCGTGGTGTCGATCGCCTCAGTCAGCGATCGAAATCCGATGCGTTTGCGATCCAGATCCTCGACGGTCTCAATCAGCTGCTTCATCGAGCGGGCAAGACGGTCGAGCTTCCAGACGACAAGCGTATCGCCGGCGGGATATAACTGACGGCAGCCTGCAACTCAGGCCTATCGCGCTGCGCACCGCTGGCCTTCTCGACAAATACCTTTTCGCAACCGACGGCCTTGAGCGCGTCAAGCTGCAGTGCAGGGTTTTGGTCCTGCATCGAAACGCGTGCGTAACCGATCAGCATGATCGATCTCTACCGGCGTCGCGCACCGTCGTGTCGCTTGAAGCAGTCATAACTCTCCCGAAAGTCATTGGGATTTACCAGTTTTAACAGGGGAATTTCAAGAGAAAGTTTCAGGAGACGGAGTTGGGTCGATATCCCGAAGTCAATTAAGTTACAAATCTCACCGGCATCGATTCATGGGACACCGAGCAGCAGATGCCCGAAGGCTCCAGGCCCTTGCGACTTCCGGGCCTTATCCTGCGCGCCGCTTACCGTTCACCGTCCGTTCGATCTTTGCGTGTCTGCGGGAACAAATCTTGTTTCGGCCCCGTGTAGCGCTGGTTTCTCGTCCACAGCTAAGCGCGCAACGATCCTCTCAGACAGCCGGTCCTCAACAAGATCGGCTTGTTCCTCGATTTCATCCTCTGCACTCGCCACCCCTGCTGGAATATCGCCGGCCAGAAGCTTTCCCTTGCTAAGCAGACCTGCATCCTCGAGCGCCTCGAAATCCGGCAGATCGCGCAGCGTGTCGAGCCCGAACTCGAGCAGGAATTCCTTCGTCGTGACGTAGGTGTAGGGCGCGCCGGGCGTCGGACTGCGCGGCCCGGATGCGATCAGCTTTGCGCTGCGCAGATGGCCGATCAGGTCGCGCGAAACTTCCTTGCCGAAGAAGGAGGACAGTTCTGCGCGCGTGATCGGCTGGAAATATGCCACGCACATCAGCACCAGCATTTCGGACTGCGTCAGGTCGGTCGCCTTCTCATCTCCGCCAACGGCCGCGCGGATGGCGTCGGCATAGGCCGGACGGGTCAGATGCTTCCAGCCGCAGGCGACGGCGACCAGGTCGTAAGGACGGCCGCGCAGCTCCTCGCGAATGTCGTCGATCAGAAGGTCGATGCTGCAGCTTTTGCCAACGATCTTCGCCAGCATCTCGCGGTCAACTGGTTCACTGGCGGCGAAGATCGTCGCCTCGACCCGGTGCATCCATTCGCGCCAGCGTGCTTCCGACGGCAGATGCTCCAGCTCCCGATCAAACAGACCGTCGTCTGCTCGGCCTTTCGCTCGTTTCGCGTACGCTGCTTCCGCCATCGTCTTTACAACCCGTAGATTCGGAAGGTCGGCCGACCCGACAGCTCGCGCACGGCACCGAGCTCAACCAGCCGGTCGAACAGGCGGCGCAGGCCGCGGTCACTCATCCCGGTTTTTTTGTCTCCGCGCGACGCCACGAGTGCATCTTCGTTCAGCAATCGCTCGACGACCGCGTCCGCCGCCTTGGCCCGCAGTTTTGGCGCCACCGCGAGCAGTTTTTCCGCGCGACGCCCGAGTTCGGCGGAAAGGTCGACAGCCCGGAGCGCAGCGCGCGCCTGCGCAGCAAGCAAGATCTTCGTCTGGTCAGGTTCTGTCTTGGGCCCGAGAGGTGGAGAGGCAGTTGCCGCTCGACGCGATCGGCCCGAATTCGCATCCGAGATATTCTCGCCGCCCAGCAGCGGCACCGCATATGTCCAGCCCAGCCGCTGCGCCAGCAGCGCATCGGCGAGCCAGGCGCCGACGGGACGCCCAAAGCGATAGTGCTCGGCCGCGGTGAAGGCACCCGTCACCATCCCGACCACCCCGCCTGCGCAGAGCGCTCCGAGCTCGCCCACCAGATCGCCGACCACCTCATCATCCGGCGCGTGGCCGAAGTCACCCAGCATCGAGCCGAGGCCTTTTCCCGTCAGCAGACTTTCCGACGGCCGTGTCACCAACCGGCGCCAGCCGAGGAGCAAATGACCGGCGGGGCCGAAATCGTCGCCGGTTGTCGTGAACAGAAAGGCATCGCGCAGCGCCGCCTCATCCTCGATCCTGCCTGCTTGCTTGACCGTTACCGCTGCCGCGGCAAGCGCCAGCCGCTGCCGCCAGGCGCCGGCCCACCGTTCCTGCCTGCGGACCACCGCATCGAGCGCGCCGATGGCGGTGCCGGCGAGAAGCGCGAGCTCTTCAACATCTTTTCCGGCAAGGCTTTGCGCATCCGGGATGGCCCGGCGCAGCCAGGTGGGCACCGTCGCTACCGGGACTGCCGAAGCGGCGCCGGGCAGCGTCAGATGTCGATCCAAGGAGGATTTCGGCCGGAGAATCATCGTCGGTAAGATGAATCATGGCGGCGCTTTTGGCAATCGACTTGGACAATATCCGCCGCGCCTGTCGTGGATAAATAACGACCGATAA
>JBFWWW010000224.1:0-5176 GCA_050245975.1 Hyphomicrobiaceae bacterium
GTGAGTAGAACGAGATAAACCATGCTCATCGGGGCCCGACAATTCAAGACGGCTTGATTGGCCGCGAGCGGGCGCCCGACCTGCCACAAAATGGCCGCTTCCCATCGGCGGAGCCACGGCGGTAAACTTGGCTCATGCAGAACTATCGCAAGTTGAAATCGGCCCGATCAAACGGCTATCTGGAAGGCCAGTTGCTGATCGCAATGCCGACAATGACCGACAAGCGCTTCCAGCGCTCCGTCATCTACATGTGTGCTCATTCGGCAGAAGGCGCGATGGGTCTCATCATCAATCAGCGTGCCTCGCACATCAGTTTCCCCGAGCTGCTGGATCAGCTCCGCATTGCGTCCGAAGACGGCGAGGCGCCTGCGTCGGCGCCCGCCATCGACATGGACATCCATGTCGGCGGACCCGTGGAGACAAGTCGCGGCTTTGTTCTGCACAGCTCGGACTACTACGTCGACGACGCCACGATGCAGATCGATAGCGGCATCAATCTCACGGCCACCATCGACGTGTTGCGGGCGCTCGCGGGCGGGAAGGGCCCCAACCGCGCCATTCTGGCGCTCGGGTACGCCGGCTGGCGCGCGGGACAGCTCGAAAGCGAAATTCAGGCCAACGGCTGGCTCCACTGCCCGGCCGACCTGGGGCTGATCTTCGATCGCGATATCGACGAAAAGTACAATCGCGCCCTGTCGAAGATCGGCATCGACCCGTCGCATTTCGTGACCGAGGCGGGACACGCTTAGATCCCACTGCTGCACGGCGGCGTGGGCACGACCTTGTCGAAGCCTTCGCGCCGACTCAACGTTTGTTGCCGCGTCCGGTGGGCGGCGGCATATCCTGTGGTGGTCCGCCCGCACCTTGCTGCGGCGCTCCTGCCGGCCGGTCGCGCAGCGGCGCAGCTTCCGGCGGCCGGCCCGTGCTTGCCGGCGGCGAGGCGACCACACCGGCCAGCCGTGCCAGACTTTGCGCGACAGCGGGCGGCAGCTTCGAGAAATCCAGGGACTGGCCCTGCGGTGATGCAGGATGAGCCGGCCGCATCGACGGTGGCGGCGAAGCAGCGGCCGGCCTGGGGATCGTCGGCGGCGGCTGGGTCGGAGGCTGGGTGGTCGTCACTGTCGCCCCCGTGCCGTTGGTGCGCGCAGCCGCTGCGGGACGCACCACAGGCGGCGGAGGTGGTATGCCAACGCCGGGGGGCTGCCGGGGCGGACGGCCGGTCGGCGGCTCGGTGGTGGGGCCCCGGGTAGACACCGGCCCGGTCCGGACAGGGATCGTCGGCGGACCATCGGCGTTTCGTGGCGGCGGCGGCCCACCCGCCGGCGGAGCGGAAGGGGTGGGGGATTTAATGCTTGGCCGGCCCGCAGGCTGTTCGCTTTGCATAGGGCGGCGGCGGGCCTGAGCATACTTGGGCAAGGGCGGCGCGCCGGCAGGACGCGGTGGCGGCGGTGGTCCGCCGGCTTTTGAACCGGCGCCATTCCTTGCGACGGCCGCGACTGCGGGCTGCGCGGATGGAGGCGCCCCGGCCACCTGGGCGGGCGCGCGCTCGCGCGGTTTGCGGCGCGCATGCGTCAAACCCCGCCGCTTCGAGCGACGCTCGGTCTTGCGCACCAGCTTGAGCAAGCCATGCACCTCCCGCTCGCCCATCGGCTCGCCGTAGTAGAACCCCTGCGCGTACTCGCACCCGATGGAGCGCAGCAAAGCAGCGTCATCCTCGGTCTCGACGCCTTCGGCAACGACCTTCTTGCCGAGCTCGTGCGCGAGAGCGACGATCGAACGCATGATCACCGAGCCGGCACCCTCGCCGCTGCCGGCCTGCACGAGCCCGCGGTCGACTTTCATCGTATCGAACGGAAACTGATGCAGGTACGAAAGCGACGAATAGCCGGCGCCGAAATCGTCGATCGATAGCCCTGCACCTGCCGCCATAAGCTGGCTCAAGACCTGCGTCGCCTGTTCGGGATTCTCCATCAGAAGCGATTCTGTGATCTCTAGCCGCAAGGCGCCGCGCGGCATACCTGACTTGCCGAGGATATGACGCACCTCGTTGACGAGGTCCTGCCGGAAAAGCTGGCGCGTCGACACGTTGACGCTGACGAACAGCGGGGAGTCCGGCCGCGGCACTTCCCTCTGCCAGCCCAGCGCGTCCTCGACGGCCTTCTGCAGGACAAAGGATCCAAGCTTGATGATCAGGTCCGACTTCTCGGCGATCGGGATGAAGTCGATCGGATTGAGCAGCCCGAGCCGCGGATGCTCCCAGCGCACGAGAGCCTCGAAGCCGGCAAGCTCCTCCGTCGGCAGGTACATGATGGGCTGATAGAGCAGCTTGAGCTGTCGCTTCTCGATGGCGCGCTCCAGCTCCTCCTCCAGAACGGATTGCTCATCCCGAGCGCCGCGCATCGATGGGTCGAACATGGCGATCTGATCGGGACCGCTTTGCCGCGCGCGGTACATCGCGATCTCCGCCTGACGCAGAAGCTCCGCCGGGTCTTCGATCGTCCGTTCGTGCTGGGCGATGCCGATTGAGGCCGTGAGAACGATCTCCTGCCCCGCAATCGTGACCGGGGCGCGCAAGGAACGCCGGATTTCCTCCGCCAAGCCCGCCAGCTCCCGCTGATCGCTATGATTGACCATCAGCAGCGCGAACTGGTCGCCGCCGAGCCGGCCCAGCGTGTCCTGCGGACCAAGATGGCGCGCAATGCGCCGGGCGACGGTCAGAAGCAGGCTGTCGCCGACGACGAGCCCAAACAGGCGGTTGATGCTCTTGAATTTGTCCAGATCGATGAACAGGATCGAGGGACGCACGAGAGGCTCGAGCTTCGCGCGGGTGCAGGCGACACTGACACGATCCAGGAACAACTCGCGGTTGGGCGCCCCTGTCAGGCTGTCGTGCACCGCATCATGCAGCAGTCGCTCCTGCGCCCGCTTGGCATCCGTCACCTCGCGGAGCAAACCGACGCAGCGGACCGTACGCCGGTCGGACGTCGGAACGCTGGCCGCCTCCAGATCGAACCAGCGATAGGAATTGTCGACGTGGCGCATCCTGAAATCGATGCGCACCTCGCCGCCGGCCCGCTCCTTCACAGAGCGCAGAAGAAGCCGGAAGCGCTCCTTGTCCGCCGGATGCATGTGCTTGGCAAAGTCATCGACCTTGCAATTCAGTTCCCCGACGTTGAGGCCGAGACCCGCCTCGACGATGGGGCTGACCTTGATCTCGTCGCGGCGGGCGTTCCACTCCCAGACGGCCGCGCCCGCGCTGTCGATGGCTAGAGAGCGAACCTGCTGCTCGCCGACCGTGCCGGCAAAGGTCGGCTCAGCGGCCCTGAACGCGTACTGCGTGACGATGAACCCGACAAGGATAACGATCAGGACGAGGCCGGAGACGATGCCGAAGATTGCGATATCGGTGGTCAGCTGACCGGTCAGCGAAATGCCGACTCCGAAGAGCCAGACAAGGAGCAGGATCCAGGCCGGCACCAGGGACAGCGCGCGATCCTGCCCCCGCAACGCCAGGTAGAGGATCAGCGCTCCGCCGGTGCCACCAATGGCAACGCTGGATATGCGGGCAAACGTCGCGGCCAGGCGCGGATCGAGGAAGGCAATAGCGATGAGCGCGACCTGCGCCGCCATCCACAGCCCGAAGACCATGCGCACAAAGCCATGCCACAGGCCGAGGCGGAGGAACGTGTGCGTGAAGATGAGCAGCGTCGCGGCCATGGCCGCTTCGGCTGCCGCACGGTACTGGGCGTTCTCCTCGGGCCGGATGTTGAAGAGCTTGTGCCAGAAATTGAAATCGACGCAGAGATAGGCAACCACGCTCCACGTGAAGAGCGCGGCCGTCGGAAAGATCGCCTTGTGGTTGGCGGCGAAAATCACCGTCAGGAACAGCGCCAGCAGGCCAGTCGTGCCCAGCATGATGCCGTTGAAGAGTTGCCGGTCGCGGCTCCTCTGCTCGAACTCGATCGGCTTCCACAGAAACGGCCGGGCGAAACGCTCCGATGACAGCTCGGCGACAAACGTCACCGTTTGTCCGGGCTCGAGGTTGAGACGAAAAATGTCGGCGCGGTCGCTCTTGATCCGCTCCGGCACATATCCGACCGACGGTGTCACCGACTCGATGCGGCGCGCATCGAGGTCGGGCCACACGACGCCGGACCCGATCATGTCGTAGCGTTCGGCCGTCAGCCAGCGCTCCATCGGCTTGTCGGTCGGATTGGTGAGAGCGAATACGAACCACGTCGGGTTCGTGCCTGGCGTCACGGCGCGCACGGACATGCGGCCGGCGATCCCGTCTGCACCCGGCGCCGTCTCGATCTGCAGCGTGTCGCCGCGCGCATCATGCGCCTCGCCGAGCGTGGTAAGCTCCATGCGCTCGAGATCGGGATTGACCTCGAGCGCCTTGAGCGCCCAGACGCTTTCGGTCTGGCCCACAATCGCAAGCAAGAGCAGCAGGGCGAGCAGCCCACCCCGGCCGGCGCTCTTGCGCGCCTGCAGCGTCGTCGTGATGACGTGCCGCATCATGCGGGAACCCATTCCTGGACGGTATCGTCAGAGAGCAGCGCGAACAGCAGGTGATCCTGCCACGCCCCCCCGATCTTCAGATAGCGGCGGGCAAGCCCCTCGCGCTGGAAGCCCGTCTTTTCCAGAACGCGGATCGAGGCGGCATTGTGCGGCAGGCACGCGGCCTCCAGACGGTGCAAATGCAGATGGCGGAACGCAAACGGGAGCACGCAGCGGACCGCGGCCGTCATGTGTCCCTTGCGCGCGAAGGGCGCACCAACCCAGTAACCCACCGCAGCGGCCTGGGTCACTCCCCGACGCACATTGCCGATCGTCAGACCGCCGATAAGCGCGTTGTCGCCCTCGCGAAAGATGAAATACGCATAACCCGCGTCGTCACGCAGATCGCGATGATAGTGACGCAGCCGGCGACGATAGGCCGCTCTGGACAGCTCGTCTCGTGCCCATGTCGGCTCCCACGGCACCAGGTGTTGCCGGCTCACCGCCCGCAGCTCGGCCCATTCCGCATAATTCGACATCGCCGGATGGCGCAACCAGACACCCTTGCCGCGGATTTCCGCCTCGGCCTCATGAGGTGTGGATGATCTCAGAAACGCCATTTCTGCGCTCTCTCAGAGTCCAGCCGCCATTCGGTCCGCCGCCCGGCGCGCCTGCG
>JBFWWW010000225.1:0-5149 GCA_050245975.1 Hyphomicrobiaceae bacterium
TCCCTTGGACATCGTGAGTTTGTGATGACCCGACTGTTCCGGACCGCCTGATCATGCTGGCTGCCGAGATCACGTCTGCGGGCCGCGATGCCATAGTGAAAGATCTCACGGTCTGCATCGCCACAAAAAAATATCCGCCCGGCATGCGCAACACACTGCACGCCTGGAACGAGAAGCATGCGATCCTGGCATTCGTCGAAACGCACAGCGGCGCCATTGGTGTGGGCGAGGCCTGGTGCGATGGCGGCAATCCGGAACCGGTCGCGGCGCTGATCTCGAAGGATCTCAAGCCGCTCGTCGTCGGGCAGCCGGTTTGGGCAATCGAACGGTTCCATGCGCGGGCGCTTGCGACCAATCTGATGAGCGCCCGAGGCGGCATCCTCTATGCGGCGACCAGCGCCGTTGATATCGCGCTCTGGGATGCCCTGGGTCGCATGACGGGATTGCCGCTGTACCGGCTGCTCGGCGGCTTCGCCGACTCTGTGCTGCTCTACGCCAGCGGCGGCATGTACCGCGACGGATATGGGCCGGAGTCGGTCGCAAAGGACATGGCTGATGCTGTTGCGCGCGGATTTGGAGGTGTGAAGCTCAAAGCCGGCGGTGCGCCGCTGGCCGAAGACGTGGCGCGGGTCAGCGCCGTTCGTGAGGCCGTCGGTCCGGAAACGCGCCTGATGGTCGATGCCATGTTCTCGCCGAGCGTCTCGCAAGCCATCCGGCTCGGGCAGGCCATGCGGCCCTTCGATCTCCATTTTCTCGAGGCCCCAACGGCGCGTTCCGACCTCAAGGGGTGGGCGGAAGTCAGGCGTGCGGTCGGCATACCGATCGCGGGCCCTGAGTTGGAGGCCGGTCTTCATGTCTTCCGGTCCGCGCTGGAGCTGCAGGCGGTCGATTTCGTCCAGGCCGATACGTGTGTCTGCGGCGGCATCAGCGAGGCGCGCAAGATTGCCGGATTGTCCGAAGCGTTTCATCGGCCGATGACCATGCACTGCTCGGGGTCTGCCGTGGCGCTCGCGGCCAACGCGCATATGGCCGCCGCCATGTCGAACTGCGAGAGTGTCGAGATGCATTTGCTGCACCAGACGATGTTCGAACGTCTCTGGCGCGCGGGCTACCGGATTGCCGAGGGACGGCTTCATCTGCCGGACGCGCCGGGTCTGGGGATCGACCTTGCGCCGGATGACCCTGAGCTGCAGCGAATCGGTTGATGCGATGACGAACGGCGGTTCCGTCGAGAGCCGTCCAGACACCGTTGAGGAGGACATATGTCCGGGTTGGATCGACGCGCCGCCTCCCTGCACGATACCGACGTCCTGGTGATTGGCGGCGGAGCAGCCGGCGTTGCGACCGCTGTTACGGCAGCTCGTCAGGGGCTTCGCGTTACGCTCGTCGAGCGATACGGCTTCTGTGGCGGCGGCGCTGTTGCCGGCATGTCGGGTACGATCTGCGGCATCTACGAAGCCTCAGACTCTCCCAATTCCCGGCCGGTGCAGGTCGTGCACGGATTTCTTGACGAGTTCGTCAAGGTGATGGAGGCGAAGAACGGCCTCGCGCCGCCCGTCCGCTACGGCAAGACCTTTACCCGCGTGCACGATCCGCTCGTCTGGCGGGAGGCGGCGGATGCTTTGCTCGAGGATGCCGGCGTGGATGTCGTCTATCACGCGATGGCCACATCGGTCCTGCTGGACGGCGGGGAGCGCGTGGACGGCGCCATGGTCTTCACGAAAGAAGGGCCGCTGCAAATCCGCGCCAAGATGACCGTCGATGCCAGCGGCGACGCCGACCTCGTCGCGATGGCGGGATTCCCCTCGTTCATCGGCCAGAACGGCAAGGTGCAGAATCCGACCATGATTTTCCGGCTGCAGGGCGTCGACGTCGACCGGTTCGTCGCGCGCTACGGCGCCGATACGATCATGCCGGAGGAGATTTCCGAGCTCATACGGGAAAAGAACGCGGGCAACGACTATCGGCTTCCGCGCGCCAAGATCTGGCTGTTCCCGACCACGCGCCCGGGGGAACTGCTGTGCAATTGCACCCGCGTGGTCGGCCGCGACGGTCGCGAGCTCAACGTGCTCTACAGCAAGGACTTCACGGAGGCCGAGATCGAAGGTCGCAAGCAGATGCGGGAGTACGCGCGGTTTTTCCGCGATCACCTCGCCGGCTGCGAGAAGAGCATCGTCAACGACACCGGCGTTCAGGTCGGCGTCCGTCAGACGCGCCAGGCGCAGGGCATGACCATGCTGCGCAACACGGATGTGACGCGCGGAACCAAGTTTGCCGACGGTATCGCTCGCTCGCCCTGGCCCATCGAGCTGCATGCGGGCGCCAAGCCGAAGGTCGAATGGCTGATCAACGATTTCTACGAGGTGCCTTACGGGTGTTTCGTGCCCGAGAGGGGAGAGGGTTTGCTGGTCGCCGGCAGATGTCTCTCTGCGGAGCACGAGGCCGTTGCATCTGCGCGCGTCACCGCGCAATGCTTCTCGTATGGGCATGCCATCGGACATGCCGCCACGCTCTGCGTCAGGAATGGTATCGGCGCGCGAGAGGTGGCGGGGTCGGATCTGCGGGCTCTGCTGAACCGGGACGGCGCACGTCTCGATTGATTGGTTCGGCCGGAGGACAGAGACGGGAGGGACACGGGTCAACATGGGACAAGGGCCGCTCGCAGCGTTGCGCGTGCTCGATCTGTCGACCGTCTTTGCGGGGCCGCTGTGCGGCGCGCTGCTTGCGGACTTCGGCGCCGATGTCATCAAGGTCGAGCAACCGCGCATCGGCGATCCCTTGCGCGCGTTCCCTCCCTACAAAGACGGCGTGCCGCTCTGGTCGAAAGTCACGAACCGCAACAAGCGCGCTGTCAGTCTCGATCTGCGGCACGCAAGGGCGCGCGAGGTTCTGGCGCCCCTCATCGCGAAGACGGATGTGGTAATCGAGAACTTCCGCCCCGGAACGCTCGACGGCTGGGGGCTGACGGGCGATTGGATGCGCTCGCTCAATCCGCGCGTGACCATCATCCGGATCACCGGTTTCGGTCAGACGGGGCCTTATCGCGACCGGCCGGGATTTGCGCGTGCCTTCGAGGCGCTGTCGGGGTTCACGCATCTGTGCGGGGAGGAGGACGGCCCGCCCCTGCACCTGGGATTCCCCATCTCCGACGCCGTGGGCGGGCTCGTTGCCGCCCTCGGCGTCCTGGCTGCTCTCTACGAGCTGGACCGGTCACCGGGGCAAGCGGGGCAGGAGATCGACTGCTCGATGTCGGAAGCCATGCTGCGTGTGCTGGATTTTGTCATCATCCAGCAGGATCAGCTCGGTCAGTCACCGAAGCGATCCGGCAACGTCAACGCGTATGCGGCGCCGAGCAGCATCTTTCAGACCCTCGACGGACGATGGGTATCGGTGCCGGCATCGTCGCAGGCTGTCTTCGAGCGGCTCGCGGACGCGATCGGGCAGCCCGCGCTGAAATCCGATCCTCGGTTCGCCACCAACGTCGAGAGAGTGCGCAACCGGCATGAGATCAACGCGATCGTCGCCGAAGCGCTGCGCCGCCTGCCGTTCTCGGAGCTCGAGACGCGACTGGACGCTCACGGCATTGCGTTTGCGCCGATCAACGATGCCAAGGCGGCAATGGAAAATCCGCAGTTTGTCGCGCGCGAGGCCATCGTGGAGGTCGCAGACCGCGAGCTCGGCCGTGTAAAGATGCAAAACGTCGTGCCGCGCTTCTCCCGTACGCCGGGTGCCGTGTCCAAAGCAGGCGAAGCCCTCGGCCATGACACCAGGGCCGTCCTCTCCGAGCTTGGGTTCAGCGAGGCGGCGATCGCGGCGCTGGAAGCCGAGGGCGTCATTCAAAGCGCGCCCGAGACCTGAGCGCCAACGTACCGACCGTTTCTGCAGCGCTAATCGCGTGCAGACGTGCTCACCGACCCCGACCGGGGCAGCAGGAATGTCAGCAGGCCGAGCGCCGGCAGCCAGGAACACAGTTTGAAGACGGCAACAATGCCGATCTGATCCGTGAGCAGGCCCAGTGCGGCGGCCGCGAGGCCGCCAAGCCCGAATGAAAGACCGTAGAACAATCCGCCGACGAGGCCGATGCGGTGCGGGACCAGATCGATGGCGTAGATCAGGATCGAGGAGAACGCGCTCGACATGATGAAGCTGATGACGACGCTCAGAACGCCGGTCCAGAAAAGGTTGACATAGGGCAGCAGCAGCGCGAACGGCAGCGATCCCAGGATCGAAATCCAGATGACGCGCCGGCGGCCGGCGCGGTCGCCGACCATACCGCCGACAACGACGCCCAGAGCACCGACGACGAGGTAGGCGAACAGCATGATCTGCGAGGCCTGCACCGAAACGCCGAACCTCTCGATCAGATAGAACGTGTAGTACGACGTGAAGGCCGCCGTGTAAGCGCCTTTCGACAGCAGGAGGACGATGAGGACGCTCATGGCCAGCAGAACCGGTCCGCTTGCTGTGGCCGGACCCGTCGCAGCGGAGCTCTGGCTTCGGGTGGCGGCGGTCTGAGCGGTTCGCATCGCCGCATACCGTGTGCCTGTCCAGGCCATCAGCGCCATCGCCATCACGGCCACGACGGACATCCAGGCGAGGCTCGACAGCCCGTGCGGCACGACGACCATCGCGGCGAGCAATGGTCCGACCGCGTAGCCGGCATGACCCCCGATCTGAAATATTCCCTGCGCGAAGCCCTGGTGACCGGCGGCGGCATGGCGCGCCATCCGCGTCGCCTCGGGATGGAATACGGCGGAGCCCAAACCGACAAGCGCAACCGAGATGATGACCATCCCGTAGTTGCTGGCGGATGCAAGGCCAATAATCCCCATCAACGTCGATGCCATGCCGGCGGCCATGGCGTAGGGCCACGGCTTGTGGTCTGTCGCATAGCCCAGTGCAGGCTGCAGCAGCGACGATGTCACCTGGAACGCCAGCGTGATCATGCCGATCTGCGCGAAGTCGAGGTGGTATGCCGCCTTGAAAAGCGGATACATCGCCGGGATCATCGACGCGATCAGGTCGTTGAGCAGGTGGCCGCCGCTCAAGGCGAGGAGGAGAGGCACGAAGGGCCGGTCGGAAGCGTTGGCAGCGATGGTCATGCTGTTCTCATTGACGTCGCGCTCGGATCGTTCGGCGCCCGGTATTG
>JBFWWW010000226.1:0-5096 GCA_050245975.1 Hyphomicrobiaceae bacterium
ATTATGTTGCGCGGCGGGTTATGTTGCGGCCCTGTGCTGGACGGCCGTTTTGCGCGGGCTCGGCGGCTTCTCCGCAACATAATCTCCACCCGTCAGGGAGGGTCGCGTGATGCCCCGCGACGCCTCCGAGCTGGCGCGGCGTCTCGCGCGGGATGCCGAGGCGGTCTGCCGCTATTACCTCTCCAAAGGCCGACGCCAGGGCCGCTACTGGACGGTGGGCGACGTGCGCAACACGCCCGGCCGGTCGATGTTCGTGCGGCTGAGCGGGCCGGAGTCCGGCCCCGGCGCGGCGGGGCACTGGACCGATGCGGCCTCGTCGGAGCATGGCGACCTGCTCGACGTCATCCGCGAGAGCTGCGGGCTGATCGAGTTCAGGGACGTCGCCGAGGAGGCGCGGCGCTTCCTGGCGCTGCCGCGCGCCGAGCCGTCGTACGAGCCGAGGCCGCCCGTGCCGACCGGTTCGCCCGAGGCGGCGCGGCGGCTCTGGGCGATGTCGAAGCCGCTGGCCGGCACACTGGCCGAGGCCTACCTGCACGGCCGGGGGATCAGCGATCTGAGTTGGTGTGATGCTCTCCGCTTCCACCCGCGCTGTTGGTATCGCGGCGACGATAGAGACCTTCGTGACCAGGCCAGGGATGCCTGGCCCGCGCTGATCGCGGCGGTCACGGCGCTCGATGGCACGATGACGGGCGCGCACCGCACCTGGCTCGATCCGGGGTCGGTCGGAAAAGCGCCGGTCTCGACGCCCCGCCGCGCCATGGGCCTGCTCCTTGGCAACGCCGTCTGGTTCGGCCGCGCGGCCGACGTCATGATCGCGGGAGAGGGACTGGAGACGATCCTCTCGCTTCGGCAGGTCATGCCCTCGGTTCCGGCGGCGGCTGCGCTCTCGGCCAACCACCTCGCCGCGCTGGAACTGCCTACTGGACTACGACGGCTCTATCTGGCGCGAGACAACGATCCCGCAGGATGCCGTGCCGTGAACACCCTGGCCGACCTCGCCCGTATCGCCGGCGTCGAGGCGCTGACGCTCGTACCCTCGCTGGCCGACTTCAACGAGGACCTGCGCCGGCTCGGCGCCGAGGTGCTGAGAGACGGACTGCGCGCCCAGCTTGCGCCGGATGACAGGCCCCGCCTGCGATCAACATAGCTTCCGTCGACCCACCCGATCGGGAAGCTCGTGCCTCCAACAGCATGGAGGTCAACATGTTCGACGACATCTTCTTCCCCCATACCGTCGAGAGGTATCGCGCAGCGCCGCTCGTGGAGCAGCGCGAACGATACCTCGCCCACCTCAAGGCGGCCGGCGCGAGGCGATCGACCTTGCGCCAATGCGCCAATGACCAGCTGAGCCTGCTCCGACTGCTGGACCTCAAGAATGGTGATCGGGTGAGCCGGTCGCAGATCGAGGCTGCTGCGGCACTGTGGTCGCAACCGAGAGGCCGCCGCTGCGATCGGGCGGCGCTACCCAAAACGCGCGACCGCTTCGTCAGCCACGGTCTTCGATGGCTCGACTTCCTGGGCTGGCTCGACCAGCCCGGTGATCGCCGCCATCCGCACGATGCCGAGGTCCAGACCTTTGCGCGATGGGCGCGCGAGGAGCGCGGTCTCTCGGAGGGGACCGTGCACAGCTATCGCAAGGCTGCCGACCGCTTCTTCGACCGGCTGGCCGCGAAGGGAGTGCAGTTGAGCGCCGTCGGCATGACCGACATCGACGACGCAGTGGCCGCGGAGCACGAGCAAGGCGTCTGGGGCCGCCGGACGCGGCACGATTATGCGCAGCGTCTTCGAGCGTTCTTCCTGTTCGCCGAGACGCGCGGCTGGTGCCGAGCGGGTCTCGGCGCCGGCATCGTGGCGCCCCGGTTCATGGCTGACGAGGCCGTGCCGAAGGGCCTGCCGCGCGAGGATGTGGTGCGCCTGCTGGCGTCGGTTGGAGGCGATCGTTCGGTCGACAAGCGCGACCGGGCGATCCTGATGCTGTTCATCGGGTACGGGCTTCGGACCGGAGAGGTCGGCGGGCTGCGGCTGGACGATCTCGACTGGGAGAATGCCATGCTTCGGGTCCGCTGCCCGAAACCGGGCCGGACCCATCTATGGCCGCTGTCGCAGGGCGTGGGCCACGCCATCCTGCGCTACATCAGGGAGGCGCGGCCATCCGGCTTCGGGCGCAGTCTCTTCTTCACGACGCGCGCGCCGATCCGGCCGCTCGACCGGAACGCCCTGGGCAAGATGGTCCGCGACCGGCTGGCGGGCATCGGCGTCGTCAGCGGCCGACGTGGGGCCCATGCGCTTCGGCACGCCGCGGCTCAGCACCTCCTCGACCAGGGCACGTCGATGAAGGTGATCGGGGACTTCCTCGGCCACCGCGACCCGTCATCCACCACGATCTACGCCAAGGTCGACCTCGCGGCGCTGCGCAAGGTAGCGGCCCTTGATCTGGAGGGCCTGGTATGACCCTTCGCGAAGCGATCGAGCAGTACATCCTGTGGCGCCAAGCCCATGGCGCGAAGTTCACGAACTCGGCCGGGCTCCTGCGGGGGTTCGTCAGGCATGCCGGCACCGACACGCCGTGCAACCACATCAACACGGCGCAGATCTTGGCCTTCCTGGCGGGCCATGAACCACTGACCCGGACCCGGGAGAACAAGTATTACGCCTTGGTCGGGTTCTGGCGCTACGCAATCAGCCGCGGCTACGCGAGCCGCTCGCCGCTGCCCGCCAACGTGCTGAGATCGCCGGAGCGCGCGCCGCCTTACATTTACTCGCGCGACGAGCTTGCTCGCCTGTTCGATCCCCCGACCGTGGAAACGAGTCGACGCGGCGCGGTCCAACTGGATGCGGTGACCTTCCGCACCCTGCTCATCCTGCTGTACGGGGCCGGGTTGCGCTACGGAGAAGCGTCCCGGCTCACCCTGGCCGACGTCGATCTGACGAACGCCGTGCTGACCATCCGGGCCACCAAGTTCTTCAAGAGCCGGCTGGTCCCGGTCGGACCTCAGCTCGCCGCGGTGGTGGGGACCCACGTGTCCCTGCGCCGTCGAGCCGGGCTCGTGGACGACGGGAATGCGTTGCTCCTGGCGAACCGGGACGGGACGCGGCTCGCAAGCAGCACCGTGCAGGACGCGTTCGACACGCTCAGGCGCGTAGCCGGGGTCGGTCGCTCCGCAGGCGGCCGAACGATCCCGCGCCTGCACGACCTTCGGCACAGCTTCGCGGTCCACCGCCTGACGAGCTGGTATCGCGAGGGCGCTGACGTGCAGCGGCTGCTGCCGGTGCTCTCCACCTATCTCGGCCACGCCGATCTGGAGGGCACGAAGGTCTACCTGTCGATGACGCCGGAGCTTCTGGAGCAGGCGTCATTGCGGTTCGCCCGCTATGCGGAGGGAGGTCGGTATGCCTGACCTCGCAATCCTCGGACCTTGGCTGCGCCGGTTCCTGTGCGAATACATCGTCACCGAACGCAATCTCGCCCGGAACACCCGCAAGAGCTACCGCGACACCTTCAGCCTGCTGCTGCCCTTCGTCAGCCGGAAGGTCCGCAAGCCCGTGGACCGGCTGGCTGTCTGGGACGTCACGTCCGTCCACGTGCTGCAGTTCCTCACCCACCTTGAAACGAACCGGGGTTGCTCGATCCGAACCCGCAATCAGCGGCTGGCCGCCATCCGGGCGTTCGCACGCTTCGTCGGCAGCCGCGATCCTTCCCACGTCGAATGGTGCGGTCATATCTGGGCCATCGCGTCGAAAAGGTGCATGCCGCCGCCGGTCGGATGGCTGACGCGGGCCGAGATGGAGGCGGTGCTGGCTGTGCCCGACCGCAAGACCCGGCGCGGGCGGAGCGAGTACGCGCTGCTGCTGTTCCTCTACAACACAGGCGCGAGAGTATCCGAGGCCAGCCACCTGAAGGTGTGCGATCTGCAGATCGGGTCGCGAAACGGCGGACACGACCTCGCCACGTTGCACGGCAAGGGCGGTCGGACGCGACACTGCCCGCTCTGGCCGGAAACCGAGCGCGTTCTGGCGGACGAGATCGCCGGTCGAGGCAGCGAAGACGCCGTGTTCGTCAGCCGGCTCGGGACGCCCTTCACCCGCTTCGGGGTCTATCGGCTTATCGAGCGTTGCGCGGCCCAGGTTCCGGCGTTGGCGGGTCGCACTGTGTCCCCGCACGTGATCCGGCACACGACGGCGTGCCACCTCGTCCTCGCCGGTGTGGACATCAACACGATCCGCGCCTGGCTCGGACACGTCTCGATCAGCACGACCAACATCTATGCCGAGATCGACCTCACACTGAAGGCCAATGCCGTCGCACTCTGCGAGGTGGGGCAGCCGCGGGCCACTCGGTCATGGAAGGAGGATAAGGACCTCATGGCCTTCCTGAGGGCCTTGTGAGCTTGGGACGGGGTAGCGGCTTCGCTCACCCCGTCCTGACCATCCTGCGGCGCATGAAGCGCATCGCGTCCTGCGGGGCGAGCTGAACGCGCACTGCCGCACACACGGCGCCGGGGCCGAACGTCTGCATATCCTCGTTGTAGTCGCCGAGCCGCGGCGAGAGGATCACTGCCTCGATGCCGGCGGCTTCGGCTCGTGCGGTGAGCGCAGCGGCGGCCCTCTCGCCCGCGACGTCGGCATCCCGAGCGACATACAACCGTCGGAGCGCCGTCGGGAGTTCGAGAGCGGCGAGATGGCTGGCCGACAGTGCCGCCGCCATGGGCATGGCGGGCAACGCACAGCGCAGCGATAACACCGTCTCGATGCCTTCGCCGGCCCCGAGCACGTCGCCGGCCATGCCGAAGCGGACGGCATGGCGGAGAAGACCGCCCATGGCGCGTCGCGGAGTGTCGATCGGCGCTTTGCCCGAGCCACCCGGCGCAAGCCAGGTACGATGCGCGCCCGTGATGGCGCCGGATAGATCGGTGACGGCGGCGATCATCGCCGGCCAGGTCTCGGTCGGCGCGTGCTCGTCGTGGCGATAGTAACACCGCGGATGAAACCGCAGTGCACCCGCATGGTGGACGGTCGCAATCCCCCGGCCGTGCAGGTAGGCCTCGGCCAGTGTGCCGGCCAGCGGCTTCGACATCGCCCAGAGCCGCCGCGCCGCC
>JBFWWW010000227.1:0-5066 GCA_050245975.1 Hyphomicrobiaceae bacterium
TTGGGGTCAGGGCTATCGCATGCGAAGCGCATCAGATGTTCGCTCGGGTCAGACAAACGCACTGGTGTTTTCGACCTTTGCGTTCACGGTCTGTTTTGCCGTCTGGACGATTTTTTCCATCATCGGTGTCCAGATCAAGAGCGACCTTGGGCTCACCGAGACCCAGTTCGGCCTCCTGATCGGAACGCCGATCCTCACCGGCTCTCTTGTCCGGCTTATTCTCGGCATCTGGTCCGACAAATACGGCGGGCGGATCGTGTACGTAGCCGTCATGTTGTCGGCAGCCGTCGCGACATGGCTGCTGACGTTTGCCTATGATTTCCGGACTTTTGTGCTGGCGGCTCTGGGTGTCGGGATTGCAGGCGGCTCATTTGCCGTCGGCGTCGCCTATGTGTCGAACTGGTATGCGCCGGACCGGCAGGGGACGGCTCTTGGTATTTTCGGCGCCGGCAATGTGGGAGCCGCCGTCACAAAGTTTGTCGCACCCTTTGTAATGGTCATGTACGGCTGGAAGACGGTTGCCGATGTCTGGGCCATTGCGCTCGTCATAACGGCAGGCGTGTTCTGGGTCTGCACTCGGGATGATCCCAAGACAACGGAGCGCCGGCTCCGGGGCGTGGCGCCCCGTTCGATGCGCGAGATGCTCGCACCTCTGGCCAGGGTGCAGGTGTGGCGCTTCTCGCTCTACTACTTCTTTGTCTTCGGCGGGTTTGTTGCGCTGGCCTTGTGGCTTCCACGCTACCTCATCGGCGTCTACGGGCTGAGCATCGAGAGCGCAGGACTGATCGCTGCTTGCTATTCCGTTCCGGCAAGCCTGTTTCGCATCTATGGCGGCGTGCTGTCCGACAGATATGGCGCGCGCCGCGTCATGTACTGGACGTTCGGCGCATCCGTGGCATGCTGCTTCGTGCTGTCCTATCCGCCGACCGAATACATCGTGCGCGGCATTCAGGGGCCCGTGACGTTCCGCATGGAGACGGGCCTGGTCACGTTCACGACCGTGGCATTCGTGCTCGGGTTCTTCATGAGCCTCGGCAAGGCGGCCGTTTTCAAGCACATCCCCGTCTACTACCCGGGCAACGTCGGTGCGATCGGCGGGGCGGTCGGTCTGGTGGGCGGGCTCGGCGGCTTCATCCTGCCGATCCTCTTCGGCCTGCTCAACGATCTGACAGGCATCTGGCAGAGCTGCTTCATGGTGTTGTTCGCCATCGCGGGCATCTCGCTCGTCTGGATGCATTTCGCAATCCGGGCCATGGAGAAGGGGGTCTATGGCGAGGCTCTGGGCAGACTGCCCGAGCTCCCCGAGATGCAGGAGCTGCACGAGCCCCGCCACGTGGGCACGCTGGGTCCGCATCTCATTACGGACTGGCAGCCGGAGAATGCCGCGTTCTGGGAAAAGGAAGGGCGCGCCATCGCGCGGCGCAACCTCTTCATCTCCATTCCCGCGCTGTTGCTGTCCTTCGCCGTCTGGATGGTCTGGTCGGTGGTCGTCGCCAAGCTGCCGGCCATAGGCTTCGCCTATTCGACCGGCCAGCTGTTCTGGCTCGCGGCGCTGCCGGGTCTTTCCGGCGCAACGTTGCGCATTTTCTATTCCTTCATGGTTCCGGTGTTCGGCGGCCGCCTTTGGACCACGCTCACCACCTGGTCGCTGTTGGCGCCGGCGCTCGGCATCGGCTTTGCGGCGCAGAACCCGGCGACCCCTTACTGGATATTCCTGGGCCTGGCGCTGCTGTGCGGCTTCGGCGGAGGAAACTTCGCGTCCTCGATGGCCAACATCTCGTTCTTTTTTCCCAAGGCCGAGAAGGGCAATGCGCTGGCCCTCAACGCCGGGCTTGGCAATCTCGGCGTCAGCGTCGCGCAGTTCGTGGTGCCGCTCGCCATCACCACCGGCATTTTCGGCTGGCTTGGCGGCGAGCCGCAGGCCGCCGTCGAGGCCGGCCGCGAGACCAGACTGTGGTTGCAGAATGCCGGCTTCATCTGGGTCCCGTTCATCGCTGCCAGTGCGTTCGCCGCCTGGTTCGGGATGAACGATATCGCCTCCGCCAGAGCCTCGTTTGCCGAGCAGGCGGTGATCTTCGAGCGCAAGCACAACTGGATCATGTGCTGGCTCTATACGGGGACATTCGGATCGTTCATCGGCTATGCCGCCGGCTTTCCGTTGCTTGCCAAGACCGAATTTCCGCAAGTCAACGCGCTCGCCTACGCCTTTCTCGGCCCGCTCGTCGGTGCACTGTCAAGATCGCTGACCGGCTGGATATCGGACCGCTGGGGCGGCGGGCGCGTCACGTTCTGGGTATTTGTGGGCATGGCCGTCGGCGTGCTCGGCGTCCTCTACTTCCTCAAGATCGGAAGTTGGCCCGGCTTCTTCGCCATGTTCGTTTTCCTGTTCTTCGTTAGCGGCGTCGGCAACGCCTCGACGTTCCAGATGATCCCCGCCATCATGCGTCGCGAGATGGATCGCCTGATGCCCGGCGCCAGCCGGGAGGAGCGCGTACGCCAATCCGAGAAGGAGAGTGCGGCTATCATCGGCTTCACCTCGGCGATCGCTGCCTACGGCGCTTTCTTCATCCCCATGAGCTACGGCCAGGCGATTGCCTGGAGCGGCGGTCCGCAGATCGCTCTCGTCGGATTCCTGCTGTTCTACGTGTCCTGCATCGCCGCAACCTGGTGGTTCTACACACGGCCCGGCGGATTGCTGCGCGACATCGAGCGGGGCGGGATGCCGCCTCAAACGCGTTCGCCGCAGCCAGCTGCTTAAAGCCCCAGGAGACAAGATGAGCCATTTCCTCGACCGGCTGACGTTCTTCAAGCGGATCGACGACGAATTCGCGGACGGACACGGCATCACGACCCGCGAGGACCGTCGCTGGGAGGACGGGTATCGCAAGCGCTGGCAGCACGACAAGATCGTGCGCTCGACGCACGGCGCCAACTGCACGGGCTCCTGCTCGTGGAAGATCTACGTCAAGGGCGGCATCGTCACCTGGGAGACCCAGCAGACCGACTACCCCCGCACGCGGCCGGACCTGCCCAACCACGAGCCGCGCGGCTGCTCGCGGGGCGCGAGCTATTCCTGGTACCTCTATTCCGGCAATCGCGTGAAGTATCCGCTCGTGCGCTCGCGCCTCCTGAAGCTGTGGCGCGACGCGCGCGTCATGCGTACGCCCGTTGCCGCCTGGGCCTCCATAGTCGAGGATCCGGCCAAGCGGGCGGCGTACACGCGCAAGCGCGGTCTGGGCGGGTTCGTCCGTGCCACGTGGGACGAGGTGACGGAGATCATCGCCGCCGCCAATGCCTATACCGTGAAGACCCACGGGCCCGATCGCGTGATCGGGTTCTCGCCGATCCCGGCAATGTCGATGGTGAGTTATGCGGCCGGCTCGCGCTATCTGTCGCTGCTCGGCGGCGTCTGCATGTCGTTCTACGATTGGTACTGCGACCTGCCGCCGTCGAGCCCGCAGACGTGGGGCGAGCAGACGGATGTGCCGGAGAGCGCCGACTGGTACAACGCCGGCTTCCTCATCCTGTGGGGCTCGAACGTCCCCCAGACACGGACGCCCGACGCCCACTTCTACACCGAGGTCCGCTACAAGGGCGCCAAGAGCGTCGTCATATGTCCGGACTACTCGGAAGCCTCGAAGTTCGCCGATCTTTGGATCTCGGTGAAGCAGGGAACGGACGCTGCGCTTGCGATGGCCATGGGCCACGTCATCCTGCGCGAGTTCCACATCGACCGTCAGGTGCCGTACTTCCAGGACTACGCGCGCAAATATACCGACATGCCGATGCTGGTGCGCCTCGTCAGGCAGGGTGATCGGGTCGTTCCGGACCGGCTTGTTCGCGCCTCGGATTTTGAGGGTGCCCTGGGTGAAACCAACAATCCCGAGTGGAAAACGGTCGCGTTCGACGAGACGTCGGCCGCTGTCGTCGCTCCGCTCGGCTCGGTTGGCTTTCGCTGGGGGGAGACGGGCAAATGGAACCTCGAGGAGAGGAGCGGCGCAGGCGGGGCGACCAAGCTGCGGCTGACGTTGGCGGATATCAAAGATGCCGTTGTGCCCGTCGCCTTCCCCTATTTCGGTAACAGCGCGCACGATCATTTTGCCGGCACGGATCATCCGAGCGTTCTGGTCCGCAATGTGCCTGCCAAGCGCCTTCGTCTGAAGGACGGCGAAACCCTCGTCGCGTCGGTGTTCGACCTGCTGGCTGCCAACTACGGGGTCGACCGCGGTTTTGGCGGCGATCACGTGGCGGTTTCCTTCGACGACACAGCGCCCTACACGCCCGCTTGGGCGGAGCAGATCACCGGCGTGCCGCGTGGACAGATCATCCAGGTTGCTCGCGAGTTTGCGCGCAATGCCGAGAAGACCAACGGCCGCTCCATGATCATCATCGGCGCGGCCATGAACCATTGGTTCCACTGCGACATGAACTATCGCGGTGTCATCAACATGCTGGTGCTGTGCGGCTGCGTGGGGCAGTCCGGTGGCGGGTGGTCGCACTATGTCGGCCAGGAAAAATTGCGACCGCAGTCGGGCTGGCTGCCACTTGCCTTCGGCCTCGACTGGGCGCGCCCGCCCCGGCAGCAGAACTCGACCTCGTTCTTCTATGCCCATACGGACCAGTGGCGCTACGAGACGCTGAACGCGCAAGATATTCTCTCGCCGACCGCGCCGCCGGGCGTCTGGAACGGCGCGATCATCGACTACAACGTGCGGGCGGAGCGCATGGGCTGGCTGCCGTCTGCTCCGCAGCTCGAGACGAACCCGCTGCTGGTCGCCGGTCGGGCTGCTGCTGCCGGGCAGGACGTGAAGGACTATGTGGCCGGCGGATTGAAATCCGGCGCGCTCAAACTCTCCTGCCACGATCCCGACGCTCCGCAGAACTGGCCGCGCAACATGTTCGTGTGGCGCTCGAACCTCTTGGGCTCGTCGGGCAAGGGGCACGAATACTTCCTGAAGCATCTGCTCGGGACCTCTCATGGTGTCCTCGGCAAGGACCTGGGAGAGATCGGTGCGCAGAAGTCGACCGAGGTGGTCTGGCGGGACGAGGCGCCGGAGGGCAAGCTC
>JBFWWW010000228.1:0-5046 GCA_050245975.1 Hyphomicrobiaceae bacterium
TCCACCGTGATGGTGGCGATGAACTCGTCGCCCACATAGACCTCGGCCGAGTCGGTCTTCTTGGGGCGAGCGCGGACGGACAGTGTTTTCGTGCCGAACACCTTGCGCAGATACGTCTGCAGGCGAATGAGCTCCTGCGGGTTCACCTGGTTCTCCTTTGTTGCCGGCCGTGTCAGCAGCCGCAGTCCGAGGGGGTAAGGCGCTGATCCATCGCGCGCGCCGGTTCCGGGCAGCCGGCCGGGCCGACGACCTTGGCTGGCACGCCGGCGACCGTGGTTTCGGGCGGCACGTCTTGCAGCACGACGCTGCCCGAGGCAATGCGCGAGCAGCGGCCGACCGTGATGTTGCCGAGGACCTTCGCGCCGGCGCCGATCATCACGTTGGATGAGATCTTGGGATGACGATCGCCTGTCTCCTTGCCCGTTCCGCCCAGCGTGACGCCTTGCAGAAGCGAGCAGTTGTCGCCGATGACTGCCGTCTCGCCGATGACGATCCCGGTCGCGTGATCGATCATGATTCCGATGCCGATGCGCGCAGCCGGATTGATATCGACGCCAAAAATGCGCGAGCTCTGGCTCTGCAGGTAGAGTGCAAAATCGCGGCGGCCGTTCAGCAGCAGCGCATGCGCGAAACGGTGGGTGACGAGAGCGTGGAACCCCTTGAAGTAGAGCAGCGGCTCGATGTAGCGGCTGCACGCGGGGTCGCGATCGTAGACAGCAGCCAGGTCGGCGCGAAACGCGGTGCCAAACTGCGGATTGGCGGCAAGCACCTGGGCAAACGTCTGCCCGATCAGGCCGGCATCGACATCGGCATGATTGAGGCGTTGCGCCAGCCGATGGCAGATGGCGTCTTCCAGATGATCATGGCTCAGGATCGTTGCGTAGATGAACCCGCCGAGCGCCGGCTCGACGCGAATAGCCTGTTCAGCCTCTTCGCGCACGGCATCCCAGATGGGATCGCAGCTTTTCAGGCTGGCGCGCTCCGCGCCTCTTGTTGCCGCTTTGCCGGCCATGTGGGTCTCCCGATGCGCAAAGCTGTCGTTCTTAGGAGGTAATCAGCCCGTCCCGGCAAGTCAACGCAAACAACCTCGGCCGGCCCACGGGGGGCGCCTTTTCAAGCCTGCCTTGCAAGAGTGCGTCCGGCACCGTTAAGAACGCGTGCGTTCCCAGCATGGCACCGGAAGCCGATGACCCAAGTTCCCCAGTTGCGTGTCGAAAATCGTGGCGCCCAGCGCTGGATGATTGCCGACAATCCGGCTCGCCTTAACGCCTATACGGCCGCGATGTGGCAGGCCCTCCCGGGACTGATCCACGAAGCGGAGGAAGACCCTTCGGTTCGCGTCCTCATCCTGACGGGAGCGGGCGAGAAAGCATTCTCCGCCGGTGCCGACATCTCCGAGTTCGATACGCAGCGCAGCGGAGAGCAGGCGCGGCGATACGATGATTTCAACAATTCGGCCTTCGGGAGCCTTGCCAACTGCTCCAAGCCGACCATCGCCATGATCCACGGCATCTGTTTTGGCGGCGGGCTGGAGCTGGCGATTTGCTGCGACATGCGGCTCGCGGCCGAAACTGCGCGCTTCTCCATTCCCGCCGCCAAGCTCGGCATTGGCTACAACGCGCGCTGGATCAAACCGCTGCTTTCCGTCGTATCTCCGGCGACAGCAAAAGAGATGCTGTTCACCGCACGTCACTACGATGCCGGCGCCGCATTGCGGATCGGCCTCGTCAATGCCGTATACCCAGCCGCGCAGCTCGCCGAGGCTACGCAGGATGTCGCCAACGAGCTTGCGACCAATGCGCCTCTGTCGATCCGTGCCGCCAAAGCTGCCATCGACGCGCTTGCACACCCTTCCAAAGGCGTCGATCTGACGGACATCGATGCGCTCGTTCATGCCTGCTTCGAGAGCGACGATTATGCCGAGGGGCGGCGCGCCTTCGCCGAGAAACGCAAGCCGGCATTCAAGGGCCGCTAGACAAGGGCCGCCAGGATGCAGACCCGCGACGCCGACATTCTGGTGATCCCCGGCTGGAAGAATTCGGATCGAGATCATTGGCAATCGCGGTGGGAACGCAACCTCAGCACGGCACGCCGCGTCGCGCAGGACGATTGGGATACCCCCCGCTGCGCCGATTGGGCTCGGGCGATCGGCGCAGCAGCCGCATCCGCGAGCCGTCCGATCGTCCTTCTTGCGCATGGTTGCGGCGTGCTGGCCGCCGCTCATGCCCTGATCGCCGCCGACGGCCCCAGGGTTGCCGGCGCCTTCCTTGTCGCGCCTCCCGACCTGTCTGCAAGCGACGACTGGCCGGCCCGTCAGGGCGGGTTCTGGCCGCCGCCGCTCGCGCCCCTGCCCACCCGGGTCGTCCTCGTTGCCAGCCGATCGGATCGGACATGTCGCTTCGATGAGGCTGAAGCGCTGGCCCAAGCCTGGAACGCTCAGCTTGTCGATGCCGGACCGAGCGGTCACATCAACACCGCATCCGGTCAGGGACCATGGCCCGACGGCCTGCTTCAATTCGGGCGCTTCCTCAAAAGTATCTGACGTACGCCTTGGCAGTCACATTCCCGTGATTCACCATGACAGTCCTCGCCGCGGGCAATGCGGCAGGGAAAAGTGCTCAGTGCGGTGCGCGCGGCGCAATCGGGGGGATGCGGTACACCATGTTGCGGCGGGCAATCAGCAGATTGACAAGGCCTGGCGCCGTCATCGGTGCGGTTCTTTTTCTGGCCGGCGCCAGTCCGCTGCACGGGCTCGATACTTCGCAGGCTCAACCGGGCTACAGCCACGGTTTTCCCACCGACCCGTCCTTTTTCATGATCGGCGTCTGGCTTCAGGACACGGACAGCGCCGCGACCTACAAGGCAATGGGTATCAACACGTATATCGGGCTGTGGGAAGGCCCGACCGGCGTTCAACTCGACCAGCTCGCCGCGCATGGCCTCTACGCCGTCGCCGACTTCTCCGCCGGCGCTCGCAAACTGCGCAACATCGACGTCGTCCGGGCGTGGATGCAGGATGACGAGCCGGACAACGCACAGCCAAACGGGCGCGGAGGCTATGGCGACTGCATCCTTCCCGACCAGCTGGCGCGCCGCTATCGGGAGATCAGGTCCGGGGACAGCTCGCGGCCCGTGCTTCTCAATTTCGGCCAGGGCGTCGCCAATCCACGCTGGTTCGGCCGCGGCGAGCTCTGCACGAACCTCGACCGCGACACCTACTATGCCAGCGCGTCAACCGCTGCCGACATCCTGTCGTTCGATATCTACCCTGCGGCCGAGGAGCGCCAGGGTCATGTGATGGGCCGTCTCAACCTCGTCGGCGAGGGCACAACCAGACTGAAAGGCTGGGCGGCGCGCGGACAGCCTGTCTGGGCTGCCATCGAGACCACGCACATCAACAATCCGACGCGGCGGCCCACGCCAGATGAAATCCGGTCCGAGGTCTGGATGGCCATAGTGCATGGCGCAACCGGCATCTTTTACTTCGTGCACGAATGGCAGCCGACTTTCCGCAGCGACGGTATCATGCGGTACCCCGACGCCGTCGCCGCCGTCGCGCAGGTCAACCGCGAAGTAGCGAAGCTCGCGCCGGTCATCAACAGTCCCACACTCTCCGGTGTGAGAGCCCCCGCTCACATCACAACCCTGGCGAAGGAATACGGCGACGACTTCTATGTGTTCTCGGTCAATCTGGAGCCGAAACCGGTCACGGCCACCCTATCGCTTGACGCACAGCAAAGCGGAACGGCCATCGTCATCGGTGAAGACCGCATCGTGCCGATCAAGGACGGCAAGATCGAGGATCGCTATCCGCGCTACGGCGTGCGACTCTACAAGATACCGCTCAAGCAGTAGGCGCCGAGCGGCACCCACTGCTTGAAACGCCTGTTCGTTCAGCTCGACTTCTGGCTTTCGACCTGCTGCACGGCGGCGGCGATAAAATCCATCATCGCCGACCGGATCTCGTCGTCCGAAACCTTTATGCCCTTGTCGTCGAAATCCTTACGCAGCTTGCGGACGACGTCCTCATCGCCCTTTTCGGCCAGATCCGCCTTGCGTACGGCTTTGATGTAGTCCTCGAGCGCAGCCCCTGTGATGCCGAGCTTGGCGCCGGCCCACTCCGCGAGCAGCTTGTTGCGCCGCGCCTCAGCCTTGAACCTCAAATCCTGGTCCATCGCGAACTTGCGCTCGAAAGCCTTCTCGCGATCGTCGAAGGTGGTCATCCTTAGCTCCGGTTCGATTTGTTCTCTGTCCGTTCCACTTATAGTTGCAGAGCCCTCGGGAACGGCAGCCCGCCCGCAGCAGCCATAGCGCGTCCGCTGCGTCAAAATCAACAGAGCCGGAAAATGCATGGCGGAAACCCTGTTCAGAAGGACCCACGCGATTGTTTCCGGACACCCGTTCGGCTACTGTCCGGGGGCGGTCGACATCACCCTAAAGGACGCCGGACATGCCGTGTTTCTCCTGAAACATGACGTGATTTCAACGGGGTTGTCGCAACGCGCACAGCACGTGCCAACAATACGAAGCGACGAGAGGATCGTGAGATGAACAGGCGGCGTCGTATTTACGAGGGAAAGGCCAAGATCCTCTACGAGGGACCCGAACCCGGCACGCTCATTCAGCATTTCAAGGACGACGCGACGGCCTTCAACAACAAGAAGCACGCCCAGATCGAAGGCAAGGGCGTCCTCAACAACCGCATCTCCGAGTTCATCTTTCAGAAGCTCGGCGAGATCGGGTTGCCGACGCATTTCATCCGCCGCCTCAACATGCGCGAGCAGCTGATCCGCGAGGTCGAAATCATCCCGCTCGAGGTGGTCGTTCGCAACGTCGCGGCCGGTTCGCTGGCCACGCGCCTCGGCCTGGAGGAAGGCACGCCGCTGCCCCGCTCGATCATCGAGTTCTACTACAAGAACGACAAGCTCAATGATCCGATGGTGTCGGAAGAGCACATCACGGCATTCGGCTGGGCCAACCCGCAGGACATCGACGACATCATGTCGCTTGCCCTGCGCGTCAACGACTTCCTGGTCGGCCTTTTTC
>JBFWWW010000229.1:0-5041 GCA_050245975.1 Hyphomicrobiaceae bacterium
AAACACAGGCAAGCACCGCCATGATTGCGAGGACACGCCGCATCCGCCGATCTTCTCCATCACGCCCGAAGGCCAACGCTAGTGCGCCGCATTGCCACCAATATGGCAACGCGGCCGGAGACCGCAACGGCGCCGGCTCAACGGAAGTGCTTGGACAGCTTCAGCCCCTGCGCCTGGTAGTTGGAGCCAAGGTCCCGGCCATAGAGAACCTCGGGGGGCTCGGTGAGGCGCTCGTAGACCAGCCGGCCGACGATCTGCCCGTCTTCGAGGATGAAGGGAACCTTGTGGCTGCGCACCTCTAGCACAGCCCGCGAGCCGCCTCCCCCGGAAGCGGCATGACCGAAGCCGGGATCGAAGAAGCCCGCATAGTGGACGCGGAACTCCCCCACGAGCGGATTGAAGGGCACCATTTCCGCCGCATGCGTCGGCGGGACGTGGACGGCCTCCTTGGAGGCCAGGATGTAGAACTCGTCGGGATCGAGGATCAGCCGCTTCTCGCCGCGCACGCGGATCGGCTCCCAGTAGTCGTCGATGGCGCAGGCCCCCACCGCATCGACATCGACGAGGCCCGTGTGGCGCTTGGCGCGATAGCCGACGAGGCCGCTGGCATCGCCGACGAGGTCAACGGACAACGCGATGCCGCGCGCGATATCGGCCTGCTCCGAGGACACGAGCTTCTCGCGCTGATGCAGCTCGGCGAGCGCGGCGTCGCTGTCATCCGCACCTCCCCTCCGGAACCTGATCTGCGACAGGCGCGAGCCCTTGCGCACGACGACCGGAAACGTCTGCGGGCAGATTTCCGCATAGAGCAACCCCTTGTAGCCCGCCGGCACCTGATCGAACGCCGGCACGCCGTCGGCGATCACGCGCGTGAAGACGTCGAGGCGGCCGGTCGAGCTCTTCGGATTGGTGGCGGCTGACAAGGCCGCCGGCAGCGCGAGGCTTTCCTGCAGCGGGGCGATATAGACGCAGCCCGTCTCCAGCACCGCGGGCTGGGTCAGGTCGACGCGATGGAGCTGAAGATCGGCGATCCTGTCGACGATGCGCGTCTCCGGCCCGGGCAGGAAGCTGGCGCGCACGCGGAATGCCGCCGGCCCGAGCCTGAGATCGAGGCTCGCAGGCTGCAGCTGGTTGGCGACCGGCGGCTCGGCCAGCACGACGGCGCCCTCGGCAATCAGCGCGCGGATCGCCTGCACCGGCAGGATGCCGTGCTGCGCGGCAGCGGCGGCTCCGCCGCGGCGTGTCGCTGCCTGAGATTTCGCCATCGCTCCTCCGCCGCCGCGCGGCCCGCGGCCCTATGTCCGACCGCCAATAGAGCAAGTAGCCCTTGACGCCAAGGCCGCTCTGGACGTAATCCCGTCCCAGATCGTGGTGATTTGGCCGGCCGGCTTGCAGCCACGTTAAACAACTCGCTAAAAGGCCGTGCGCGGACCCGGTTCAGGAGCGCCCGGCTTATGGGCACCAGAGAACCGGGTTTTTTGTTGTCCTGAGTACCGTGCAGGGAGACCGCGCCATGACCAAAGACACTCCGACCTCCGACACAGCCGCCACCGACTGGCAGCTGGAAACGCAGCTCGTGCAGGGCGGCATCCTGCGCTCGGGGTTCGGCGAAACATCCGAAAGCCTGTTCCTGACGCAGGGCTACGTCTACGACACCGCGGAGCAGGCCGAGGCCCGCTTCAAGGACGAAGATCCGGGCTTCATCTATTCGCGCTTCTCCAACCCGACGGTGGCCATGTTCGAGGAGCGCATGCGGCTCCTGGAGGGCGCGGAAGCCGCACGCGCCACGGCGACCGGCATGGCCGCCGTAACCTCGGCGCTGCTGTCGTTTCTCAAGGCTGGCGACCACGTCGTCGCCGCGCGCGCCATGTTCGGCTCGTGCCGCTACGTTGTCGAGGACCTGTGCCCGCGCTTCGGCATGACCTGCACGCTGGTCGACGGCACGGATCTCTCTGCGTGGAAGGAGGCCATGAAGCCCAACACGCGCGCGGTGTTCTTCGAGACACCGGCCAATCCGACGCTGGACCTCGTAGACATTGCCGGCGTGTCCAAGATCGCGCATGCGGCCGGTGCGGTCGTCGTCGTCGACAACGTGTTCGCCACGCCGATCCTGCAGAAGCCGCTGAAGCACGGCGCCGACGTCGTGGTGTACTCGGCCACCAAGCACATCGACGGACAGGGGCGCTGTCTTGGCGGCGTCGTGCTGTGCTCCAACGCGTTTCTCAAGGACCACCTGCATACGTTCCTGCGCCAGACCGGGCCCTCCATCAGCCCGTTCAACGCCTGGGTCATGCTGAAGAGCCTCGAGACCCTCCCGATCCGCGTGCGCGCCCAGTGTGCGAGCGCCGCGCTCATCGCCGGTCATCTCGCAAGCCATGCGGGCATCGACCGCGTTCTGTTCTGCGGCAGCCCGGCGCATCCGCAGGCCGATCTCGTCAAGCGCCAGATGACCGGCCCGGGACAGGTCATCACCTTCGACGTGGCGGGCGGCAAGGCCGGGGCCTTCCGCTTCCTCAACGCGCTGAAGATCATCCGCATCTCCAACAATCTCGGCGATACCAAGAGCCTCGTGACCCACCCGGCGACGACGACGCACCAGCGCCTCAAGCCGCCGGCGCGGGCAGAGCTCGGCATCACGGAGGGCATGGTGCGGCTTTCGGTCGGACTGGAGAATGCCGAGGACCTGCTGGCCGACATTGACCGGGCGCTGGCGGCTTCTAAACTCGGGTAACGACTAAGCCTTCCATCCGGCGCTGACCCCGACGCTGCCATGTACGAAGCCCAGACCCGCGGCATCCGCGTCCGCGTCAAGCCGCAGTACCTCGAAGACCAGTCGGAGCCGGACGACGGCCGGTTCTACTGGGCCTACACGATCGATATCGTCAACGAGGGGACGGAAACGGTTCAGCTCCGCTCCCGCCACTGGCGCATTACGGACGCCTCCGGCCGCACCGAGGAAGTGCGCGGCCCGGGCGTGGTCGGCCAGACACCGACCCTGCAACCGGGCGCCTCCTTCCAGTATACATCGGGCTGTCCGCTGACGACGCCGTCCGGCATCATGGTTGGCAGCTATCAGATGGCGACGGAGACCGGTGAGGTCTTCAATGTCGCGATCCCGGCCTTCTCTCTCGACCGGCCCGGCGAAACGCGACGACTGAACTGACGCAGAAGCAGCGAAAGGCAAGACATGAGCGGACCTGTCTATACGGCGAAGGAAATGCTGGGGCGGCTCGTGGCGTTCGACACCACCAGCAGCAAGTCCAACCTGCCGCTCATCAGCTTCGTCGAGGACTACCTCGCCCAGCATGGCATCAAGAGCGAGCGCACGCCGACGCCTGAAGGCGACAAGGCGAGCCTGTTCGCCACCATCGGTCCCTCCGGTGGAGGCGGTGTCGCCTTCTCCGGACATACCGACGTCGTTCCCGTGGACGGACAGGCCTGGGACAGCGACCCGTTCACCCTTGTCGAGCGCGACGGCAAGCTCTACGGCCGGGGAACCTGCGACATGAAAGGGTATCTCGCCTGCGTGCTGGCCGCCGTGCCGGATTTCAAGGCGCGCAAGCTGAAGGTGCCGGTGCACATCGCCTTCTCCTATGACGAAGAGGTGGGTTGCGTCGGCGTGCGGCCGATGATCGGCCGGCTCGGCAAGGACCTGCCCCTGCCGCGCATGGTCGTCGTCGGCGAGCCGTCGACGATGGCGGTTGTCGACGCGCACAAGGGGCCCATGCGCTGGCGCGTCGACGTGACCGGCAGGCCGGCGCATTCGAGCATGGCGCATCTCGGTGTCAACGCCATCACCTATGCGGCGCGCGTCATCGGCGAGATCGACCGCCTGGAGCAGGAGCTGAAGGCGCTGCCGCCGAACCCTCGCTTCACGCCCCCATGGAGCACGGTGCAGACGACCCAGATCGAGGGCGGCACGGCCTCGAACATCGTCCCCCTGCCCTGCTGGTTCGGCTGGGAGGTGCGTGCGCTTCCGGGGCTCGACCCGCTGACGCTGGACAGGCGCGTGCGCGCCTTCGCGACCGAGACGTGCCTGCCGGAAATGCGCCGGGTCGCGCCCGAGGCCGACATCACCATGAAGATCACCGGGTCGGTGCCGCCGTTCGCCGCCGATGTCAGGTCGGGGATCATCCCCTGGACGCTCAAGCTCGCGGAGCAGAACGAGACGTTCGCCGTCTCCTACGCCACCGAAGCCGGCCTGTTCCAGGACGGCGGCGCGCCGGCGATCATCTGCGGGCCCGGCGACATCGCCCAGGCGCACACGCCGAACGAGTTCGTCGCGACGAGCGAGCTGGACAAGTGCATGCTGTTCCTGGGCCGGATTGCCGACTGGTGCAGCACGTAAGACGAAACCCCGGGGGCCGCCTTCGTCATGAAAATCGTGCCACCCGCTGTCAAAAAATAGCGGCGGCGTTGTCCCCGGCCCGCGATGCGGGGCTAGGATGGCGTATGTCCGAATTGCGCCCCTCGCTCCCGTCATTTCCGCCGCACGTGCCGGGATCGGGAACCGCGCCGGATCACGGCTTTTTCGAAGCCGTGAAAGCGGCAACACCCCGGCGGGTGGATGAGAGCAGCTGGAGGCGCACACCGGCTTACGGCTACGGTTTCGATCTCTATGCCGCCGGATACTTCTGGGAGGCGCACGAGGTCTGGGAGCCGGTCTGGATGGCGTGCGCTCCCAACAGCCGGGAGCGCGACCTCGTCCGCAGCCTGATCCAAATCGCGAATGCCTGCCTCAAGGTTGCGATGGGCCGGCCGGGCGCGGCCATGAAACTCGTCGCACTGGCCCGGGAGCACCTTCCCGCGGCCCCGCCGGACCAGGCGATGGGGATGGGCCTATCGTCTGTGGCCAACGATCTCGTATCATTCGAAAGGGCGCTGAACGCGGCTGGCGGGCAGGTCGACACCGCCCTCCTCGACCGACGTCCGCGCCTCAGGCCCGTTTGAGCGGCACTTGCATTATAATGTCTGCATGCTACGATGACAGGCAATATACTGCATAATTACACGACCCGGCTCGCGACGCCGCCGCTCCGTC
>JBFWWW010000230.1:0-4981 GCA_050245975.1 Hyphomicrobiaceae bacterium
GCCGCCGAAGGAAACGCCGCCGGCAATGTAGGGGAGGTAGCGGCCCGTTGCGTATCCGAGCCGCGCGCGGATGGCGCCGTTCCACTTGAAGTCAAGGTCCAGGCCGACGTTGGCGATCGCAGTGTGCGGATCGCTCAGATATCGCTGTCCGTCGGTTCCTCTCATGCCGGCTGCGAGGATGTCCGCCTCGACGCCGAGCACGAAGCGATTTGAAAGCTGACGATTGTAGCCGATGTAGGCGCCGCCGATCAGGCCATCCGGGTTGGCCTCCGAGAGCCAGGTATCATCGGAATAGCGCGAACTGGACCAGCCATATCCTCCTTGAAGGCCGGCATAGAACCCCGTCCAAACGATGGGACCAAGGGGTTCGCCGGCCTCGGCGCAGCGCGCCCCGATACCTGCAACAGCTACGAACGCAATCAGCGTTGACCGGATCCGACCCATTCGTTCCCCCGGAGTTCCAATATTGTGCAGGTGTCAATTCCCACCCCCGTCGAGCTATGCCAGCACCGCACGCTGGCCGCAGTCAGCATTTGATGATTGGCTGAGCCCTCAATCGCAGGCATACTGCCTATTGTTGAATCCCGTTGCCGGATTGCATCACAGATGATGGACGATCTGACTGACCGGATCTACGAGGCGGCATTTCAGCCGGAGTGCTGGACCGATGTGCTCGAGCGCGTCGGCGCGAACGCCGGCTCTGCCTCCGGCCTGATGGTCGTGTTCGACGAGATCAAACCGGTCCAGTACCGCGGCACGCCAGCCATCTATGACGTGATCCGGGCATTCTGCGAGGGGTACTGGCACGAAAGCCGTCGTGCCGCATACACGCTCAAGAACCCTCCCAATGGGTTCGTCGTGCTGAAGGATTTTTTTCCGCCGGACCTTTTGAAAACCGATCCCTGCCGGGTCAATCGCCTCGCGGCGGGGCTTGACAGCGAAGTGAGCGCCGCCGTCGCCATGCCGACCGGGGAGATGGTGGTCTATTCCTTCGACAAGTGGCAGCGTGACGGCGCGCATGACCAACGCGATGTGGAAACGCTGAACGCGCTCTATCCGCACCTCGCGCGCGCAGGTCTGATGGCTGCGCGCCTCGGGCTCGAGCGGGCCGCAGCCACCACTGCGACGCTGCAGATGCTCGGCCTGCCCGCCGCCGTCATGACCCGGTCCGGGCGCGTCCTGTCGACCAATGTGCTTTTCGATCGCCTGCCAAGCATGTTCATGCCTGTCGCGTTCGGTCGGCTTGCGATCAACGACATAGGCGCCAACCGGCTGTTCCAGGAGGCCGTCGAGAAAACGGCGAGCGCCCGGCCCATGGTTCGCTCCATTCCGGTCGGGGAAACGGAAGAGCATCGGGCCTGCATCGTTCACCTGGTGCCTCTGCGGCGGAGCGCACACGACATTTTTCCGGGCGGCGATCTCGTCGTGGCCGTCAGTGCGCTCAAGAAGTCGGCTTTCGTTCCATCTCCGGCGGTGCTCACGGGGTTGTTCGACCTGACGCCGGCCGAGGCGAAGTTCGCCGCGCTGCTGACTTCCGGTCGATCGGTCAAGGAGGCGTCGAAGGCCGTTGGCGTTACGGAACGATCGGGCCGGACGTACATCTCTCGCATCTTCGCCAAGACCGGCACGCACCGGCTGGGCGAACTCATCGCGCTTCTCGGCGCGTCGCATCCATTCGAATGAGACGCTTGCATGGGAACAAGCTGAGCCGGTCGGCGCGACCCTACTCGGCCGCGGCGCGCGTGTTGCCGAGCGCACCGAGTGCTTCGAGTGCGCTGCGGATATTGGCCTGTTGCGCGGGGGATGCAGCCGGCATGGGCGCGCGCGACTGCGTTGCGGGCAATCCCTGCAGGCTTTGCGCATAGCGCGTGTTGGCCGGCAGGTTGTCGGCGATGATCGCATTCCAAAGCACGAGCAGCTTCTTGTGCAGGTCGAGCGCGCGCGGGTGATCGTTCGCCTTCACCGCATCCCAAAGTGCAACGCAGGCATGCGGTGCGGCAGCCAGAATGGCCGCAATGGCACCGTGCGCGCCGAGCGCATAGGAGGGATAGAGCAGCGCGTCGACCGCGCTGTAGATCAGCTTGTCGGGCGCCAGAAGCATCAGGTCGGCGAAGAGCTTGAGGTCGCCGGCGCTCTGCTTGACGCCCACCACCAGCGGCACCTCGGTCATGATGCGTGTCAGGAGCTGGGGCGAGAGATAGCTCCAGGGCACCACATTGTAGATGATGATCGGCATGCCGGTGGCATCCGCCATGGCGCGGAAATGATCGACCATCGCCTGGTCGTCGGGCCGGAAAAGATAATGCACCGGCGTGACCTGCAGCGCCGCCACGTCCATGTCGCGCACGAGCTTGCCGCGCCTGATGGCGTCGCGCGTGGAGTCCACGATGATGCCTGCGATGACGGGCACTCGGCCGGCTGCAGCTTCGACCGTCGCGGCGATCAGATCACGGTACTCGTCGTGATCGAGGGTGTGGCCCTCGCCCGTCGAGCCGCCGGCGGCTAGGCCGTGTGATCCGGCGCGAACAAGCCAGTCGACCTGCGGACCGACCAGTTTGAAGTCGATATCGCCGTTCTGCGCGAACGGCGTGGTCATGGGCGGGATGACTCCGACAGGGCGCTTTCTCATTGTGCGGACTCCGAACACATGGCGAGTAGCATGGATTTCGCTCGTGCAGGATAATCCCCGCCGCAAGGCCGTCAACGCATCTGTCGGCACAACAGGCCAACGAGACAAAACAGATCAAGGGAGGAAAGCCATGCACCGTATCGATCGCAGGCGTTTCGTCATCGCGAGCGCGGCAACAGGCGCTGCGTCTATCTTAACCGGACAGGCCTCGGCACAACTGGGCGACCAGCCGGTGACGATCGTTTTTCCGTTTGGTGCGGGAGGGTCGGGCGACGCGCTGGCTCGCATCATCGGCGATCGCATGCACGCTGCGCTCGGCCGCCCCGTCGTCAACGAGAACAAGACGGGCGCTGCCGGTCGGATCGGCGTGCAGGCAGTGAAGAACGCTGCACCCGACGGCAACACCATTCTCATCACGCCGATCGCGCCGGTAGCGATCTATCCGAATGTCTACAACCCGCTGGGCTACGACCCGTTCACGGATCTCCAGCCGCTGTCTCAGGTTGCGGCTTTCGAATTTGCCGTCGCGGTCGGTCCCCAGGTGCCGGCCAAGACCCTCAAGGAGCTTGTTGCCTGGCTCAAAGCGCACCCGGATGCTGCCAACTACGGAACGCCAGGCGCCGGAACGTTGCCGCACTTCTTCGCCGTAACGTTCGGCCGCGCGACCGGCGTGGACTTGCGGCACGTCAGCTATCGCGGATCCGCTCCCGCGCTGAACGATCTCGTCGGCGGACAGATCTCCATCGTCTTCACGACGACCTCCGACCTGCTCGAGATGCACAAGGCCGGGCGCATCCGCATCCTCGCAACCTCGGACAAGACGCGGTCGCCGCTGCTGCCGGACATCCCGACTTTCAAGGAGAGCGGCTACAACATCGAGGGTACGTCCTGGTACGCCATGTATCTCCCGGCCAAGACGCCGGCGGATGTCGTGACGCGCCTCAACAAGATCATCGTCGAGGCCGTACGTGCGCCGGATGTGAAGGACAAGCTTCTTGCGCTCGGCCTCTATGCGACGGGAACGTCGCCGGAGGAGCTGGCGCGCATTCAGAAGGCCGACGCGGAGATGTGGAAGCCCGCCATCAAGGCCTCGGGCTTTACGCCAAAGCAGTAGCCCGCGCCGGGGCGAGGGCGCCCTGGCCGATGTCCGGGGCGCGGCGCGGGGGCGTGACCATCATGCTTCCGTAATCGATAGGCTAAACTCAGTGCGCTGATTCGGTCCGTGCCGCCTCAGCGCTGAAAACGGCCCAAGGAGGTTTCCGATGAAGATTCGATCTGCCCTTCGCGGTGCGCTCACCGCGCTGGTCGCCATGATAGCGCTCTCGACCGCCAGCCTCGCCGATAGCGGAACCGTCACACTGACGATCTACAAGGCAGGGTGGGTCATCGGCGGGTCCGGTGGTACGGGCGTTCTGGATTTTCACGGCCGGCGCTATCCGCTGTCGACCGGCGGCCTTGACTACGGGCTCGTGTTCGGCGGCTCGAAAACCGTGCTGCATGGACGCGTGAGCAACATCCGGCGGCCATCCGACGTCGCCGGCGTCTATGGCGCGGCGGGCGCAGGCTTGGCGGTCGGCCGTGGGGCGCGCGCCATCGTGCTGACGAACCAGAAGGGCGCTGTGCTGGAGCTGAGCGGACGCCAGGTCGGTCTGATGGCGAACGTCGACCTGAGCGGCCTTGCGATCACGTTGAAATAACATCTGGCGCAGCAGCGCCGGAAAGACGGGCCTCCGGGGCGCTCCCGGAGGCCTTTGCGTGTCTCCGCCGGCGAGCGTCAAGCGAGCTGCAGGATATCGGCGAACGATGCGACCAGTCGGTCCGCGCCGAGGTCCGCAGGCGGGCGGTGGCTGTAGCCGTACGTCACCGCAATGCAGCGCACGCCCGCAGCGCGGGCGGCGGTGATGTCATGGTGGTTGTCGCCGACCATGACGGCGTCGGACGGCGCGACCTCGAGTAGGCTCAACGCCGCGATGACGGGCGCCGGGTCCGGCTTGCGCGCAGCTGCACTGTCACCGCCGATGACGGCATCGAACAGATCGCGCAGGCCGAGCTGGGCGAGAAGCACGGCGGTGGCGGCCGACGGCTTGTTGGTGACCACGGCGAGTTTTCGGCCACGTGCCCTGAGAGCCTGGAGTGTTTCGCGCACGCCCGGGTAAGGCTGCGTGGTTGCCGCGACATTGGCCGTATAGAGGTCGCTGTAGCGGGCGAGAAGGCCCGCCGCCCGCTCCGGATCGGCAGATCGCGCCGCCAGCGCGCGCGCAACGAGCCTTGCCGAGCCGTCGCCGACCATCGACTTGATTTCATCAAGCGAGAATGGCGCAAGGCCATCCTGGGCAAACGCCGTGTTGAGCG
>JBFWWW010000231.1:0-4944 GCA_050245975.1 Hyphomicrobiaceae bacterium
TGGCCGTCACCTGGATCTGCGTTCCCGCGCCGATGTGAAAGCTGTCGGCGGCGACGCACGACCGCAGCCGCTCGCCCACCTGGCAGGCCCGCGACATCTCCGTATCAGGCATGATCGACACGAACTCCTCGCCGCCGAGCCGGCAGGCGAGATCGATCCCGCGCGTGTTGCGGCGGAAGCGCGCGGCGAACTCGCGCAGCACCGCATCGCCGGCATCGTGGCCGTAGGTGTCGTTCACCGACTTGAAATGATCGATGTCCACCAGCAGCAGCGACAGGGCACGCCCGGTTGCCTGGGCCTGGTCCATCAGCGAGCGCAGATGCGCCTCCATGTAGCGCCGGTTGTGCAGGCCGGTCAGGGGATCGGTGATCGCCAGCTCGACGCTTTCCTCCAGCCTGTGGCGCAGGAAATCCGAGTGCCGCTTGCGCCGGATCTGCGTGCGCACCCGGGCCAGCATCTCGTTGCGGTCGATCGGGCGCATCAGGTAGTCGTTGACGCCCATGTCGAGGCCGCGCATCAGGCGGGCCTCTTCGCCCGGTTCCACCAGGATGATGATCGGCAGATGACGCGTGCGCTCCAGCGAGCGCACCTGCGAGCACAGCCGCAGCCCATCGGCGTTGGCCAGCCCCACGCTGACCACCAGCAGGTCGATGCGCCGGTCCACGAGCTGCATCAGCGCGTCCGGCGGATCGCTGCAGAAGGAAACCTCGTGCGCCTTGCCCAGCGTCTCGACAATGCGCTGCACCGAGCGCGGGTGGTCGTCCACGACCAGGATGCGGCCGCGCACGTCCTCGGCCGGCGCAGGCCCCAGCGCACCGGCGAGCCCGCCCACCAGGCCGACACGCTCGCCCGAGGAGGCCCGCATCGACATCTCGTCGTTGAGCATCTTGAGCCGCGCCAGGTTCCTGACGCGCGTCACCAGCGCAATGTCGTCGACGGGCTTCGTGAGGAAATCATCGGCGCCGGCATCGAGCCCGTGCACCTTGTCGGCCGGCTGATCCAGCGCCGTCACCATGACGACCGGGATGTCATGCAGCTCGCGGCTCGCCTTCATGCGGCGGCATACCTCGAAGCCGTCCATCTCCGGCATCATCACATCGAGCAGCACGATATCGACCCGCTCGCGCGCCAGGATGTCGAGCGCCTGCGCGCCGGAGAGCGCCGTCAGCACCTCGTAGTAGTCGGCCGTCAGCCGCGCCTCCAGCAGCCGGACATTGGCCAGAATGTCGTCGACCACGAGGACGCGGGCAGTCATGGGACACCTTCACACGCTGAAATGACGGCCCTCAGGCGTCGCCGATGAACCGGCGCACCGTCTCGATGAATGAGGCAATGGAAATGGGTTTCGACAGGTAGGCTTCGCAGCCGCCTTCCCGGATGCGCTCCTCGTCGCCCTTCATGGCAAAGGCGGTCACGGCGATGACCGGGATGGACCGCAGGTCGTCGTCGTCCTTCAGCCACTTGGTGACTTCGAGGCCGGACACCTCGGGCAGCTGGATGTCCATCAGGATCAGGTTCGGGCGATGCTCGCGCGCGAGCTTCAATGCGTCGACGCCGCTGCGCGTCAGCAGCGTGCGGTAGCCATAGGTGTCCAGCAGGTCGTGGAAGAGCTTCATGTTGAGCTCGTTGTCTTCCACGATCAGCACGGACTTCTGGCCGCGCGGCGCCTCGGGCTTCCGGCCGTCCCCGGGCCTTATGGTTTCCTGGATGGTCATCCGATCGAAAGCTCGTCCTTGCGCTGTCGATTCATGCACCGATTCTCGGCCGCAGCGGCAGCCCACATTGCACGCGCAGAAGTAAGGAATTGTTTAATATTGGCCCGCGCAGCGGGCTCGCGAATCAGGAGTGAGGGATGTTCAAACCGCGTCCGGGCAAGGTGCTCCCCGTGAACCGGGAGATGGCCGAAACGCTCGCCCTGCAGGCACTCGGCTTCCTTGCCGGCGACGCGCCGCGCCTTGGCCGGTTCCTGGCGCTGACCGGGCTCGAGGCAGAGGATCTGCGTGCACGCGCCGGCTCCCCCGACGTCCTCGCGGCCGTGCTCGCGCACCTGCTGGCCGACGAATCGCTGCTGCTGATGTTCACGAGCGAGACGCACATCGAGCCGGAGCGGATCGCGCCGGCGCTCGAGATTCTACAGCGCGAGGCGGGGCCGTGACGCGCATCGGCATCGACCTCGGCGGCACGAAGATCGCCGGCATCCTGCTGGGCGAGGGCAACCGCGTCATCGCCGAGGCGCGCGTGCCGGCGCCGCAGTCGGACTATGCGGCAACGCTCGATGCGATCGCGGCGATGGTGGCCCGTCTCGATCGCTCTTCGGCCGGCTCCGTGCCGAGCGTCGGCATCGGCATGCCCGGCTCCATCGCGCCCGCCACCGGCCTCGTCCAGAACGCCAACTCGACCTGGCTCAACGGCCGGCCGCTGAAGCACGACCTGGACTCGCGCCTCGCCCGCCCGGTGCGCCTTGCCAACGACGCCAACTGCTTCGCGCTGTCGGAAGCCGTCGATGGCGCCGGCCAGGGCGCGCGTTCCGTGTTCGGCGTCATCCTCGGCACCGGCTGCGGCGGCGGCCTCGTCCACGGAGGGCGTCTCATCGACGGGCCGCGCGCCATCGGCGGCGAATGGGGCCACAACCCCTTGCCGTGGGCCACCGGCGATGAGCATCCCGGCCCGCCGTGCTGGTGCGGGCGGCGCGGCTGCATGGAGGCCTGGGTGTCGGGACCGGCCCTGGCACGCGATCATGTTGCCGCCGGCGGCGCGTTCCTTGCTGCCGACGCCATCGCGGCTGCCGCCACGGCGGGCGACGCGGCGGCAGCCGCGACGCTGGCGCGGCACGCGAGCCGTCTTGCGCGCGGTCTCGCCCACGTCGTCAACATCTTCGACCCGGACGTGATCGTTCTCGGCGGCGGCCTGTCGCAGCTCGCCCACCTCTACCGCGACCTGCCGGACCTGATGCGCCCGCACATCTTCGCGGCATCGGCGGATGTCGTCATCCGTTCGCCGCGGTGGGGCGACGCCGGCGGCGTGCGCGGCGCAGCGTGGCTCTGGGATTGACCGGGACTACTTCCTGGCGCTGTCGGCCGAACCGGCCGCGCATTTCGACGGCGCCAGGAAGGTGATCTCCTTCAGCTCGCCGCGCATCGAGAACTCGCCGTAGTCCACCGTCAGGTTGCGGCTGACGCCGTTCTCGTAGAACAGGAACGACAGCTCGTAGACCGGCACCGCGTCCTCGTTGTCCTTGCCGGTCTCGAAATAGCCGATCGACACCGGCCAGGCCGAGAGATGGTCCAGCGGCTCGGCATTGGCCACCTTCGCCAGCGCGCGGTTGGCGCCCGGCGGCCGCTGCCGGCCGATCGACGTCACCGTGTCGTAGACCTTCTCGCCCTTTTCCGAACCGTCATAGAGATCGGCGCGGAAGAGCGTCTTGCCGGCGCGTGCCGCCGTCAGCAGCGCGATCGAATGCTGCACGGGGAAGTAGATCTTCTGCGGATCGAGCGCGAGGCTCTTCTTGGCCGGCTGCGTCAGCTCGACCTTCACCGCGCCGCCCGGTGTCTGCCGGCTCGCGTCGCCCGATGTCGCCTCCGTCGCCTTCTGGTCGCGAAGCTGGTTGGAGCGGAACGTGAGGCGGCGGCCGTTGCCTTCCTCCCAGCTCGATGTGCGCAGGTCCGTGGTGGTGGCCGCGCCCTCCTGGTTGGTCATCACCGTCACGAAGCGCATGTTCTGCGTGAAGCCGTCGCAGGCCGAACCCGTCAGCTCGTAGACCATGCGCCCGACGATGTTGCTGACGCCCGAGCCGCTGCGCGCGTTGTCGAGCGCCATGTCGTAGACGGCCCGGTGCGGCGCGAGCGTGATGGGGCGCGCATCGGCGGCCGCAGCCGCCATGCCGCCGGGGCCCGCAAATGCACCCACGAGTGCGCCCAGGCCAAGAAGGCCCCAAACCAGGCCGAGGATCGCTGCCGCTTTGCTCATTGTCCTGGTTCTGCCGTCGTACCCGGGCGGATGTATGGCCGCCGCCGGGCCCACGGCCGCAGCGGCGCAAATCACACTTATGACTGCCGCGGGCCGTTGCCAAGCCGGCGATTCCCCGCCCACAGTAAATGCACAGCGGCGCCGGAGGATACCAGTGTTCGACCGTTCCCAGTTTGTGCGGCCCATCGCCCATCGCGGCCTGCACGATGCGGCAGCCGGCCGCATCGAGAACACGCTGCCGGCGTTCGAGGCAGCCCTTGCTGGCGGCTACGGCATCGAATGCGACCTGCAGCCCGCTGCCGACGCCACCCCCATGGTATTCCACGATTTTCGCCTCGACCGCCTGACCAGCGCGACCGGTCCCATCATGGGCCAGTCGCTGCCGGCCTTGCGCCAGGCCCGCTTTCCTACCGCGGCCGGCGGCGAGGCCGTGCGCATCCCCACCTTCGGCGAGCTTCTGGACCTGGTGGCCGGCCGCGTGCCGCTGCTCGTCGAGGTGAAAAGCGATTGGAGCGAGGCCGATCCGGACTTTCTCGCCCGCATCGCCGCCATCGCCTCCGGCTATCGCGGACCGCTGGCGCTCATGTCGTTCGATCCCGCCGTGATGCTCGCGCTGCGCCGGCTGGCGCCAGCCATCCCGCGCGGCATCGTCGCCGGCAGCTACAAGCCCGTGCCGGGCAACGCGTGGTATGCGGACGTGCTCGGCGCCCGCGAGCGCTTCCTGCTGCGGCACCTGCTGCGCGCCATCCCGACGCGGCCGAGTTTCATCGCCTATCACGTCGCGGCCCTGCCGACCCTCGCCACGACGATCGCCCGCCGCCTCTTCGGCCTGCCGCTGTTCACCTGGACCGTGCGCACGCAGGCCGACCGCGCCATCGCCGCGCGCGAGGCCGATGCGCCGATCTTCGAAGGCTATCGCCCCTGACGGCGAGGCAGGCGTGTCAGGCCGCCTGCGCCGGCTCCGCACGCCAGTCGGAC
>JBFWWW010000232.1:0-4935 GCA_050245975.1 Hyphomicrobiaceae bacterium
AGCTGCACATCGGCGATGCGCATGATGACGGTGTCGGTGCGGCCGCCGAAGTATCCCGCCATGAGGCCGAGCGTGACGCCGTTGCCGATCGCCAGCTGCACCGAGGCGACGCTGATGGCGATCGAGCTGCGCGTGCCGTAGAGGATGGTCGAGAGGATGTCGCGCCCCTGGTCGTCGGTGCCGAGCAGAAAGCGCAGGTCGCCGCCCTTCTCCCAGGCGGGCGGCTGGTCTGAATCGAGCAGGCTCAGCGAGCGCAGGTCATAGGGGTTGTGCGGCGCGATCAGCGGCGACAGAAAGGCGCCGCCGACCAGCAGCGCGGTCACGAGCGCCGACAGCATGACGAGCTTCGAGCGCCGGAAGCTGTACATCAGGTCGCTGTCGAGGGCGCGCCGCAGCAGGCTGCGTGGGCCGGGTACGGTCTTGTCCGCGGGCGGCGCGGTGGCGGTCGCGTCCATGCGGTCAGACCTCCTGGCTCATGATGCGGATGCGGGGGTCGATCCAGACATAGAGCATGTCGACGATGAAATTGATGAGCACGAACAGGAATGCCACCAGCAGCAGGTAGGCGGACATGACCGGGATGTCGGCATTCTGCACCGACTGGATGAACAGCAGGCCCATGCCCGGCCACTGGAACACCGTCTCGGTGATGATGGCGAAGGCGATGATGGAGCCGATCTGCAACCCGATGATGGTGATGACCGGCACCAGCGTGTTGCGCAGGGCGTGCCCGAAGTTGACGGCCCGGTCCGAAAGGCCGCGGGCGCGCGCGAACTTGATGTAGTCGGTGCGCAGCACCTCCATCATCTGCGAGCGCACGAGCCGCGTCACGAGCGTCATCTGGAAGAGGCCGAGCGTGATGGCCGGCAGAATGATGGCCTTGAGGCCTGAGAGCGTCAGCAGGCCGGTGCGCCAGCCGCCGATGCTGACGGTGTCGCCGCGCCCGAACGACGGCAGCACGCCGAGCTTCACGGCGAACACGTAGATGAGGAGAATGCCGATCAGGAACGTGGGCAGCGAGATGCCGATGAGCGAGACCGACAGGAACATCTTGGACAGCCACGACTCGCGGTGGATGCCGGTATAGACGCCCATCGGGATGCCGAGCGCGATGGCGAAGAGCGCGGCCACCAGCGCCAGTTCCAGCGTCGCCGGGAAACGGTCGGCGATCAGCGCCGTCACCGGCTGCTTGGACTGGTAGGAAATGCCGAAATCGAAGCGGATGGCGCCGCCGAGAAAGCGGGCGAACTGGACAGGGATCGGGTCATCGAGCCCCAGCTCGACGCGCAGGCGCTGACGTTCCTCGAGCGGGGTGTCCTGCCCCACCATCTGGTTGACGGGGTCGCCGACGAAGCGAAACAGGACGAAGGCCAGCAGCGCCACCGTGAGCATGACGGTCGCTGCCTCGAAGATCCGACGAATTGCAAATGCCAGCATGGCCCTCGCCGGTATGGTGCCAGAAGGAGCAGAGGCGGCCGCGCGGGGCCGCCTCTCCTCATACCATGTGGTTCTCTAACGACACGTTAGTTGTTCTTGGTCACCCAGTACAACAGGATCTGGTTGTCCGGGCGCTGCACGATCTTGATCTTCTTGGAAACGCCCCACGCCAGCGACTGCTGGTGCAGCGGGATGACGCCGGCCTCCTCGTGATTGATGCGGAAGGCCTGGGCGATCAGCTCGTCGCGCTTCTTGGTGTCGGATTCGACGAGGATCTGCTTGCCCAGCTCGTCGATCTTCGGATTGCAGTAGCCGCCGTAGTTGAACGTCGCGCCCTTACCGTCGGCATCGCGGCAGCCGATGATGTTGGCGATGATGTTCCAGCTGTCGAACGAGCCCGGCGTCCAGCCCAGCAGGTTGAACGACGAATTGTACTTCGTCGTCGGGCCGGCCTTCTCGAAGTACTTCGCCTTCGGCATCGAGTTGAGCTTCACCTTGATGTCGATGCGGGCCAGCATGGTGACGATGGCCTGGCAGATCGCCTCGTCGTTGACGTAGCGGTCGTTCGGGCAATCCATCTCCACCTCGAAGCCCTGCGGATAGCCCGCGTCCGTCAGCAGCTTCTTGGCTGCGGCCGGATCATAGGGCCAGCGCTTGAACTCTCCGCTGCGGGCATAGAGCAGCGGCGAGATGATGAGCGCGGACGGCGTCGACAGGCCGCGCATCACCTTGGTCTTGATCGTCTCGATGTCGATTGCCTGGTAGACCGCCTTGCGCACGCGCGCGTCCTTGAAGGGGTTCTTGCCCTTGACGTTCGAGTACAGCAGCTCGTTGCGGAACGAATCGAGGTTGAGGAAGATCGTGCGCAGCTCGGGTCCGGTCAGCACCGTGGCGGTGCCGCTGGCGTTGACGCGGTCGATGTCCTGCACGGGCACAGGGTCCATCATGTCCACTTCACCCGAGAGCAGGGCTGCGACGCGCGTCGCGTCGGACTTGATGGTCTGGAAGATCACCTCGTCGAGGTTGTGCTCGGGCTTGCCCCACCAGTTGGGGTTCTTCTTGAAGACCGTCTTCACGCCCGGCTCGTGGCTCACGATCATGAACGGGCCGGTGCCGTTGGCCTTCAGCGCGAACGGGTTGAGCGAGGTTGCCGTCGAGGCCTGGGCCTGTGTGGCGCCGTTTGCCTCGGCCCACTTCTTCGAGAAGATGTACCAGGTATCCCACTCGGCATTGAGGATGGGGTTGGGCGTCTTGAGAATGAAGTCGACCGTGTAGTCGTCGACCTTGACCGCCGTCATGTCCGCCGGTGCGCGGGTCTTGATCTGCGAGGCCGGCGTGCGCATGCGGTCGAGCGAGAAGATCACGTCGTCGGCCGTGAAGTCCTCGCCGTTGTGGAACTTCACGCCCTTGCGCAGGTGGAAGCGCCATTTGAGCGGATCGACGATCTCCCAGCTGGTGGCGAGACCCGGGATGATCTTGAGATCTTTGTCGCGCTTCGTGAGGCCTTCCATCACGTTGCCGAGCGCGCCGAGCGTGAACGTCTCGTTGAGCGAATAGGGATCCAGCGCGTTGAGGTCGCCCTGGAACGCATACTTGAACGTCACCGCGCCCGCGGGCGCGCTTGCCAGCATGAGTGCGGCCGCGGACGCGAGCAGCACGGAACGGAATTTCATGACCTTCTCCCCTGAACCTCGGAGGCTTTGCGGCCCCGGCGGATAGCGGCGCCGATATTGGCGGATATTGCCCTCCCGGTCCAGCACGGCGCGCCGCTCGCTTGACCTCGGACGGGCTGCGGGTCATAGCGAAGGCAGAAGCGATGGAAACAGGCAGGATCGCGCGCGATGCAGGCCAAGGCTGAGACGAAGCCCGGTTCCGACCGGCTCATTCCGGGCGCCAACGGCGACTGGGAGGTTGTCATCGGCATGGAGGTTCATGCCCAGGTGGCGTCGCAGGCGAAGCTGTTCTCGGGCGCTTCGACGGCCTTCGGCGGTGCACCAAACAGCCACGTCTCGCTGGTCGATGCCGCCATGCCGGGCATGCTGCCCGTCATCAATGCAGGCTGCATCGCGCAGGCGGTTCGCACCGGGCTTGGGCTCAATGCGGCGATCAACCTGGTGTCCGTGTTCGATCGGAAAAACTATTTCTACCCGGACCTGCCTCAGGGCTATCAGATCAGCCAGTACAAGAGCCCGATCGTCGGCGAGGGGGAGATCACCGTCGACGTCGACGGCGAGACCCTCACCATCGGCATTGAGCGCCTGCATCTTGAGCAGGATGCCGGCAAATCGATCCACGACCAGAGCCCGGACTACTCGTTCGTCGACCTCAACCGCTCGGGCGTCGCGCTGATGGAGATCGTGTCGCGGCCCGATATGCGCTCCGCCCGCCAGGCGCAGGCCTATGTGACGAAGCTGCGCAGCATCCTGCGATACCTCGGAACCTGTGACGGCGACATGGAGAAGGGCAACCTGCGTGCCGACGTCAACGTCTCTGTACGCCGGCCCGGCGATCCGCTCGGCACGCGCTGCGAGATCAAGAACGTCAACTCCATCCGCTTCATCGGTCAGGCCATTGAAGCCGAGGCGCGGCGGCAGATCGCCATCATCGAGGACGGCGGCACCATCGACCAGGAAACGCGGCTCTTCGATGCCGGCAAGGGCGAGACGCGCTCCATGCGCTCCAAGGAGGAGGCGCACGACTATCGCTATTTCCCCGATCCGGATCTGCTGCCGCTCGAGCTGACGCAGGCCTATGTCGAGGATCTGCGCAAGGACCTGCCGGAGCTGCCGGATGCCAAGCGCGCGCGCTTCATGAGCGAGCACGGCCTCTCGGCCTACGACGCCGACGTGCTGGTCGCCGAGCGGGCGCGCGCCGACTATTTCGAATCCGTTGCTCGGGGCCGCGACGGCAAGCTCGCCGCGAACTGGGTCATCAACGAGCTCTTCGGCCGTCTCAACAAGGAAGGCCGCGACATTGAGGACGCGCCGATCGGCGCCAGCCAGCTCGGCGCGATCGTCGATCTCATCGCCGGCGGCACGATCTCCGGCAAGATCGCCAAGGACCTGTTCGAGATCGTCTGGACCGAAGGCGGCGATCCGGCCGCCATCGTCGAGACGCGCGGCATGAAGCAGGTGACCGACACCGGCGCGATCGAGAAAGCGGTGGATGCCATCATCGCGGCCAATCCCGACAAGGTGGCGCAGGTGAAGGCCAAGCCCACCATGCTCGGCTGGTTCGTCGGCCAGGTGATGAAGCAGTCGGGCGGCAAGGCGAACCCGCAGGCCGTGAACGATATCCTGAAGGCGAAGCTCGGTATCTGAGGAGGCCCGTCATGGGCGAGGCGATGGACCTGTCGGCCCTGCTGGTGTTCATGGGCGCTGTTCGTCGCCGCCGCCTCGCCGGGACCGGCCGTTGCCGCCATCGTCGCCCGCGTGTTGGCGCGTGGGCCTTCGGGCGCCGTCGCCTTCTGCGCCGGGCTCGCCATCGGCGACATCGTCT
>JBFWWW010000233.1:0-4890 GCA_050245975.1 Hyphomicrobiaceae bacterium
GATTCTGCAATCGCGGCAGCGGCTTACTTCTTGTTGGCCGGCGCCTTGGCAGCGGGTGCGGCAGCGCCGCCCTTCGGTGCGGCGGCACCGCCCTTCTTGGCCTCCGCCTCCTGCTGCTTCTTGTATTCCTCGATCATGTGCTGCTGGCGCTGCGCGATCTGCTGCATCAGCGCGCGGCGCGCCTCGCCATACTTCTTGTTGTCGATCGGCGGGCCGGCCAGCGCCTTCTCGAAGCCCGTCAGCGGCACGGGGAAGGCGATCGGCTGGCCGTTGGCGTTGACGGCGAACACGACGAGGCCGCCGCCGGCCTTCATGTCGTTGATCAAGTCCGGCGTCGCTTCCATCTCGGCCGTGCAGCCGGCCGGGTGGCACAGCGTGTAGTTGAGCGCGAGGCCCTTGAGCTTGCTGTCGTCGACCTTTTCGTTCTTCTGCAGCTTCTCCCAAAGGTCTTTCGGGTAGATGCCGGCGCGCATCCCGGGCGGGATCATCATGCCGAGCGGCACCATCACCATCAGCGCCTGCTTGTCCTGCCCCTCGATCTGGCGGATGGCCGCCGAGACGAGCACCATGCCGGTATTGCCGTCGAGGCGCTCATGGTGCGTGAGGCAGATGTTCTTCTCGTCTTTGACTTCCTTGCCGTCCTTGTCGTGGCTGACGATCGGCGCCTTCTCGCACAGCTTGACCCAGGCGCTCTGCGCCTCCGGAGCCGCCGCCCCTGCCGCGGCGGCCGCGGGCGCAGCCGCGCCCTTGGGTGCCGGCGCCGCCTTCTCGGGCGCCTTCTTGGCCTGCTGCGCGGATGCCGTTCCCGCCACGCCGGACACCGCCAAAGCCAGTACCGCTGCCGCAGCCAGGATCGAACCCGCCGCACCCCGCCCTCGAGCGGCACGCGAAATTCCATAAGCCATCGTGTGACCGAACCTTTCCTTGCGAGCCGGCCCCAGCCGGCGCCACCCCTGCTCGCACGTCCCGCTTGCTTACGCTGAACGCGCCAGCGCGCGCTGCGACGGCAATAAGAGGCCGATTGCGGCATTCCCGTGACGCGGGCAAACCTGTCGGCCGCCGTCACCTACCAATCCCCCGTATTTTGTGGCAAACGAGCCACGTCGCCCTGCGCCCGCCGAATCCGGCGGCGGCCATGGTCCGGGCATGTTCGCACGGGACAAGCCACGACGATCGCGTCCGGACGCAGCAGCGCTTCCGGCGGCCCTGCAGCACTCTCGGGAAACGAATGCGGCTGGTTCTCCTCCTCCTGATCCTCGCGTGCCTGCCGGGCACGGCCGGCGCCAAGCCGCGCACCGCGCTCTCGATGCACGGCGCGCCGCGCCATGCGGCGGGTCTTGCGCACTTTTCCGACGTCAACCCGGACGCGCCCAAGGGCGGACGCCTGACGCTCGGCGTGCAGGGCAACTTCGACAACCTCAACCCGTTCATCATCAAGGGCGTGACGCCCGGCGACCTGCGCGAGTACGTGTTCCAGGGCCTGATGGCGCGCAGCCCGGACGAGCCCTTCTCGCTCTACGGCCTCGTGGCCGAGAGCTACGAGATGCCCGACGACCGCAGCGCCATCACCTTCCACCTCAACCCCGCCGCCCGCTTCTCCGACGGCAAGCCCGTCACCGCCGCGGACGTGCTCTTCTCCTACGAGATCCTGCGCGACAAGGGCTGGCCCTTCCACCGCTCGCACTACCGCAAGGTCGCCAAGGCGGAAGCGCTGGACGCCGCCACCGTCCGCTTCACCTTCGCCGCCGCCGGCGACCGCGAGATCCCGCTCATCATGGCGCTGCTGCCGGTTCTGCCGCGCCACAAGTACGACGCCGACAGCTTCGAGCGCACGACGCTCGAGCCGCCCGTCGGCAGCGGACCCTACGTGGTCGCCGCGGTCGACCCGGGACGCTCGTTCACCCTGCGCCGCAATCCGGACTGGTGGGCGCGCGATCTGCCGGTGGCCCGCGGCCGCTACAATTTCGATGAGATCCGCTTCGACTTCTTCCGCGACACCGCTTCGCTGTTCGAGGCCTTCAAGGCCGGCAGCATCGACCTCAGGCAGGAGGACGACGCCGGGCGCTGGGCCGACGGCTACGGCTTTGCCGCCGTTACGGACGGACGCGTGAAGCGCGAGGAGCTCGCGGTCGGCACGCCCGCCGGCATGCAGGGGCTCGTCTTCAACACGCGCCGGGCCGCATTCGCGGATGCGCGCGTCCGCCGCGCCCTGATCCTCCTGTTCAACGCCGAGGCCATCAACCGCTATCTCTACAACGGGCTCTACCGGCGCACGCAGAGCTACTTCGAGCGCTCGGCCCTGTCGTCCCATGGCCGGCCCGCCGACGCTCGCGAACGCGGCCTGCTCGCGCCCTATCCCGACGCCGTGACGCCCGCCATCCTCGACGGCACGTTCGCCTTCCCGCGCACGGACGGATCGCAGTACGACCGCACCAACATGCAGTCCGCATTCGCCCTGCTGCGCCAGGCCGGCTATGTCCTCGACAACGGCCGGCTCGTGAACGGCAAGACCGGCGCGCAGTTCTCCTTCGAGTTCCTCGCCCAGACGCGCGCGCAGGAGCGGCTGATCCAGACCTATGCCGAGACGCTGGGCCGGCTCGGCATCGCCGTCGGCATCCGCCAGGTCGACACGTCGCAATACTGGTCGCGCCTCAAATCGTTCGACTTCGACATGATCCAGTGGTCCTACAGCGCCTCGCTCTCGCCCGGCAACGAGCAATGGAACCGCTGGGGCAGCGGCGCCGCCGCCGTCGATGGCTCGCTCAACTACGCCGGGGCGAGCAGTCCCGCCATCGACGCCATGATCGAGGCGATGCTCGCCGCCACCACCGAAGAGGACTTCACCTCCGCCGTACGCGCCTTCGACCGCGTGCTGCTGTCGGGCGACTACGTCGTGCCGCTGTTCTACCTGCCGAAGCTCTGGGTCGCCTACTGGAGCCGCCTCAAACATCCCGCGAGCCTGCCGCTGGCCGGGCTCGACCTCTCCACATGGTGGGCGGAGGATCGGCCATGACCGCCGCTGCCGCCGGCTTTTCGGGGCCGCTGCCGCCCCGTCGCTTCAACATGGCCGCCTACGTCATCGGCCGCGCGGCGCAGGCGACGCCCGATAAGCTCGCGCTCGCCGTCATCACCGATCCCGAGGGCGCCGAAGCCGCCGAGACGTGGACCTATGCGGCCATCGAGGACGCGGTCCTGCGCGCCGCGGCCGCGCTGGCTGGTGCGGGACTGAAACGCGGCGACCGGCTGCTCATCCGTCTCGAGAACACGAGCGACTATGCCCTGCTCTTTTTCGGCGCCATCGCCGCCGGGCTCGTCCCCATTCCGGCTTCGACGCAGCTCACGGCGCCGGAGGCGGCCTTCCTGCTCGCCGACAGCGGCGCGGCGGCGCTGGCGCTCGCGGCGGGCTTCCCGGCCGGCGACATCCCCGCGGGCGTGCGCGTCTTCTCGCCCGACGACGTGGCGGCGATGCTGCGCTTCCCCGACCGCGCCGGCTACGCCGACACCGCCGCCGACGACCCGGCCTATCTGATCTACACGTCCGGCACCACGTCGCGGCCGAAAGGCGTGCTGCACGCCCACCGCGCGGCGTGGGGACGGCGGCCGATGTATGACGGCTGGTACGGCCTCACCTCGGCCGACCGCATGCTGCATGCCGGCGCCTTCAACTGGACGTACACGCTGGGCGTCGGCCTCACCGATCCATGGGCCTGCGGCGCGACGAGCCTCGTCTACATCGGCGAGAAGTCGCCGGCCGTGTGGCCCGGCCTGATCCGCCGCCACGGCGCGACCATCTTCGCCGGCGTGCCGAGCCTCTACCGGCAGATCCTGAAGTACGCCGCGCCGACGCATGCCGACCTCGGCGCGCTCCGTCACGGGCTCATCGCCGGCGAGAGCCCGCCTGCCGGCCTCTTCGATGACTGGTTCGCACAGACCGGAACGCCGCTCTACGAAGCCTTCGGCATGAGCGAGCTGTCGACCTACATCTCCTCCAGCCCGTCCTCGCCGCCGCGGGCGGGCTCGATCGGCCGGCCCCAGCCCGGACGCGCCGTGCGCATCCTGCCGGTCGACAACGACGAGACCGAGCCCCTGCCGCCCGGCACCGAAGGTCTGATCGCCTGCCACCGCTCCGACCCCGGGCTCATGCTCGGCTACTGGAACTGGCCCGACGAGGAGCGCGAGGTGTTCCGCGGCGACTGGTTCGTCGGCGGCGACATGGGCGTCATGGACGCCGACGGCTATGTCAGTCATCACGGCCGCGCCAACGACATCATGAAGGCACTGGGCTATCGCGTTTCGCCGCTCGAGGTGGAGGCGGTTCTCCTCGAGCATCCGCAGGTCGCCGAGGCGGCGGTGACGGAAGTGCCGGTGCGCGCCGACGTCTCCGTGATCGGCGCGTTCCTCGTGCCGCGCGAGGGCGCGGTGCTCGATCCGTCCGACGTGACGGCCTTCTGCAGCGACCGGCTCGCCGCCTACAAGGTGCCGCGCGAGATCACGCTCGTTCCGGGCCTGCCGCGCACCGCCAACGGCAAGCTCGTGCGCAAGGCGCTGGTCGCCCTGCGCCGGTCCTCCGGCGGTGAGCCTCGCGGCTGATCCCGGCGGCTGACCCCCTCGGCTGACCCCCTCGGCTGACCTATGCCGCGGCCTTGCGCACCTTGGCGGCCAGCTCGCCCAGCGAATGGACGAGCGCCCGCACGCCTGCGAGCCGCTCTTCCGGCTGGTCCCATTCCGCCTTGAACACCACCTTCTGGTCGGGCTGCACGCGCATGCGCCCGCCCGAGCGCTGGATGGTGTCGATGAGCCCCGCCGGGTTGGCGAAGGTGTTGCGGCGGAAGGCGATGACCGCGCCCTTGGGCCCGGCATCGATCTGCTGGATGCCGGCCGCGCGGCACA
>JBFWWW010000234.1:0-4879 GCA_050245975.1 Hyphomicrobiaceae bacterium
CGGGGCGAAGCGGGCCATGGGATCGTCGCGGTCGGCGGCGGCGAGGATGGCGCGCGCGGCGTCGCAGTCGGCCGCCATCTGCACCTTGAGGTCGTCCGGGTTCGTGAAGGCGCGGTCGCCGCGCAGGAAGGCGATGAACTCGACCTCGATCTCGCGCCCGTAGAGGTCGCCGTCGAAGTCGAACAGGAACACCTCCAGCACCGGCGGGCCGCTGTCGAACGTCGGCCGCGTGCCGAGGTAGGCCGCGCCGTGGTGGCGCTTGCCGTGCACGTAGACGCGCGCGGCGTAGATGCCGTGACCGAGCGTGACGCCGCGCGGCAGCACGATGTTGACGGTGGGAAAGCCGAGCCCGGTGCCGCGCCGCGCGCCGCCGACCACCTCGCCCGCGACGCGCCACCAGTGGCCGAGCATGTCAGCCGCGCCGCGCACGTCGCCCTGGGCGAGCTCGGCGCGCACCTGGCTCGAGGAGAAGACCTCGCCGGCCTCCGCGACCTGGGCGACGACGGTGACGCCGAAACCGAAGCGCCGGCCGGCATCCTGCATCGTCGCCGGGCTGCCGGCGCGGCCCTTGCCGTAGTGGAAGTCGTAGCCGATGACGATGTGGCGCACGCCGAGGCCGGCGACCAGCACGCGCTCGACGAAATCCTCCGCCGACAGGCCGGCGAACGCGGCATCGAACGTCAGCACGGCGGCGAGATCCATGCCGTAGCGCTCCAGCAGGCCGAGCTTCAGCCGCAGCGGCGTCAGCTCGAAATGCGGCCGGTCGGGCTGGAAGAACGCGCGCGGGTGCGGCTCGAACATCATCACGCCGGCGGGGCCCGGCAGCTCGCGCGCAATGACGCGGACCTCCGCCAGCAACGCCTGATGACCGCGGTGCACGCCGTCGAAGTTGCCGATGGCGAGCGCGGCGCCGCGCGCCTGCTGCGGGACGTGGTCGTAGCCGTTGAGAACGTACATGCGGGTCACGGTCGATGCTGCGGGCCGGCACGAGCAAGGCGCACCGGCAGGCTCGCCGTCAAGTCCACAAACAGAATCCGGCGCCGCGCGATCGGGCGCCGCGCGATCAGGTATTCGGCCGCGCCGGCACCATCAGCACGCCTTCGCCTTCGAGCACGATCTTGTCGTCGACCGTGCAGGTGCAGGCAAAGCGCACGCGGCGCTTGGCGGGCATCAGCTCCATGACGCGGACGGTGGTGATGACGGTGTCGCCGATCTTCACCGGGGCGCGGAAATTGAGCGTCTGCGAAACGTAGATGACGCCGGGGCCCGGCATCTTCATGCCGAAGACGGCGGAGATGTAGCTCGCCGTCAGCATGCCGTGCGAGATGCGCTCCTTGAACATCGTGCGGGCGGCATACTCGGCGTCGAGATGGACCGGGTTCCTGTCGCCGGTCACCTCGGCGAAGGAGACGATGTCGGCCTCGCTCACGGTGCGCGACAGGCTCGCCTCCATGCCGATGTCGAGGTCCTCGAAGTAGTAGGTCGGGCGGACGTGGACGTTCATCGTGTTCTTTCCTTCTGTGCGCCCGACGCAGGCTGTCCAGCGGGCCATGTTGCACTGCGCGCCCTCACCTACCCCCGAGTCGCGCCACAACGGACCGCATGCTTACCCCCGCTTGGTTTGCACTGCAACAACGCAAAAGGGGGCAGGGAACCGGCGATTCGGCACGGTTCCGGCGGGTCCGGAACGCCGCAGGACCGGCGTGTTGCAACCTGGCCGGGAGTTACGATATAAGCCCTGCACCTCATTCCATCCCCATTTCAACGATTTGGCCTGAACGGATGTTTCCGTCCCGGTCAGGAGAAAAGCCCCTATGACCGAAGCCAGACCCCTGATGCCGAAAGCGACGGCCGTGTGGCTCGTCGAGAACACGTCCCTGTCATTCGACCAGATCGCCGAGTTCTGCGGCCTGCATCACCTCGAGGTGAAGGGCATCGCCGACGGCGACGTGGCGCAGGGCATCAAAGGCATGGACCCCATCTCGAACGGCCAGCTCACGCGCGAGGAGATCAAGCAGGCGGAGGAGGACCCCGCCTACCGGCTGCACCTCGCCCAGCACAAGGTCGACATCCCGCCGGTGAAGAGCAAGAAGGGCCCGCGCTACACGCCGGTCTCGCGCCGCCACGACCGGCCCAACGCCGTGCTCTGGCTGCTGCGCAACCATCCCGAGATGAAGGACAGCCAGATCATGCGGCTCGTCGGCACGACGAAGCCGACCATCACCGCCATCCGCGACCGCTCGCACTGGAATTCGACGAACCTGACGCCGCAGGACCCGGTGACGCTCGGCCTGTGCTCGCAGATCGACCTCGACACCGAGGTGAAGAAGGCGGCCAAGCGGCTCGAGAAGGACCGCAAGGCGAACCAGAAGGACCTGGCCAAGGGCGGCACGCTGCTGCCGACCTCGGAGACGACGCAGCCGCCGGGCCTCGGACCGCAGCCGACGGCGGAGATCATCGCGCCGCGCGCCGCCGAAGCGCACGAGGAGACCGAGGCCGAGGAGCAGGCGCGCGTGCTGGCCCGCCTCAAGGAGATGGGCAGCGGCGCCAAGCACGACGAGGACCAGTAAAGGCTCCCGGCTTTCCTCCGGGCCGACGGATACGACAAAGGCCGGAGCGAACGCTCCGGCCCCGCATCCGGATACGACAAAGGCCGGAGCGCATGCTCCGGCCTTTGTGCGTTGTCCGCCGCAGCCCTGATGTCAGTTCTTGCAGACGTCGATTTTCGAATGGCAGGTGTACCCGCTGCCGTCGGCCTTGCAGTTGTAGCGCTCGTTCTTGAATTTCTCGGTCTGGATCGGCCAGTTGCCGGTCACCTGCGCGGTGATCTCCCAGGACTGGAATTTCGCCATCTCCAGCGTCGGCGCCCAGCCCTTGCCGTAGTGCGTCTTGCAGGCGCCGCCCTTGGCGGCTTCCGCCGGGTGGATCGGAGCGAGCGCGAAAAGCGCGGCAGCGCCGAGCGCCACCGCCGTCAGTGTCCTGGTCATCGTGTGCCTCCTGTATCGGTGCCCGGCCTGCGGGCAACGTTCGGCCTTTAGGGCCGGGCCGGGTGTGGCACAAGTGCACCAAAGCCACGCCCGCGACCGAATGCGCGTGCGGCAGGCGCCAATTATCCCGGCCGCCCCGCGGATCACGTGCGGTCGCCTGCACCACGGTCCGGCGTGCCCAAAGCGCAACGCATACCGACAATCTCAGCAAAACCCGGCGATCCGCCCTTGCCAGGACGGGCGGCACAGGATCGTTTCGCAGTCACGGGGTGGTTCGGGCGAGGTGGAGCATTATGGGCAAACTGCGTCAGGTCCTATTGAGCGCCGCGGGTGCGGCTGCGTTCCTGGTCGCCGGTATCGCGGGGGCCTCCGCCGCCGACGGCACCTACAATTGGTCCGGCTTCTATATCGGCGTGCACGGCGGAGGCGTCCAGTCCGACACGGACTGGACAGCGCGCCAGCTCGCCCCTCTCGCGACCCTCGATCAGTCGGACAAAGGGTTCATCGGCGGCGGCCAGGTTGGCCTGCAGCATCAATTCGGCAACGTGGTTGCCGGCATCGAAATCTCCTGGTCCGGAATGGACCTTGAAAAGACCCGTCTCCTTCTGGGCGAGAACTGGAGCAGCAAGATCGACCAGACGGTCGCCGTGACCGGCCGCCTCGGCTGGGCCATGAACCGGTCGCTGTTCTACGTCAAAGGCGGCTGGGCCACCGCGAACGTGGAGTTCTCCATCGATCACCCGGGGCTCGGAAACCACGGGTCCTCGAGCGGCTGGCATGACGGCTGGACGCTCGGCGGCGGCTGGGAATACGCCTTCATGTCATCGCTGTCGCTGGGGCTGGAGTACAATTTCACCAGCATCGATGTCGACAGGCACTGGCTGACGCAGGGGCCGCAGTCCTGCTCGAACTGCAACGTCGACGGCAAGTCGGACATCCAGGCCGTGCTGGCGCGCCTCAACTTCAAGTTCAACTGACGGCGCGCGGGTTCGTCATCGCGCCGCCAGCGATGGCGTTGCCCTGAGCGCCGCCCTCACAGCGGGCCGGGATAGCCGCCGCCGTCGATGAGGATGTTCTGCCCGGTGATGTAGCCGGCGTGCACCGAGCACAGGAACGCGACGGTGGCGCCGAACTCGTCGGTGGTGCCGAAGCGGCCGGCGGGCACGACGGCCTTGCGCTCCGCATCGATCTCGGCGATCGGCACCTTGCGCGTCTCGGCCATCTTCACGGACGTCGCGCGCAGGCGGTCGGTCTCGAAGGGGCCTGGCAGGATGCCGTTGATCGTCACGTTGCGCCGCGAGGCCTTGCGCGCCAGCACGGCGACCGCGCCGGTGAGCCCGAGGCGGGCGCCGTTCGACATCTCGAGGCTGGGGATCGGGTTCTTGATCGAGGCCGAGGTGATGTTGACGATGCGGCCGAAGCCGCGCTCCATCATGCCGTAGGCGGTGGCCTGGATGAGCGCGATGGGCGTGAGCATGTTGCCCTCCACCGCCTTGCGCCAGTCGTCGAGCGAGAAGTCCTTGAAGTCGCCGGGCGGCGGACCGCCCGCGTTGTTGACGAGGATGTCGGGCTTCGGACAGGCGGCGAGCAGCGCGGCGCGGCCGTCGGCCGTGGTGACGTCGGCGGCGACGGCCGTCACCTTCACGCCCGTCGCCTTGCGGATCTCCTCGGCCGTGGCTTCGAGCGCATCGCGTCCGCGCGCGGAGACGACGACATCGACGCCCTCGCGTGCCAGCGCCATCGCGCAGCCCTTGCCGAGCCCTTTCGACGCGGCGCACACGAGCGCGGTCCTGCCCTTGATGCCGAGATCCATGATGCGCGTCTCCCCGATTGGCGTGCCGGTTTGGGTGTGTCCGGCGCCAGCATGCACCGCAGCGGCCGGCGGTCAAGGT
>JBFWWW010000235.1:0-4803 GCA_050245975.1 Hyphomicrobiaceae bacterium
GTCTCCAAGATCGATCACGCCAACCACAAGGACTGGCCCGAGTGGATGGGGACGATCGACTTCACGGCGCTGAAGCTGAAGCTGCTCTCCTCGATCGTCGCCATTTCGGCCATCCAGCTCCTGAAGCAGTTCATGGAGGTCAAGTCGGCCACCGATCGCGAGCTCTTCTGGTATGTCGTCATCCACATCGTCTTCGTCGTATCGAGCGTCCTGCTCGCGCTGTCGGATCGCATCGCCGAGGGGTCGCACGGTCACAAGGCGCCGCCGCCGTCGTCCGCGGACAACAACTCCGCGACGCACTGAGACTGCAGGACACGGGAAGAACGGGCTGGAGGCGTCGATGTTGGCAACGATCAACGGGATTTCGCTCAACTACGACGTCAGCGGCGCGGCGTCGGGTGCGCCGGTCGTGCTGCACCACCCGCTCGCCACCCGGCTCGGTTTCTGGGACGAGCTGACCGCCGCGCTGGCGCCGCGCTACCGCGTCATCCGCTTCGACGCGCGCGGGCACGGCCGGTCGGATGCGCCGGCAACGCCCTACGATTTCCCCATGCTCTGCGCGGACGTGACGGGCCTGATGGACCATCTCGGCATCGCGCGCGCGGCCTTCGTCGGCCTGTCGATGGGCGGCATGGTCGGGCAATACCTCGGCGTGCTGCATCCCGACCGCGTTTCGAGCCTTGTCCTCGTCTCGACGACGAGCCGCATCCCGCCCGAGATGCGGCCCATGTGGAGCGACCGCGTCGGTGTCGTGCGCAAGGGCGGCATGGCCTCGCAGGTGGGGCCGGCCATGGACCGGTGGATCACCGCCGCCAACCGGGCGGCGCGCCCCGACCTCGTCGCGCGCCTGTCCGCGATGATCGCGGACACGCCGCCCGACGGCTACATCGGCTGGTGCCACGCCATCGGCGGCCTCGACGTCACGGAGCAGCTGAAGACCATCACGACGCCGACCCGCGTCATCGTCGGCGCCGAGGACCCGTCCATGCCGCCGGCCGTGGCCCAGGTCATCCACGAGACCATCAACGGTTCGGAGCTCGTGGTCATGCCCGCCGTGTCGCACCAGCTCGCGCTGGAGGACCCGGCCTCGTTCCACGGTCACGTGCTCGAGTTCCTGGCCCGTCAGCCCGGCTGACCTGCCTGGACGAGGTGCCCGAATTCCCGCACCAGCGCTTCGTAGACCGGCCGCTTGAAGGGAATGGCGAGTGCCGGCAGCTCCGCCATCGGCGTCCACCGCCAGGCATCGAATTCGGCCTTGTGGCCGCGGCCGCTGATGTCGATCTCGGCGTCCTCGCCCGTGAAGCGCATCGCGAACCACTTCTGCCGCTGGCCGCGGTAGCGCCCCTTGAGCGCTACGCCGAGCAGGTGATCGGGCAGCTCGTACGTCAGCCAGTCGGACGCTTCGGCCAGGACCGACACGGTGCTGACGGCGGTCTCTTCCTCGAGTTCGCGCAGCGCCGCCGCGCGGGGCTGCTCGCCGCCCGAGATGCCGCCCTGCGGCATCTGCCAGATATGCGCGGAGCGATCGCCGAACCATTTCGGCAGCCGCCGGCCGACCCAGACCAGGCCGTCGCCGTTGATCAGCATGATGCCGACGCACGGGCGGTAGGGCAGCAGGTTTCGGTCCGGTTGTGCGGTGGCGGCGGGCATCCGGCCATGATGGCTGATTCAGGCGCGGCTTGGCCAGCCCCGCCGCGCGGCCTGGTAAGCGGTTGCGAAAGGGCCGGCCTAGAGCGGGGTGGCCAGCGGCCCGAACTCGCGCACGATCTCGGTATAGACCTTGCGCTTGAAGGGGATGACGGCCGGCAGCAGGCTGTCGAGCGGCGCCCACCGCCAGATCGTGAACTCGCGCTCGTGGCCCGGGCGCGGATTGATGTCGATCTCGCTGTCCTCGCCGGTGAAGCGCATCGCGAACCATTTCTGGCGCTGTCCCTGATAGCGGCCCTTCCAGGCCACGCCCACGAGGTGTGCGGGCAGATCGTAGGTCAGCCAGTCCCTGGACTCGCCGATGATCGATACCGAGCGGATGGCGGTCTCCTCGTCGAGCTCGCGCAGCGCCGCGCGCGCCGGGTCCTCGCCCTCGTCGATGCCGCCCTGCGGCATCTGCCACCAGTCGCCGTGTCCCTCGTCCTGGGTCTTGCCGTCGGCGCGGCGGCCGACCCAGATCAGCCCGGCCCGGTTGATCACCATGATGCCGACGCAGGGGCGGTAGGGCAGCATTGCGACCTCCTGAAACGGGTTGGGCGCCCTGCGGCGCCCAACCTTCCTGTCGATCCGGACGCCCGGCTTACTGCTTGGCCGGCGCTTCGTCCTTGGCCGGGGCGTCGCTCTTGGCTGGCGCCTCGTCCTTCGGTTCGGCAGCGGGCTTCGGCGGCGTCACCGCCTCGCCGCGCGCCAGCTTCAGCGCGTACTGGAGCTGGACGTCCTTCTCCGGCTCCTTCGGCACGTAGGCCGACGAGCCCGACTCTTCCTTCTTGATGCCGTCGTTCTTGAGGTGGCCGCGCAGGCTCGCCTCGCCACGCGGCCGTTCCGCGCCGAGCTTGGCCTTGAGCTCGGGCGGCAGCTCCTGCTCCACCACCGTGTCGGGATCGATGCCCTTGGCCTGGATCGAGCGGCCGGACGGCGTGTAGTAGCGCGCCGTGGTCAGGCGGATGGCGCCGTTCTGGCCCAGCGGGATGATGGTCTGCACCGATCCCTTGCCGAACGAGCGCGTGCCGATGACGGTCGCCCGCTTCTGGTCCTGCAAGGCGCCGGCCACGATCTCGGACGCCGACGCCGAGCCGCCGTTGATGAGCACGATCACGGGCTTGCCGTCGGTGATGTCGCCGGGCCGCGCATTGGCGCGCTGCGTCTCTTCGAGGTTGCGGCCCTTCGTCAGCACGATGGCGCCGCGCTCCAGGAAGTCGTCCGAGACGGCGATGGCCTGGTCGAGCAGGCCGCCCGGGTTGTTGCGCAGGTCGAGCACGTAGCCCTTGACGCCCTTGGTGGCCGTCTTCTTCAGCGCGTCGATCTGCTTCACCAGGTTGGCGTGCGTCTGCTCGTTGAAGGTCGAGATCTTGACGTAGATCACATCGCCTTCGAACCGCGACTTCACCGCGTTGATGCGGATCACGTCGCGCGTGACCTTGACGTCGAAGGGATCGTCGCGGCCCTTGCGCACGATCGTCAGCGTGATCGGCGTGTTGACGGGGCCGCGCATTTTCTCCACCGCCTGCTCCAGCGTCAGGCCGACGATCTGCTCGCCGTCGAGCTGCGTGATCAGGTCGTTGGCCTGCAGGCCGGCCTTGGCCGCCGGCGTGTCGTCGATGGGCGAGACGACCTTGACGATGCCGTTCTCCATCGTCACCTCGATGCCGAGGCCGCCGAACTCGCCGCGCGTCTGCACCTGCATGTCGCGGAAGTTCTTCGGGTTGAGATAGGCGGAGTGCGGATCGAGCGCGGCCAGCATGCCGTTGATGGCATTGTCGATCAGCATCGCATCGTCCGGCTTGTCGACGTAGTCGTTGCGCACGCGTTCGAGGACGTCGCCGAACAGGTCGAGCTGCCGGTAGATCTCCGAGTTGGGAGATGTGGCGGACCACGTCCGCGTCACGTTGAACACCGTGGTGGCGGCCGCCAGGCCGGCCATCGTCATGAAGGCCCAGAACGCAAATTCCGGTTTGCGCGTCATCCTTGCACCTTTCGAGTTCCGGCGGCCCACCAGGGGTCGGGGTCTATCGGTCGCCCATCCTTGCGGAACTCTACGTAGAGGACGGGAGAATTGGTTTGTGGCTTGGTCCGATCGGCTTGGCCCGCGGCGCTCATGGCGCCCACCGGTTCGCCTGCGAGCACGAACTGGCCCAGCTGCACGTCGATGCGGGACATACCTGCCAGGAGCACATGATATCCGCCACCGCCGTTGATGATCAAGAGCTGGCCGTAGCTGCGGAACGCGTCGGCGTATACGACCCAGCCGTCGCATGGCGAGATCACCTGCGCGGCCTGGCGGGTTTCGAGGATCACGCCTTTCGACTGGCTGCCGTACTGCGTCTTGTCGCCGAACGCCAGCACGCGGCGGCCCTGCGCGGGCAGCGACAGCAGGCCCTTGGCCTGCGCGAAGGCGATCGCCGGCTTGATACGGCCGGGTGTCAGCATGGCAAGCTTGTCGCCCGATGGCGCCAGCACGACCGACACGTGTTGCTCGTCCGTCTTTTCCGCGCTCTTTTCACCGGCCTTGTCGGGACCTGCGGCCGCGACGTCCTTCGGCTCGGCGTCGGCGGGCGGTTCCTTGGCGATGCTGTTCTCATAGGCGCCGAGACCGGTTTTCTCGGCAACTGTTTTGTCGAGCTTGGCAATCAAATCGCCGAGATCGGCGGCGCTGCGCGCGATTTCATCGGCCGCTGCACGAACCTGCGTCAGCTCATGCTGGCGGTCGTCGAGGGACCGGCGCTTGGTTTCCATCAGCGTGGCAAGCCGCGTCTGCGCCTCGCTGAGCCGTGCCGTCTCCGCCTTGAGCTTCTCGCCTTCGGCGCGGCTTTCGGTCATCACGCGGATGAGGTCGTTGAGCTGCGTCGACAGCGCGACGGCCTGGCCCGAGAGCTGCGGGAACGCGTCGGCCAGCAACATGGCACTGCGCACCATCGCCAGCGCGTCCTCGCGCTGCGTGATCATGACCGGCGGCGGGTTGCGGCCGATGCGCTGCATGGCCGCGAGCAGCATGGAGATGGACCCGTGCCGCTGCTGCAGGGAGGCGCGCACCTGTTTTTCCTGTACCGCCAGCTGGGACATGCGGCTTTCGATGGCCGTGAGCTGGATTTCGCTGTC
>JBFWWW010000236.1:0-4758 GCA_050245975.1 Hyphomicrobiaceae bacterium
CTGCGAAGCGTTCGGCCTCCCGATCAGCTACTTCGCCCGCCGCCGGCAGGCGGACGTGTCCTATCGCTACTACGACAGCATCGTCGCGATGGCGCGCGACGTCGACACGCTGATCGTCATCACGCCGGGCGGCGCCGCGACGCAGAACATGATCAACGCGTCCGTGCTGGAGGCGCTGGGTCCAAGGGGCATCGTCGTCAATCTGGCGCGCGGCAGCGTCATCGACGAGCCGGCGCTGATCGATGCCCTGCGCAAGCGCACGATCCTGGCCGCGGGCCTCGATGTGTACTGGAAGGAGCCGGACCTCAATCCGGACCTGCTGACCCTCGACAACGCCGTCCTGCTGCCGCATGTGGGCTCGGCATCGGTTCACACCCGCGACGGGATGGGGCAGATGGTGGTGGACAACCTGATCGCCTATCTCGGCGGCAAACCGCCGGTCAGCCCGGTCGCCGAGACGCCGTTCAAAAACTGGTAGGGCAGGCCATAGCCGCAGCCGGCGACGTCAGCCGCCCCAGGTGCAGCGCAGCTCCTGGCAGCGTGTGTGGCCGGCGAAATGGCAGCGTGTCGTCACGAATTGGCAGATGCGGCAGGTGTAGGACGACAGGCAGCCGCGGTAGGAGCCGCCGCGGGCGAAATTGCAGGTGCGGACCGTCTGGCACTTGCGCTGGGGCTCGGAGGCGGCCTGCTGCGCGGTGGCGGCAGGGATCGAGCCCAGCAGCATCATCGCCGCCAGCAGCAGCGCGAAAGATCCAGATACAGGCTTCAGCACCGCTGGCATGGGCATCCTCGCCGGGCCGTCTCGCACCGAGATGCGAGTCTTTCCCTTTTTGAGGGGCCGGACAACCGGCCGCTGCCCTTCTGTCGGCGGGCAGCGGCCGCAGTGTGCTCTCATTGCAACGGCGGGGCAATGCGGCAGCGGCGCAAGCCGCCGCGCATGGTTTATTCCGCCGCGGCTTTCTTCGGCTGAACGGCTGCCATGTAATCGTTAAGCAGCGTCTCGGAGATTTTGCCCGGCGTGTACTTGTGGGGGCCGATCTCGGAGACCGGCGTCACCTCGGCCGCGGTGCCGACGATGAAGCACTCGGAGAACGATCCGAGCTCGTCCGGCATGATGGTCCGCTCGACCACGTCGTAGCCGCGCGCCTTGGCAAGCCCGATCACCGTGCGGCGCGTGATGCCGTCGAGGAAGCAGTCCGGCGTCGGGGAGTGCAGCACGCCGTCCTTGACGAAGAAGATGTTGGCGCCGGTGCACTCGGCGACGCGGCCGCGCCAATCGAGCATCAGCGCGTCGGCATAGCCGGCCTTCTCGGCGCGATGCTTCTCCAGCGTGCAGATCATGTAGAGGCCGGCCGCCTTGGTCTTGGCCGGCGCGGTCGCCGGGTCCGGGCGCCGGTACTGGGCAAAGGTGATGCGGATGCCCTTGAGCCGTTGCTCGATGGGGAAGTAGGAGCCCCAGTCCCAGGCAGAGACGGCCAGGTGGATCTTGGTGGCCTGCGCCGACACGCCCATCATTTCGCTGCCGCGCCAGGCGATCGGCCGCACGTAGCAGTCGACGAGCTTGTTGGCTTTCACCGTATCGCGGCAGGCCTGGTCGATCTCGTCGGCGCTGTAGGGAATCTCGAAGTCCATCGTGCGCGCACCGGCGAGAAGTCGGTCGGTGTGCTCGCGCAGCTTGAAGATCTCGCCGCCATAAGCCCGCTCGCCCTCGAAGACAGCGCTCGCGTAGTGCAGACCGTGACTCAGCACGTGCAGGTTTGCCTCGCGCCAGGGGACGAGCTTGCCGTCGTACCAGATGAATCCATCGCGGTCGTGATAGGGGGCAGAGGCAGCGGCCATATTGGTTCTCCTTGGCGGTCGTTCCGGGTGCGTCTTATTCCGCCGGAGGGGGCTGTCGGGCCATGGCGGCATGCGGCCTACGGGCCCCTTTATGGCCTTCTGAGGCCTATGGGACGGGTCCGGAAACCGGGTGCGTGGGCCCGGCGTCAGCGAGCGCCGGCGGCTGCCTTAGGTTCTAGGCAATCCTTGCACAAATGACTTGCCACGGGTAGCGATCGGCTCCAAATAAGTCAATATGGCTGACATAAATCCCGAGGCGCCGACCTTGCGTCCCGAGCCCGCGGCCAGTCCCGGCGGGCCCGCCGGCCGCGACGACCTTGAAACCCGCGACGCCACCGCCTTCATCGAGCTCCTGTTCTTTGCCTACCGCGACTTCACCGGCGACGCCGATGCGATGCTGGGGGAGTTTGGCTTCGGACGCGCGCATCATCGCGTGCTGCATTTCGTGAACCGGCACCCGGGCTTGCGCGTCGCCGATCTGCTCGGCATTCTCAAAATCACGAAGCAGAGCCTTGCACGGGTTCTGAAGCAGCTTGTCGATGACGGCTGGATCACGCAGAGAGCGGGGGACCAGGACCGCCGCGAACGGCTGTTGTTTCCCACGGAGCGCGGTACGCTGCTGGCGCGGCGGCTTGTCGCTCTGCAGGCGAAACGCGTCAATGCGGCGCTGGCGGCTGCAGGGCACGATACGGATGCGGCGGTGCGACGCTTTCTGTTCGCCATGATTTCGGAAGACGAGCGTGCGCAGGTGAAGGTGCTGCTGCCCGATACGGGCGTTTGAGTTCATCCGGGCTACGGGAGACGTCATGGGCGCCAAGGCTTCCGTCACGCTGCAGGCAACGCGAGAGTGCCCGCCGGACAATGCGCCGCACGTGCTTGTCGTCGACGACGACCAGCGGATCCGCGACCTGCTCGCGCGCTATCTGAGCGAGCACGGGTTTCGCGTCACGGCAGCGCCCAACGTTGCCACCGCGCGCGCTTCGATGCGCGGGCTGGCCTTCGACCTCGTCATCCTCGACGTCATGATGCCCGGCGAAAGCGGGCTCGACTTCGCCCGGCATCTGAAGGAGAGCGCGCAGGTGCCGATCTGCATGCTGACGGCCCGCGCCGAGACGGACCAGCGCATCGAGGGCTTGGAAATCGGCGTCGACGACTATATCGCCAAGCCGTTCGAGCCGCGCGAGCTGCTGCTGCGGCTGCAGAACATTCTCAAACGCGGCCGCGACAATTCGGGTCCCCGCGAGGAGGTACGCATGGGCGATTTCGTGTTCCATGTCGCGCGCGGCGAGCTGAAGCGCGGCGAGGAAACGATCAAGCTGACGGAGCGTGAGCGCGACCTGCTGCGGCTTTTCGCGCAGCGGCCCGGCAATCCGATCGCCCGCCACGAGCTGTCGCCGGACGATACCACCGGCAGCGAGCGTGCCATCGACGTGCAGATCAACCGTTTGCGTCGAAAGATCGAGAACGACCCCGCCAACCCGGTGTATCTCCAGACGGTGCGCGGCAAAGGCTACATCCTCTACACGGACTAGGACCGCAAGGAGTTCCGTCGACGCCATGGCGGCCGCTGACGACAATCTGCCGCGCGCCGCCGTTTCGGGGCGGGAATGGCTGAAAACCGGCTGGCTCCGGTTTTCGACGCTGCTGTCGGAGCTGGCGCCGAAGGGACTCTACGCGCGCGCGCTCATCATCATCATCGCGCCGATCGTCCTGCTCGAAAGCGTCGTCGCCTTCACCTTCATGGAGCGGCACTGGAACCAGGTGACGCGCCGCCTGTCGGAGACGACGGCCCGCGACATCGCCGCGCTGGTGGAAATTTTCGAGCGCTATCCGCTCGACGACGACTATGCGAGCCTCGTCAGCCTCGCGCAGGACAAGTTCGGATTGAGCTCGTTGCAGGTCATGCCGCCGGGCGATCTGCCGGTCGCGCGTCCGAAACCGTTCTTCGGCCTGCTGGACCGGGCGCTGTCGGAAGAAATCAGGGCTCAGGTCAAGAAGCCGTTCTGGATCGACACCGTCGGCCAGTCGCGTCTCGTCGAAATCCGGATCAAGCTGGATCAGGCGGTGCTGCGCATCGTCGCCCAGCGCGGGCAGATGTATGCCTCCAACTCGCATATCTTCCTGCTGTGGATGGTCGGCACCTCGGTCATCCTGCTGACGGTGGCGATCCTGTTCCTGCGCAACCAGATCAGGCCGGTACTGCGCCTTGCGGAGGCCGCGGAAGCCTTCGGCAAGGGACGGCCCGTCCCATCCGACTTTCGACCGCGCGGCGCGCGGGAGGTGCGGCAGGCGGCGCATTCGTTCATCGAAATGCGCGAACGCATCAAGCAGCACGTGGAGCAGCGCACGACCATGCTGGCCGGCGTCAGCCACGACCTGCGCACGGTGCTGACGCGCTTCAAGCTGGAACTGGCGCTGCTCGGCGACGGACCGGAGATCAAGGCTCTCGAGACCGACGTCAACGAGATGCAGCATATGCTCGAGGACTACCTCGCTTTCGCCAAGGGCGACGGCGGCGAGGAGGCGAGCCCGACCAACGTGCCGGAGCTGCTGCGCGAGATCGAGGAAGAGGCCGAGCACTACGGCGCGCCGCTGGAGGTCGCTCTCGGCTCGGAACGCCGCGACCTCGTGCTGCCGCTGAAGCGACAGGCCTTCAAGCGCGCCATCACCAATCTTGTGACCAACGCAGCGCGGTTCGGCGACAATGTGGTGATCAAGGCCGCAGCCGAAGGCGGCTGGCTTCGCATCGAGGTCGAGGACGATGGCCCCGGCATTCCGCTGGACGAGCGCGACAACGTCTTCCGGCCGTTCTACCGCCTCGACCATGCCCGGAACCAGGACATGGGAAACTCGGGCCTCGGGCTGGCCATCGCGCGCGACATCGTGCGCGGCCACGGCGGCGACGTCGATCTGGGCGAG
>JBFWWW010000237.1:0-4687 GCA_050245975.1 Hyphomicrobiaceae bacterium
CAGATTGTCGTAGTAGACGCGGCCGTTGGCGAACCGCGGATCGTTGGGCAGCGAGGACGAAGCGCGCATCTTCAGCGTCGCCGCCTGGGCCCGGCCGATCAGGGCCGGCGCCAGCGCCGCGCCGACCGAAAGGGCACCGGCAGTCCGCAAAAGAGCTCGACGATCAAGGGGTTGTCTCGACATGGCGGTTTCCTCCGACGCGCCGTTGCACCGGCGCAAATTTGTACGATGACCATATTATCTATATGATCTACCGCCGCCGATGCGACGGCGTCAAGAAAGCGTTTGCGGGCGGGAGTGCGCGTCCGTGCGCCCCGCCTTGCCGCGAACGGCCGGGATTCAATCGAAGGCGATGGGGAGCCGGCGGGGACCGCGCACGGTGCCTTCCGACCACGTCACCTCGCCGTCGAGGCGGAAGTCGGGGATGCGCTTGAGGAATTCCTCCACCGCGACCGTCATTTCCATGCGCGCGAGGTTGGAGCCGACGCAGCGGTGGATGCCGAGGCCGAAGGCGGCGTGCCGGTTCTCGGCCCGGTCGATGATGACCTTGTCCGCATCCGGGAACATGTCCGGATCGCGGTTGGCCGCCGGGAAGGACAGCAGCACCATCTCGCCGGGCTTGAAGACGCAGCCGTTGATCTCCGTCTCCTTGGCCACCTCGCGCGCCATCGTGACGGGCGCATAGGCGCGCAGGAATTCCTCGATGGCGGTCGGCATGAGGTGGGGCTCGGCGGCGAGGCGGCGGCGATCCTCCGGCGTGCGCGCCAGGTGCCACAGGCAGGAACCGATGGCGCTCCATGTGGTGTCGATGCCGGCGATGAGCAGCAGCCGCAGCATGCCGATCAGGTCCTCCTCCGAGACCGGCTTGCCGTCATAGCGCGCGGCGAGCAGGTAGCTGATGAGGTCATCGGCGGGCTGTACCTTGCGCTCGGCGACGTGGCGCATGAAGTACTGCGTCATCTCCGTGAAGGCGCGGATCACGGCCTGGGGATCGGTGATGCCGGCTTCGAGCGTCAGGTGGATCCAGTCGCGGAACTGGTCGCCGTCGTCCTCCGGCACGCCGAGCATGCGGGCGATGACGCGCACGGGGATGTGCTGGCTGTATTCGAGCGCCGCATCGGCGCGTCCGCGGGCGATGAACCTGTCGATCAGCTCGTTGCAGAGCGCGCGGGCGCGCGCCTCGTGCTTCTTCACCGCGTCGGGGGTGAAGGCCGGCAGCAGCACCATGCGCGCCGGGCGGTGCTCGGGCGGATCCGACGTGATGGGCGGGGCGGGCAGCCGCGGCGGCGGCGTCTCGCGCACGATGATGCGGCGCGAGGAGAAATGCTCCGGGTCGTAGGCGACGGCGCGCACGTCGTCGTAGCGGGCCGGGAAATAGACGCCCATGAAGCGGTCCGTGTGGGCGATCGGGCAGCGCTTGCGCAGATCGTCCCAGATGGGAAACGGATCGGCCACCCAGCGCGCATCGAGATGATCGAAGTCGGTGGCCCAGTCCTCGACGGGCGGACGCCGGCTCATGTCCCCTCCTCCTCGATTTCGACCGCGAATTCCGGGCAGTTCGATTTGGCGAGATAGGCCTTCTGCTCGAGGCCGGGGGGAACGGTGCCGTCGCCGATCTCGCGCGAGTTGCCGTAGTCGTCGAGCTCGAAGAGCTCGGGCGCGAGCGCCTTGCAGCGGTTGTGTCCCTGACAGCGGTCGCGATCGACGCGGACCCTGAGCTTGCCGGCTTCGGCCATGCTGTCCTCCCGATCCGGCCGGTAGGGTCCGGCTCTTCGTCGGCGTCATTCTTCACCAACGGCAATTGCGCCGCAAGGGAGCCTCTGTGCACGCGCGCATGCTATGGTCACCCGATCGCAACTGCCGATGATTGGCTTATGACCCCTGCGCCGCATATCCATGGCCTGTTGCTGGCCGCCGGACGGTCCTCGCGCATGGGGCCGCGCAACAAGCTGCTGGAGGCGCTCGGCGGCCGGCCCATCGTGCGCATCGCCGCCGAGGCCGTGATCGCGTCGCGCTGCCGGGCGGTCACGGTCGTGACAGGCCACCAGTCCGAGGACGTGCGTGCGGCGCTGGCGGGCCTGCGCGCGGCATTCGTGCACAACCCCGACTATGCGGACGGTCTGGCGGGCTCGCTGGCGACGGGCCTCGCCGCGGTGCCGCCCGACGCCGACGGCGTGCTGGTGGCGCTCGGCGACATGCCGCGGGTGACGGGGGCCGAGATCGACCGGCTGATCGACGCGTTCGATCCGGCAAAAGGGCGGGCGATCATCGTGCCGACGTTCGAGGGCCAGCGCGGCAACCCGGTGCTGTGGGCGGCGCGGTTCCTGCCCGAGCTGGCCCGGCTCAAGGGTGACCGGGGCGGCCGCCAGATCATGGCGGCACATGCGGCCGACGTGGTCGAGCTCGCCATGACGAGCGATGCCGTGCTGACCGACGTCGATACGCCGGACGCGCTGGCCGCGCTCAAAAAAGGGGCCGGCCACGGGAGCCTATCGGGTTCAGGCTGAGCGCAGGCTGCCCGCTGTTCTCGGCTGTATCGTCCTCCCGTCATCCCGGAATTTCGCGCGCTCCCCACCTGTCATCCCGGAGGCCGCGCAGCGGCCATCCGGGACCCAGCTCACGAGCGAGGCGTGCCTGTGGTCCCTGGGTCCCCGCTCTCCGCTGCGCTTCGGCGGGGATGACAGTGGGGAGGGCCCCCGGCCGGGATGACAGGGATGCCCCGGCCGGGACGACAGGGAGGGCGTCAGTGCCCCGGTCAGTGATTGTCGCGCGGAATGCCCTTGGTCTTGGCGATCTTCTGGTACTTGACCGCCGGCTTCAGGACCATGCCGTTCGACAGCTCGTCGACGAGGCCGCGCTGGATCTCCTGCCACGGCGTCTGGTGGTCGGGATACTTGTAGCCGCCATGGCCCTGCAGCGCGGCGCGGCGCTTGTCGAATTCCTCCTTCGAGATGAGGATGTCGGCCGTGCGCTTGTTGAGATCGATGCGCACGCGGTCGCCGGTCTTGAGGATGGCAAGGCCGCCGCCGGTCGCCGCCTCGGGCGAGGCGTTGAGGATCGAGGGCGAGCCGGACGTGCCCGACTGGCGGCCGTCGCCGATGCACGGCAGCGAGGTGATGCCCTTCTTGATGAGGTAATCCGGCGGCCGCATGTTCACCACCTCGGCCGCGCCCGGATACCCGACCGGACCCGTGCCGCGCATGAAGAGCAGGCAGGAGGCGTCGATCTTGAGCGCGGGGTCGTCGATGCGCTTGTGATAGTCCTCCGGGCCGTCGAAGACGATGGCGCGGCCCTCGAAGGCGTTGGGGTCCTTCGGGTTCTCGAGGTAGCGCTTGCGGAACTCGTCCGAGATCACGCCGGTCTTCATGATGGCGCTGTCGAACAGGTTGCCCTTGAGGTTGAGGAAGCCCGCCTTTTCCTTGAGCGGCTTCTTGTAGGAGCGGATGACGTCGTGATCGGAGACGGGACGGTCGGCACAGTTCTCGCCGATGGACCTGCCGTTCACGGTCAGCGCGTCCTTGTGGATCTTGCCGGCCTTCATCAGCTCGTTGACGACACCGGGAACACCGCCGGCGCGATGGTACTCCTCGCCGAGGTAGCGGCCCGCGGGCTGCATATCGACGAGCAGCGGAATGGCATAGCCGATCTTCTCCCAGTCGTCGTTGTCGAGCTTGACGCCGATGTGGCGCGCGATGGCGTTGAAGTGGATCGGCGCGTTGGTCGAGCCGCCGATGGCGGAGTTGACGACGATGACGTTCTCGAACGCCTCGCGGGTCATGATCTTGGAAGGCCGCAGGTCCTCCCACACCATCTCGACGATGCGCTTGCCGGTCAGATAGGCGTACTGCGCGCGCTCCTTGTGCGGGGCGGGCGGCGCGGCACAGCCCGGCAGCGACATGCCGAGCGCCTCGGCCAGCGAGTTCATGGTCGAGGCCGTGCCCATCGTGTTGCAGTGGCCGACGGAGGGCGCGGAGGACGCCACCAGCTCGACGAACTGCTCGTAGTTGATCTCGCCCGCCGCCTGCATCTGGCGCGCCTTCCAGACGATGGTGCCCGAGCCGGTGCGCTCGCCGCGGAACCAGCCGTTGAGCATCGGGCCGCCCGACAGGACGATGGCCGGGATGTCGACGGTGGCGGCGGCCATGAGCTGCGACGGCGTGGTCTTGTCGCAGCCCGTCGTCAGCACGACGGCGTCGATGGGGTAGCCGTAGAGGATCTCGACGAGGCCGAGATAGGCGAGGTTGCGGTCAAGCGTGGCGCTCGGCCGCTTGCCGGTCTCCTGGATCGGATGCACCGGAAATTCGAAGGCGATGCCGCCGGCTTCCCGGATGCCTTCGCGGATGCGCTCGGCCAGCACCAGGTGATGGCGGTTGCAGGGCGACAGGTCGGAGCCCGACTGCGCGATGCCGATGATCGGCTTGCCCGACTGCAGCTCCTCGCGGGTCAGGCCGAAATTCATGTACCGCTCGAGGTAGATGGCGGTCATGTCGGCGTTGTGCGGGTTGTCGAACCACTGGCGGGACCGCAGCTTCTTGATCTGGGCAGCAGTCGGCGACTTGGCCATGAGCGTTTCCTGGGTGTCGAGGGGTGTTCGGCGGCGCGGCCCGGGACCGGATCACGCCAGCCACAGTTGATTGCGGCCGGCGCACTCTAGCGCGACTGCCGCGACAGGGGAATGTGCCGTGAC
>JBFWWW010000238.1:0-4668 GCA_050245975.1 Hyphomicrobiaceae bacterium
CGCCGATCTGCTTGTCGATTGCCTTGCCGCCCACGCCGTGGATCGCGTGTTCTGTGTGCCCGGCGAAAGCTATCTGGCGGTGCTGGACGCCTTGCATGACCGCAATACCATCGAGACCATTGTGTGCCGCCATGAGGGCGGGGCCGGGTTCATGGGTGTCGCCGACGCCAAGGCCAGCGGAAAGCCGGGCGTGGTCATGGTCAGTCGCGGCCCCGGTGCAACGAATGCGTCGATTGCCGTGCATGTCGCCGAGCAGGACGCGGTACCGCTGGTGTTGCTGGTCGGGCAGGTGCCGCGCGGCGAGATCGGCCGGCGCTCGTTCCAGGAGGTGGACTACGCCAAGACATTCTCGGACATGGCAAAGGCCGTCTACCTCATAGAGGATGCCGATCGCATCCCGGAACTGGTTGCGCGCGCGTTCGTTGATGCCCAGGCGCCGACGCCGGGGCCGGTTGTCATCGTGCTGCCGGAAGACATGCTGGAGGATTCCACGGCGTCGCCGGTCATCGAGCCGCTCGCCGTGCCGCGCGCGGGCGCGGCGTCACCGGCCGACATTGCCGAAATCTCGGACATGCTGGCACGCGCAGAGCGGCCGCTCCTCATACCGGGTGGCGCCTTTGCCAGGCCCGAGGCCCGCGCGGTTCTGCGGGCAGCGGCGGAAAAGCTGCAGCTCCCCGTGCTCATGAGTTTCAAGCGCCAGGATTACTTCCCTAACGCCCACCCCAACTACGCCGGACATCTCGGCTTCAAAATCCCGCAGGTCCAGGTCGACCGTTACGCGGCCGCCGATCTGATCCTCGCGGTGGGCACGCGTCTCGGTGAGGTGACGACACAGGGCTATACGTTCCCGGCCGCTCCGGTGCCGAAGCAATCCCTCGTCCATATCCACGACGATGCGCGCCACATCGGACGCAACTTCGCCACAGCCAAGGCGCTGGTGGCCGATCCCGTGGCTGCGCTGGCAGCGCTGGCTGCCGCAAGCGGAGCAGCCCCGTCTGGGCGCGCGGCGTGGATAAAGTCCTTGCACGAGCCGGTGGCGAAACTGATGCCTTGGGCCGCACCCAGGGACGGAGCCCTCGACATGGGGGCAGTCGTAGCCGCGTTGGCAAAGCAGACAGACAAGGACGCCGTGTTCATCACCGACGCCGGCAATTTCTCGGGCTGGTTGCACCGGCACTATCCGTTTTCAGGCGACAACCTGCTGATCGGCTGCGTCGGCGGCGCAATGGGCATCGGCATGCCGGCAGCCGTCGCGGCGGGCTTCCGGTTTCCAGGCCGCCAGATCATCACGCTGCTGGGCGACGGCGGCAGCCTGATGACGGGATCGGAGTTGGCCACGGCCGTGCAGTACAAGGTGCCGGTCAAGGTTTTCATCTCCAACAACGGCAGCTACGGCACCATCCGCTGGCATCAGGAGAAGGCCTACAAGGGACGCGTTCACGGAACGGCTCTGACCAATCCGGATTTCGTCAAGTGGGCGGAGAGCTTCGGTGCGCTTGGACTGCGCATCGAAACGATTGGCGAGGCCGCAGACGTCGTGGCCGCCGCGCTGGCCCATGACGGCCCGACAGTCGTCGATGTGCAGGCCAGCATCGACCACATTACGCCGTTCGCGACCATCGCTGACCTCTGAGGCGGAGCAGGGCATGACAGAAGCAAGCACGCTCGTCACGGGCGTCAGCAAGGGCATAGGGCGCGCGATCGCCGAGGACCTGACGCGCCGCGGCCAGCATGTCGTCGGCGTCTCGCGGTCCCAGCCCGGCGACTGGTTCAAGGGAACGTTCGTTGCGGTCGATCTGGGCGACGCGGCGGCGACGGACGACGCTCTGCAGGACATCCTGTCCCGGCACAAAATCCTGCGTCTCGTCAACAACGCCGGAACGCCGCTCGGCGCGAGCATCGACAAGCTGACGCTGAAGCAGCTCGACGACGTCATGGCCGTCAACGTGCGGGCCGCGCTGCAATGCATGCAGGCCGTCGTGCCGGGAATGCGTGCGGCCAGGTTCGGGCGCATCGTCAACATCGGCAGTCGCGCAGGGCTCGGTCGCGACGGGCGGATTATCTACGGCGGCAGCAAGGCCGCACTTGCCTCCATGACGCGTTCGCTGGCGCTGGAGGTGGCTGGTGATGGCATCACGGTCAACTGCGTGGCGCCGGGGCCGGTCGAGACGGAGCTCTTCCGGTTCAATCATCCGCACGGTTCGGCGCAGCGCCAGCACATGGAATCCAGCATTCCGATGCAACGGATCGGCACACCGGAGGAGATCGCGCACGCCTGCGCCTACTTCCTGTCCGACGAGGCCTCGTTCACGACCGGCCAGATCCTCTACGTGTGCGGCGGTCTCTCGCTGGGCTTGACGCCGATGTAGCGGCCTCGCCGTCGCACCGCTAGTGAGCGGCCTCCCAGTTGGTCGCTGCCTTGGCGTCGACGTGGATCGGGACGCGGAACCTCACGGCCGGCTCGGCCGCTTTCTCCATCACGGAGATGACCGTCTCGATCGTCTTGTCGACGTCGGCATCCTTGGCCTCGAAGATGAGCTCGTCATGGACCTGCAGCAGCATGCGGGTGGCGGAAAGCCCGGCCGCCTCGAGCGCCGACGGCATGCGGGCCATGGCGCGGCGGATGATGTCGGCGGCGCTGCCCTGGATCGGCGCATTGATGGCGGCGCGTTCGAGAAATCCCCGCATCGACGGATTGCGGGTGTTGATCTCGGGATAGTGCACGCGGCGGCCGAACAGCGTGGTCACGTATCCGTTGTCGTGAGCAAAGCGCTTGGTGCGGTCCATGTAGTCGCGAATGCCCGGGAAGCGCTGGAAGTAGGTGTTGATGTAGTCGGCTGCCTCCTGCTTCGAAATCCCAAGCTGGGCCGAAAGACCGAAGGCCGAGATGCCGTAGATGATGCCGAAGTTGATGGCCTTGGCCCGGCGCCGCGTCTCCGGCGGCATGCCTTTGATGGGTACGCCGAACATTTCCGACGCCGTCATCGCGTGGATGTCGAGCTCGTCGTCGAAGGCCTGTCGGAGCTGCGGGATCTCGGCGATGTGGGCCAGGACGCGCAGCTCGATCTGCGAATAGTCGGCCGAAATCAGTTTCGATCCGCCAGGTGCGATGAACGCGGTGCGGATCTCTCGCCCTTCCTTCGTGCGGATGGGGATGTTCTGCAGGTTCGGGTCGGTGGACGCGAGGCGGCCTGTCGTGGTCGAAGCTAGCGCGAAGCTGGTATGGATGCGTCCAGTCGCCGGATCGATGTGCCCGGGCAGCGAGTCCGTGTAGGTCGATTTGAGCTTGGTGAGCTGGCGCCACTCCAGCATCGTATTGATGAGGGTGCGTGCGCCTTCCGGCAGCTCTTCATTGGCAGCGAGCTCGTCCAGCAGACCGGCGCGGGTCTCCCACTGGCCGCTTTTGGTCTTCTTGCCGCCGGGCAGTTGGAGGCGATCGAACAGAAGCTCGCCGAGCTGCTTGGGCGATCCCAGGTTGAAGGAATAGCCTGCGAGAATTGATACCTCCTCCTCGAGGCGGGCAATTCTCTGGGCAAAGGTGCTCGACAGACGCGAGAGGATGGCGCGGTCCACCTGAATGCCGGCGTGCTCCATGCTGGCGATGACGGGGAGAAGCGGCCGCTCCAGCGTTTCGTAGACGGTGGCGACGCGCTCCGCGGCAAGCCGAGGCTTCAGCAGGTGCCAGAGCCGGATCGTGATGTCTGCGGCTTCGGCCGCATAGGACGTTGCCGCTTCGATTGGGACGCCGGCGAACGTGCGCTCGGACTTTTTCGCACCCGGCGCCTGATCCAGCGCCTGGCTGAGCGGCATGGCGGCGTGGCCGAGATGGCGTTCGGACAGAGCGTCGAGGCTGTGGCTGCCTTTGCCCCCTTCCAGCGCGTAGGACACGAGCATGATGTCGTCGAGAGGCGCAACCGCTATGCCGTGCCGACGCAGCAGGACGATATCGGACTTGATGGCGTGTCCGATCTTCAGGATGGTCGCGTCCTCCAGTACGGGTTTGAGCAGGGCAAGTGCCTCGCGCACCTCGATCTGGCCCGGCAGCCGGCTGGCCTCGCCGCCAAAAAGATCCGCGCTGCCGCTGCCGTGGCCGATGGGGACATAGGCGGCCCGGCCGGGCGCCAACGCGAGTGCCACGCCGACGATGGCGGTGCCCATCGGTTCCGCACGGACGGTCTGCAGGCCGATTGCAACGCGTCCGGCGCTCCGCGCTTCGGCGATCCAGCGCTCGAGGTCGGCCGTATCTGTGATCGCCATGTACGCGGCGCGGTCGATGGCGGGCGTGAGGCTGGCGGCGCGCGCTGCCGTCACGCCGGCTGCGGGGGTGCCACCGCCTGCGGGCGGTGCAGGCTTGGCCGCAGAGGCTGCACCGTTGGCATCGCCCTTGCGCGGCACGGTCGAGCCGACGGACCGCTCGGGAAGGTCCGGCGCCTCCACGCCGAGCTTTTCCGACACGCGCTTGGTGAGTGTGCTGAATTCCATCGCGCGCATGAACGACAGCAGCGTCGCCGGGTCGGGTTCCCGAACGCCGAAACTATCGATCTGCTCGGGGGCCGGAACGGCCTCCTTGAGGGTGACGAGCTGACGGCGGATGCGCGCCTGCTCGGCGAACTCGATCAGCTTCTCGCGGCGCTTGGGTTGCTTGATCTCTCCGGCGCGGGCCAGCTG
>JBFWWW010000239.1:0-4665 GCA_050245975.1 Hyphomicrobiaceae bacterium
GGCGCGCGGCAGCCGTGCGCCGTTCCACAGGTAGGCCGGGCCGGTCCAACCCTCGACGTCGACGGGCGTGAGTTCGCCCAGCTCGACGAGTTCGGCCAACCGTGCGGTGGCGTCGGCGAGGTCGAGCCTGAAATAGTCCCTGAGGCAGGCGGCCGTGGCAACACCGAGCGCGCGCGCGGCGATACGCATGAGTTCGCGTTGCGCCTCGGCCTCGGGCGGCGTCGGGGTATCGACGACGGCCTGCGGCAGGACGCGCTCGGTCAGGTCGTAGACGCGTTCGAAGGTGTTGCGGCGTGTCGCCGTCGTGACGATACCCGACCAGAACAGCCACTCCATGGCATGCTTGCCCTCCGACCATCCCCACCATCCGCCGGTGCCTTTGCTCGGCTGGGTCAATTGGGCGGCGGCGAGCGGGCCGCGGCTCTCGATCTCCTTGATGACGGCCGCGATGAGATCGGCGCGCTCGCGTCCAAAGCGGGCGAGGGATTTGTAAATGCCAACGCCGTCGCGCGCCCGCGCCATCCGCCAGCGCAACAGGGGTTGCATTTCGACGGGGAGAAGCGATGCCTCGTGCCCCCAATATTCGAAGAGCGCACGGCGGCGTCCGCCATAGGCCAGTGCGTGGAGGTCATCGATCTGGTAGGGGCCGGCGCGGGAGAAGACCGGCAGCGTGTGCGCCCGCGTGAGGACGTTGACCGAGTCGATCTGGACGACGCCGAGGCGCTCGACGATCCTGCGTGTGGCCTGACGGCTCGCCGGTGCAGGGAGGCGCTGCCGTGCCAGCCCTTGCGCCGCGAGCGCAATGCGCCGGGCCTCGGCGAGCGACAGACTGTTGGAGGTGATGGGTGATGTGCGACGCGTCACGGTATCAGCCGGCGAGCAGTCCGGGCAGCAATGGAACACCGTCACCGGCGAACACGCCTTCGAGGGCGAGCAGCCGCTGCTTCGTCACCGCGCCGCCGTACGCCGAGAAGCCGCCGATCTTGCGGTTCTGGGCAAGAACGCGATGACAGGGAATGATCAGTGGAACCGGGTTGCTGCCCATGGCGCGGCCGATGGCGCGTGCGGCGCCGGGCGCGCCGACCTCCTCGGCGAGGCGCCCGTAGGTGATAGTCTCGCCCCAGGCGACCCGGCGCGTTCGCGCGTAGACATTCTGGTGGAAGGCGCTGATGCCGCGCAGATCGAGCGGCACGGACTCGAAGTCGATGTGCTTTCCCTCGAGATAGCGCTGGACCTGCAGGATGGCGTCCGCCACGGCGGGCGGAGGCGCAGGCTGCGGCCGGCCGCGACGCTGCAGCCGGCGCTCCGTCGCTCCGGTATTCGCCTCCGGCAGTTGCAGACGCGCGATGCCGTGCGCCGTCCAGGCGAGACCGCAGTGGCCGATGGCGGTCGCGAACAGGCAATAGGCCTCGTCCGGCCCATTGCCTTCATCGGTCGCCATGTCCGCCTGTCGGCTCATTTCGTCACCCGTGCCTGTGCGGCAGTCTATCACGTGCCCCTGCGACGCCGCGCCGAAAATTCCACTTCCGTGATCCAGCTCCTGCCATCATCCGGCGAAACCTCACCGCGCCAGATGAAGCTGTCCCGCGCGATGTCGCGAAAGCTCCACCGTGCCAGCTCGCCGCTCTCCTTGCGCCCCATCTGGACAATGTCGGCACCGTCTTTCCGGCCGCGCATGGTCAGAAAAGTCAATGTGACGGGATCGGTCCACTGGATCAGCCAGTCGTTCGAGCGCGGGTCATAGGTTCTCAACGTCGTTCCGTAGACCAGCGCGTCGGCGGCGGCGTCACCTGATCGGGCCGCGCCGCGCGGCGGCACGATCCAGACATCCTGGATCGAGCGGCCCTCGAGCGTCCACCCGAAAAGCCACTCGCCCGGCCGCCGGCGCTTCGTCCCGTCCGGGAAAAAGCGCGTCACCTCCAGATCCCAGGCACCGATCAGCCAGCCGTAGAGGTTCATGGCATCGCCGCGGTCGGGTGCAGGTCCGGCCGCCGTCAAGGCATCGGCAAAGGTCGTGTCGGTCATCGCCAGCCTCACTTCGCCGCGCCGCAGTAGGCTTCCATCCGGTAGCCGTCGGGATCGACGACAAAGGCGGCGTAATAGTTGGGGCCATAGTCCGTTCTGAGGCCCGGTTTGCCGTTGTCGCGTCCGCCGGCCTTCAGTGCTGCCGCGTGGAAGGCATCCACCGCCTTGCGCGAGGGCGCATCGAGGCAGATGTGCAGTCCGGACTTGTCGTCGGCGGGAACCGGGCGATCGGTCTCGCCGATCCACAGGCCGACGGATTTGGCGCCGTAGCCGAGCGAGCCCGGGCTTTCGCTCAGGCAGGTATAGCCAAGCGGCTTGAGGGTGGCGTCATAGAAGCGCCTGGCCGCCTTGATGTCGCGCACGCCGATGGAAACATGATTGAACATGGGTCTCTCCGAAGCTTTATCCGGTGCGCAGTCTGGCGCGGCCCGTAGCGGCAAACTTGGAGAAAATTGCTGTCTAGGCGGCGTCCCGGTAGGCGCGGGGGGAAGCACCGAACTCGGCACGGAAGCTGCGCACGAAGTTGGAGAGATCGTCGAAGCCGCTGTCCAGGGCCACCTGTGTCACCGGGGCTTGCGTCGTGGTCAGGGCGCGTGCGGCCTGGCGCAATCTCGCCTGCAGCAGCCACTGGTGCGGCGTCACGCCGGTGACGGACTTGAACGTGCGCAGGAAGTGGAACGGGCTGAGGTTGGCGATGGCCGCAAGCTCGGCCAGCGGCAGCGGGTCTGTGCACCGGCTTTCCATCTCGCGCAAGGTGCGCGCAATGCGTGCGGCCGCCTGCGGATCGACAGACCGCCCGGCCGCGCCGCGCGAAGCGCCGAACACCGTGAGCGCGAAGTCGAAGGCGATCTCCTGGTATGCCGCGGGGCCATCGAGCGCCCGGCAGGCCCGGGCAGCGACCGGGGACAGCGCGCGCAGTGGCGGCAGCGCGTGCCGGCCGAAGCGCGCGGGGCCTGATCCGGCCGCGCCGACGATCTCCTCGAACAGGCCGCGATCGAACTGGAACGCGAGACAGCGGTCGCCCGTGCCGTGGTGATGGGCGCATTCGAACGCGTGGCCGGCCTCGACGAGGAACACAGACCCTTGTGCAAGCAGAGCGGAGCCGTGCCGGCCGCGGCAGGAAAACGAGCCCGAGAGCACGAGCGCCATGGAGGTTTCCGAATTCGTCTCCTCGAAGGGCCTGTCCTGCGGCCCGCAGGTGCAGACGATATCCGAAATCCGCCAGCCTTCGCCGGAGGCGACAACCTTGTTCGTCACCGCGCCTTTGAAGCCGTTGCGCGCCTTGTCCCGCAAGGCTTGTGACAGTGGGTTGGTTCGGGTCATGGGCCGCTGCATATCCGGGTGCCTGATGGTCCCGCATCACGCCGTCGATTTCCAGGTCAATCCGCCGGCCGGTTCCTCGCTCCTGACACCTTTTTGACATTGCTCAGGCCGCGATCATGGCGCTCAGGGCGTCGACGTTGTCGGCCTCCGCGGCCGGTTTGTCCCATCGGATGCGGTGGATGCGTGGAAACCGCATCGCCACGCCCGACTTGTGGCGCCCGGACCGCTGGACGGCATCGAAGGCGACCTCGAAGACCAGTCCCGGCTTGACGGCCCGGACGGGGCCGAAGCTGTCGACGGTGTTGGCCCGCACCCAGCGATCGATCTGCAGCAGTTCCTCGTCCGTGAAGCCGAAGTAGGCCTTGCCGACCGGTACCAGCTCGCGCCCGCCGTCGGGCTTTTCCTGCCAGGCGCCGAACGTGTAGTCGGAATAGTAGGAGGAGCGCTTGCCGGAGCCGCGCTGCGCATACATGAGCACGCAGTCGAGCGTGAGCGGCGCGCGTTTCCATTTGTACCAGAGCCCCTTGGGGCGTCCGGCAATGTAGGGGCTGTCCTTGCGTTTCAGCATCAGACCCTCGATGCCGGTCTCGCGCGTCTCGCTCCAGATCCCGCGTAGGTGGTCCTTGTCGGCGATATCCACGATCGGCGACAGGTCCATGGCCTGCGGATGCGTGCGGGCGAACCAGGCTTCGAGGGCCTGCCTGCGCTCGCTGAGCGTTCTGGGCCGCAAGTCCTCTCCGTCGATGATCAGGGCATCGTAGAGACGCACGTGCGCGGGATAGGCCTTCATCTGGCGCGGCGAGACGGTCTTACGGTTGAGGCGCTGCTGCAGATCGCTGAAGGGCGCGACGTGTCCATCGCGCACGACAAGCAGCTCGCCATCGAGCACGACTTCGCCGGGCAAGGGGCGCATCAGGTCGGGAAACGCGCCGCTGATGTCGTCGCCGGTGCGCGAATAAAGACGCGTCTCGCCTTCGCCGCTGCTGACCTGAACGCGGATGCCGTCCCATTTCCACTCGACGGAGAAGTCGGTGATGTCGAGCGCCTCCCAGTCGGCATCCTCGAGGGGATGCGAGAGCATGAGGGGGCGGAAGGTGCGCAGGCTGCGGATGTCGGGCTTCGGCGCGCGGCCGTCGATCCAGGCGAAGAGCGCGAGATAGGGCGGTTGCAGCCCGTGCCAGACCTCCTCGATCTCGGCGATCTCCGTCCCGGCGATGCTGGCCAGCGCGGTCTTGGCGAGACGGGCGGAGACGCCGACGCGCGGCGCTCCCGTCAGCAGCTTCAGGAGCGCCCATCGGCCGTTGGCGTCGAGACTGT
>JBFWWW010000240.1:0-4584 GCA_050245975.1 Hyphomicrobiaceae bacterium
GACGCAGAAGCTCGTTCGGAACCTGGAGCCGGAGGAGATCGTCGGGCAGATCCTGCTGGCGCGCGACCGCATCGGCGACTGGCCTGGCGCCGAGCCGCCGGACGACGGTCGCCTCCTGCCGACGACAGAGCGCAAGATCACCAACGTCGTGCTGATGGGGATGGGCGAGCCCCTCTATAATTTCGACAACGTGCGCGATGCCATGGACGTCGCGGCCGACGGCGACGGGTTGTCGCTGTCGAAACGGCGCATCACGCTCTCCACCTCCGGCGTCGTGCCGGAAATCCCCCGCTGGGGCGAGGAGGCCGGCACCATGCTCGCCATCTCGCTGCATGCGACGCGGGACGAGCTGCGCGACAAGCTGGTACCTATCAACCGCAAGTACCCGATCGCCGAGCTGCTCGCCGCATGCCGCGCCTATCCGGGCCTCTCCAATGCGCGGCGCATCACGTTCGAGTACGTCATGCTGAAGGGCGTCAACGACAGCCTGGCCGACGCGCGCGAGCTGGTGCGGCTGCTGGCCGGCATCCCGGCCAAGATCAATCTCATTCCGTTCAACCCGTGGCCGGGGACGGCGCACGAATGCTCGGAATGGACGCAGATCGAGAAGTTCGCCGAGGTGGTGAATCGCGCCGGCTATGCGAGCCCGGTGCGTACCCCGCGCGGTCGCGATATCCTTGCCGCCTGCGGCCAGCTCAAGTCGGAAAGCGTTCGCCTTCGGGCAAGCGCGCGCCCGCAAGCGGTTCCCGGAGCCTGACGCCATGGTGCTGCGCGCGGTCGGACGCATCATCATCGTGCCGCTGTCCATGCTGGTTGCGGGGGCGGCTGCGCTGTTCGTGCTGGTGACGCTCGGACAGGAGCGTCTCGTGCATGCGATGACCGGCCGCGGTCCCCCGGACGAAGCGACCATCGGCGCGGCGTTTGATCTGCTCAGGCTGGCCGTCGCGTTCTTCTCGCTCAGCACCCTCTTGCCGATCCTGCTGCTGGTCATCGGCGGCGAGGTGGCACGCATCCGCTCGTCGGCCTATTACATCGTCGGTTCCGGGGCGACCTTTGCTGCGGTCCCGCTGCTGGCGCGGCTCGGTCAGTCCGGCGGCGCCCTCGAGTCGGCGCCTGTGATCTGGCAGGTCTTTGCCACCGCGGGCTTCGTCGGCGGTTTCGTGTACTGGCTGCTGGCCGGGCGCAACGCCTGAGCGGCGCGTGAAGGTTCCGCAAAAATTCCGTTTGAAACCCAGTAGGTTGGGCTTCTAGACTGCGCGGCAATCGCAGCTGCAACGGGTCTGGCCATGATCGTGCGTATTCTTCGGGTGCTGGCCGGCTTCGTGCTCGCCTGCCTGGCGGCGGGCCTGACGACCGTTTTCTTCATCTACCCGCCGTTCGATGCCGCGGGCCAGGCCAATGCCGTCGCCCTGCTGGCGCTTGCCGCGGCGACGCACAGCGCGGTCTTTGCCGCCCCGATCGCCCTTGTCGGGGTCGCATACGCGGAATGGCGGGGCATCAACAGCTGGATCTACTATGTGCTGCTGGCGCTCGCGATCGCGCTCGCAGGGTTCCTCGCCGAATACGCTGCCGAGAGCCCTGGCCCCGCGACGATCGCGAACAACTATGCGCTGACGGCATTCCTCACCACGGGCTTCGTCGCCGGGGTTGTCTACTGGATGGTGGCCGGGCGCTACCCGGGCACGGAGGCCGAGACCGTGTATCCGCCGCGGCAGATGCCCGATGCGCGCAACGGCGCAAAAAACACCGCCAGGAACGTGGGCGATATGCCCTCGCGCGAGGCCGTCGATATGGCTCCCGGGGCCACAGCCGGCCCCGCAGCCGGAAACGCCTGATTCACGCTGCATTGCAGCATTGACTTGCTGCATCGCATTATCATCACTACGTTAGGCCTATGCTTACCCAGCAGGAGGCCGGACGCATGTGCAAGGATCGAGCGCAGACTTCTGTCGCCGGGGTTGTCGTCAACCTGGCGATGCTCAGCATGACGGTGCCGGCGTTGGCCTACTTTGATGCTGCCAACAAGGGACTGGCTGCCTGGCAGGCCGCGTCGCAAGCGGCCTGGCGATTCGATACGGGCGCCGTGTTCGGCTGGCCGGCCTTCGCCGCACGTCGGGTTGAAGGGCATGGCACGTCCGAGGCCGAGACGACGGCCCCGGCGATCAATGCATTCTCGAGCTATCGGACGGCCGGAGGCCACGCGGCGGCGCAGATCGTGACGCCGCCCGCGCTCGACAAGGACCGGATCGTTCCGGCGGCCTAGAAACCGAGCTTTCAGCTCTTCTTCTTGGGCTTGGAGCGGCAATAGGCCTTGATCTCTTTGCCCTTCTTGGTCTTCGCGGCGGCGATCCAGGTGCACTCCGCGGCCTTTGCCGTGCAAGCCGGCTGCGCCAGGCCCTTGCACTGGGAGGCGGTGGCAGGAGCGGGCGTGGTGGCCTTCTTCTTCGGTACGGCCTTTGCCGCCGGAGCCTTGGTGGCCGGCGGGGTAGCGGGTGCAGGCGTCGTCTGCGCCTGTGCCGCGAAAGCGGCTGCGGCAAGCGCGACAGTGGCGATGGCGATGGTTCGACCGAGTGCTTTCATGGCGTTTCACCCTGCAGGTTAGGCTCCGTACGCAGATTATCCCTCCGGCGCTGAACCGGCAATGAACGTCATGCGCGCTTCACCCATGCGTGACCCACGCGAGCGCCTTCTCCAGCCGGTCGTCGCCCCAGAACAGTTCGCCGTCACCGGTCACGAAGCTGGGTGCCCCGAACAGTCCCTTCTCCGCGGCGGCCGCGCTTTGCGCCTTCAGCCGGCCCTTGATCTCGTCGGTCCCGGCGCGGGCGAACAGGGCTTCGGCGTCCTGCCCCAGGCTCTTCAGGACCTGCGCGAGCACGGCCTTGTCCGCGATGTCCGCGCCGCTGCCGAACTGGGCCTGATAGACGGCACGCGAGAAGGGCGCGATCCAATCCTCGGCGGCACCGATGAGAGCAATCCGCGCAGCCAGCAGGCTGTGGGCGGGGAATGAGGCCGGCATCCGGAACGGCAGGCCGCGTTCGGCTGCCAGCCGCTCCATGTCCCGAACCATGTATCGGCCCTTGGCCGGATAGATATTGAAGGGCGACGTGTTCCACCCCTGGGCCACGAAGATCGGGCCGAGCAGGAACGGCTGCCAGCGCACGGCAACGCCGGCCTTCGTGGCAAGCTCTTCGATGCGCATGGCCGAGAGGTAGGAATAGGTCGAGGCGAACTCGTACCAGAACTCGAGGACCGGCCGTCCGCCATGGGCAGAGGGAGACTGGGGCATGATTTCCTCGCGTGCGGTTCGTGGCGCGGCGGAAGGCAGCTTGCCCGCCGGGCCATCTCGCCTATAGTGCGCGCGATTTTCGCCTGTGAACGCCGAGGTTGCCAAGATGGCCCAGAACGCCGGTCGAGACAAAGGCCAGGTCAAGAAGGTGGTGCTTGCCTATTCGGGCGGGCTCGACACGTCGATCATCCTGAAATGGCTGCAGGAAACCTACGGCTGCGAGGTGGTCACCTTCACCGCCGACCTCGGCCAGGGCGAGGAGCTCGAGCCGGCGCGCAAGAAGGCCGAGATGCTCGGCATCAAGAAGAACAACATCTTCATCGAGGACCTGCGCGAGGAATTCGTCCGCGACTACGTGTTCCCGATGTTCCGCGCCAATGCCGTCTACGAAGGCGTCTATTTGCTCGGCACGTCGATCGCGCGGCCGCTCATCGCCAAGAAGCAGATCGAGATCGCGCGCAAGACGGGTGCGGACGCCGTCTGCCACGGCGCCACCGGCAAGGGGAACGACCAGGTGCGGTTCGAGCTGTCCTATTACGCGCTCGAGCCCTCCATCAAGATCATCGCGCCTTGGCGCCACTGGGCGTTCAAGAGCCGCGAGGAGCTGATCGCGTTCGCCGAGAAGCACCAGATTCCGGTGTCGAAGGACAAGCACGGCGAGGCGCCGTTCTCGGTCGATGCCAACCTGCTGCACTCGTCATCGGAAGGAAAGGTGCTGGAAGATCCGGCTATCGAGCCGCCGCCCTACGTCTACCAGCGCACGATCTCGCCGATGGAGGCTCCGGACAAGGCGACCGATATCACGATCGGCTTCAAGAAGGGCGATGCCGTCAGCCTCGATGGCAAGGCGCTGTCGCCGGCGGCGCTTCTGGCAAAGCTCAATGATCTTGGACGCGACAACGGCATCGGCCGCATCGATCTGGTCGAGAACCGCTTCGTCGGCATGAAATCGCGCGGTGTCTACGAGACGCCGGGCGGCACGATCCTGCTCGCCGCGCATCGCGCCATCGAGAGCATCACGCTCGATCGCGGCGCCGGCCACCTCAAGGACGAGCTGATGCCGCGCTACGCGGAGCTCATCTACTTCGGGTTCTGGTTCTCGCCCGAGCGCGAGATGCTGCAGGCGCTGATCGACAAGTCGCAGGAGCATGTCGAGGGCGAGGTGCGCCTCAAGCTCTACAAGGGCAACGTCATCGTCACGGGGCGGGAGAGCGACCAGTCGCTGTATTCGTCGACGCTGGTGACGTTCGAGGACGACAAAGGCGCCTACGACCAGAAGGACGCGGAAGGCTTCATCC
>JBFWWW010000241.1:0-4442 GCA_050245975.1 Hyphomicrobiaceae bacterium
AGAACCCCGGTCATTTCCCAGATCGTGTAGAGCTCCACCGAGGTCTTCAGGTTGACCTCCCAGGCGGTCTCCGTGGTGTTGAGCGTCGCCATCGGAATGGCCTTGCGCAGCACCTTCAGCGGCGCATCGACTTTGGAGATGTTCGGGCCCCAGTCGGCAAAATGCTGCGGATTGATCATGTCGGGAGCGAGCTGGTTGCCCGTCGAGATCAGCTTGAGCATCACGCGACTGAAGGGGCGCAGCACATCCTTCGCCGATTGCATCTGGTGCTTGATCGCAACTTCGCGCATCAGCATGATAAGGCCGCCCGGCGAATTGCCGAACGGGCAGCGGGCCGCGCACGTATAGCATTGCGCGCAGGACCAGATCTTCTCCTGCATCGCGTCGTAGATGCCCTCGAGATTCTCCGTCCATAAGAGCTGGACGATTTCGCGGGGCGAGAAGTCGTAATAGTGGGCTGCAGGACAGGTCGCCGTGCAGATGCCGCAGTTGAGGCAACCGTTCAGCTCGTGGTCGAAGCGCAGGTCGTCCTGAATGTCGCGAAAAATCTGCTCGAGCTTGGCGCGCGCCACCACCGGCCGCTCCGACACCGGATCGCCGATGAAGTCCTGAACGCGAGTAGCGTTGCCGCCGGCGGTCATGTCCTCTCCCGCAATGGGACCGAGCTCAGTACGTGAGAACCTTGCAATCCTCTTCCATGATCTGCTCGATGAGGTGTGCGCCGCCGACGATTCCCGAGCACTCCGGGATCAGATCGTCCTTGGACATGTCGAAGAGATCGAGATTGGGCGAGCAGCAGTAGAATTTGACCCCGGCCTCGTGGGCATCCTTGATGAAGTCGTAGACCGACTTGGGGCTTCCGGGCTTGACCACCAGTTTCTCGGCAACGCCCTTTTTCATCAGGCGACCCGCCGTGGCAGTACAGATGACGTCCACCTCGTAGTCCATGGCAGCCGCCACGGAGGCCTGGAAAAACGGCGCACCCAGCTCCTCGCCGTTGCGAGGATCCGTGTTCGCCATGACGATGACGAGCTTGCGGGCCATCGGCGGTACCTCCTTGCGTCCGCTGCAGACCCGCCGGTCGGCTGCGGCCATTTCCTCCCCGGCTTTTGATCTCTAGGGTGGCACCGCATAAACACTAACGCCGCCGCCCCTCCAGTTCAAGCAAACATTCGCATGTGTGAATATGATAGCGGGCACGCCCGCCGCTTTGGACGGCACGGCGCATGACCGATACGTCCGCAGGCACGAGGCCGCAGCCGCGCACGCTGGCCGCCGTCCTCTGGATGGGCGGCGCGCTTGTGTCCTTCGTCATGGTCGCCATCGCCGGCCGCGAGGCTTCAAAAGGCGTCGATACGCTGCAACTCATGTTCTGGCGCGCCCTGATCGGCTCGGCCATTCTGCTCCTTATTGCCGGCCTGATGCGGCGCAGCCCGCGCGAGATGATATCGGCGCAGAACGGGTTGCAGGTGCTGCGCAATCTCGTGCATTTCTGCGGCCAGTTCAGCTGGCTCTATGCGCTGACCCTCATGCCGCTGGCCCAGCTCTTCGCGATCGAGTTCACCGCCCCTCTCTGGGTCGCCTTCCTGGCTCCCCTGCTGCTCGGCGAGCGCCTTACGGCTACGCGCATCGGTGCAGCCTTCCTCGGTTTTGTCGGCGTCCTGATCGTCGTCCGGCCGTTCGGAACCGGGCTGTCGGCCGGCGCGCCCTGGGCCATTGTCGCGGCAGTCGCTTTTGCGCTCTCGATCATCGCCACCAAGCGCCTGACGCGGACGGACGGCGCGTTCACGATCCTGCTGTACATGCACGTCCTGCAAACGGTGATCGGCCTTGTCGGCATGATGCGTGGGATACCGGTCCCCACTGCACCGGCGACATGGTTCTGGATTTCCATGGTCGCCGTCGCCGGGCTGACAGCCCATTTTTCGCTGACTCGCGCCATTGCGCTTGCCGATGCGGTGGTCGTGGCGCCGATGGATTTCCTCCGCCTGCCGATCATTGCCGTCGTCGGCGCGGCCATCTACGCGGAGCCGCTGAACCCGTGGGTCCTCGTCGGCGGCGGGATCGTCGTGGCCGCAAACCTCATCAACATCACCGCAGAACGCCGCGCCCGCCGTTAGGACGGCCGCTGCCGGTGTGCCCGGCCGGCCTCACCAGTTGCGAATAGTTCGCAACTGAGCCGAATTGGCATCGCCGCGCCATCGCCGACGTGCCAGCATCTTCCGATAGAAGAGACCGTGATTCGTTGTCCCGGAGACTCGCATGCGACCGAGCCCGTCCGTTGTGATCGCCCTCGCGACCGCGGCATTTCTGGCGAGCGCCTCGACCGCGTCGGCGCAGAACATCAACGAGCCGGAGGTCGAGAAAGGGCAGCAGAAAATCGAGAGCTTCACGGTTCTCAACAGCGGTTTCCACGGCGGGCAGGCCGGCGATACGCGTCTGCTTCAGAACGTCAGCTACTACGTCGGTCTGACACGGTGGTGGCAGGTGAAAGCCTTCGCGGTGATCGAGAAGCCGACGGGCGACGATCTCTCCCTCACCTCCGCGAACGTCGAGAACACATTCGAGCTGCTGCGTGCCGACAAGAACGGCGGCTTCGGCCTGGCCTGGTTCACCGGCATCCAGACGGCCATCGACCGGGACGAGACCAATTCGGTGACCTTCGGCCCGATCTTCCGCATCGGCACGGGGCCCCTGTCGCTGATCCTCAATCCGTCGCTGGAAAAGACCTACGGGCAGAACCGCGACCCCGGCATCGCCTTCGTCTACGGCTGGCAGGTCAAGCAGGAGATCCGCAAGGGCTTCTGGCTGGGGCTCGAAGGCTTCGGTCGCCTGCCGGACATCGGCAACGACGCGCCCTTCAAGATGACGCCCGAGCACAGCATCGGTCCGCTGCTGACCTACGAGATGGAGTTGGCCGACAAGCGCAGCCTCACCTGGGAGATCGGCACACAGTTCGGTCTGACGGACGCCACGCCGGAGGTGGCTGCCAAGCTCCAGGTGACGTACACGTACTGACGCGCGGTCAGGCCGGCATCCATCCTGCCTCGCGGATCAGGCCGGCCATGATCGGCACCAGCGCGTCTTCGAGCGCCCGCGCCATACTCGCAATGCGCGGCAGAACCGCAGCCGGATCGGGCGGACCCTCTTCGAACTCCATCAGCAGGTCCTCGATCATCGCCGTACGCACGCCCGGATGCCCCGCAAAGCCCAGCGTGCCGGACGCGATGCTGAAGATCGCCGGATGCCCGTGCTCGTCGACGGCCAGCGTTTTTGCATAGGCCGGAGGGACGAAGCGGTCACGCATGAAGACGGCCGCGGGGATCTCGCCGGGCAGGAGGCCCGCAAGTGCCGCCGGATCGGTCCTGCGCACCTCGCCGGCCCACAAGGTCAAGGGTGCGGCCTCGACGCGCCCCTCCGCCGCGAGGCAAAGCACCTGCGCGCCGAGCCCGAAGCCGACGACCGGCTTGCCCAGCATGAGGCACGCGCGTGCGAGGCGGATTTCCGCCTCCAACGTTGGCAGCAGCCAGCCGGCCGATGCAGCACCCCATGGTCCTCCTCCCACCAGCAGGAGACCATCGCCCACCGTCGCGATGTCCGGCAGCGTGCCTCCGGTCGCAAACGGACGGTGATAGCCGAAGCGGATGCCACGGCCCTCGAAGTGGTCCTCGATGTTGCCGAGCCACTCCGACTGGGTGTGCTGGACGACCGAAAGATGGGTCATCGAGAGGTCGCAGATGCGCGACCCATGGATATCGCGCGCCCGGCGCGCTCGGGCACCGACAGTCGCGCGCTTGCCTCCTTCAGCGCATCGAGATTGGCGCGGATATCCGCGGGCCACGGCGCGGCGCGACGCGTCTCCATGCTGATCGCGAGGAACATCCATTCCGACGTGCAGGCGAGCCAACCGTCGCTGGCGTGGCGCAATTCGCAATACATGTGCAGACGCTTGTCATCGACGCTCAGGACCAGCGCCGACATCTGCACCGGATCGGAAACGAACATCTCCCGCACATAGCAATAGTGCGTCTCGACCGTCATGTAGGTGAAGCCGCGCTTCTGCACCGTCTCCGGGCCAAGCCCCGCCGCCACCAGCACCGCGTCGAGCCCCTTGTCGAACAGGACGGAGTAGTAGGCCTGGTTGAGATGGCCGTTGTAGTCGATCCAGCCCGGCTCGATGGCAAGCACGGGCGACAGGAGGGGCGCCATCGCATCGCTCATCGACCGTTGTCTCCGGCAACCGCCGCCTCGATCACCTGCCGGAACTCTCCCGGCGGAAGCGACAGCAGGTCGGGGCTCGCTGCTTGCATGAACTCGTCCACGGTCGTGCCGATGTCCGCAATGCCGACGCCGCGCAGCCGTGCCTCCAGATCGTAGACGATGCGCGGTGGCGTGATGAAGAAATCGCCGGTGAGCAGCACGTCGCGGATACGGCGCGATCC
>JBFWWW010000242.1:0-4408 GCA_050245975.1 Hyphomicrobiaceae bacterium
TCGGCGATGTTCTTTGCCGGCATGCGTGCCGGATAGCGCGCGCCCGACAGCAGCGCGTGCGTTTCCGTTTCGAGGAAGCGTCCCTCGACGACCAGCTTGAAGTTGTCGATGTAGACGCCTTCCTCGTCGATGGTCGTGGCGCGCGGTGTCATGGAGCCGGGTGTCAGGCCGCCGATATCCTCATGGTGGCCGCGACTGGCGACATAGAACAGGATCTCGCGCCCGGCTGCATCGAACACCGGCGTCACCACCGTGATGTCCGGCAGGTGCGTGCCGCCATTGTAGGGCGCGTTGAGCATGTAGACGTCGCCGGGCTTCAGCCGGCCTTCGTTCATGCGGATCACCGTCTCCACGGACCGGTCCATGGAGCCCAGGTGCACCGGCATGTGCGGCGCGTTGGCGACGAGCTGGCCCTGGGCGTCGAAGACGGCGCAGGAGAAGTCGAGTCGCTCCTTGATGTTCACCGACTGCGCGGTGTTGCGCAGCGCTTCGCCCATCTGCTCGGCGATGGCCATGAAGAAATTGTTGAACACCTCGAGCAGGACCGGATCGGCCGTCTTGCCGAGGCGCTCGCGGGCGCGCTTTTCCGTGCGGCGCAGGACGAGGTCGTCGCGCGCGGAGACGTCGAGCGTCCAGCCCGGCTCGATGACGACGGTCTGGTGCGGTTCGATCACCAATGCCGGCCCTGAAATGCGATGCCCCGGCTTCAGGTCTGCGCGCTGGAAAACGCTCGCCTCGTGCCAGGCGCGGCCGGAGAAGAAACGCGTCGTCTGCGTCGGGGCGGCGGCTGTCGTGCCTGGGGCCGCGTTGCCGCTTGCCGGGATGGGCTCGCCGCCGCCCACGCTCTCCACCTCGAGCGCGGCGATGACCACGCGCTTTTCCGGCGAGATGAAGCCGTAGCGCTGGCGATGCTCCGTTTCGAACGTCGCGCGCATCGCGTCCGCCGCGCCGAGAAGGACGGGCAGGGCATTGTCAGTACCCTCGTAGCGCAGGTGCGCCCAGGTCGTGGTGCGGATGTCGCCGCGGCCGACGCCCTGGCTTTCCAGCTCTGCCTGCGTCTCCTCGCCGAGGCGGCGCTCGAGCTCTGCCACGCGCCCCAGCGCCCCGGCATCGAGTGTCGCCTCCACGGACTGCTCGCGGCTCGCGCGGATGTTCGCTAGGCCCATGCCGTAGGCGGACAGCAGTCCGGAGAGCGGATGGATCAGCACCGTCTCCATGCCCAGCGTGTCGGCGATGAGGCACGCATGCTGGCCGCCGGCCGAGCCGAAGCAGTTGAGCGCGTATTCGGTGACGTCATAGCCGCGCTCGACGGAAATCTTCTTGATGGCGTTGGCCATGTTCTCGACGGCAATGCGGATGTAGCCGTCGGCCACGTCCTCGCCGCTGCGGCCGTCGCCGATCTTCGCAGCCAATTCGGCAAATGCCGCGCGCACGGCGGTCTCGTCGAGGGGCTCGTCGCGGCCGGGACCGAAGATGCTCGGGAAGAAGGCTCCCTTGAGTTTGCCGACCATGACGTTGGCGTCGGTCACCGTCAGCGGGCCGCCGCGGCGATAGCACATGGGTCCGGGGTTGGCGCCGGCCGACTGCGGGCCGACGGTGAGCCTGGCGCCGTCGTAGAACAGGATCGAGCCGCCGCCCGCCGCGACGGTGTGAATGCGCATCATCGGCACGCGCATCCTGACGCCCGCCACCTCGGTCTCGAAGGAGCGCTCGTAGCCGCCGGCGAAATGCGACACGTCGGTCGACGTGCCGCCCATGTCGAAGCCGATCACCTTGTCGAAGCCGGCGATGCGTGCCGTCTCCGCCATGCCGACGATGCCGCCTGCGGGACCCGAGAGAATGGCATCGCGGCCCTGGAACAGGCCGGCTGCCTTGAGGCCGCCCGAGGAGGCCATGAACAGAATCTTCGGGCCGGTGCTCGGGCTGTCGCCGCTGCGGGTCAGGGCGCCGGCGACTTTCTCCACGTAGCGGCGCAGGATCGGCGAGAGATAGGCATCGGCGACGGTCGTATCGCCACGGCCGACGATCTTGATGAGCGGCGAGACCTCGTGGCTGACCGAAATCTGCGTGAAGCCGGCAGCGCGGGCGAGCTCGGCCGCCGCCTTCTCGTGGGTCGGATGCGCATAGGCGTGCATGAAGACGATGGCGACCGCGGTGATCCCGTCGCGCACCGCCTCGCGCATCTGAGCCTCGAGCGCCGCCGCATCGAGCGGCTGCTCCACGGTACCGTCGGCGCGCACGCGCTCGCGCGCTTCGATCACGCGCGTGTAGAGCATCTGCGGCTTGACGATGCGCTTGGCGAAAATGTCCGGCCGCGCCTGATAGCCGATCTCGAGCTGGTCCTTCAGCCCCTCGGTGATGACGAGCAGCGTGCGCTCGCCCTTGCGCTCCAGAAGCGCGTTGGTGGCGACCGTGGTGCCCATCTTGACGCTGGCGATGGCGTCCGCAGGGATCGCTGCATCGGAGGCAAGTCCGAGAAACTGCCGGATGCCTTCGAGCGCCGCATCGCTGTAGGCGCCGGGATTTTCCGAGAGCACCTTGCGCGCCAGCAGGCTGCCGTCCGGCGTGCGCGCCACCACGTCGGTGAAGGTGCCGCCGCGGTCGATCCAGAAATTCCAGCGTCCTGCCATCGCTCGCGCCCCGTCCGTGGCCATTCTCATGCCTCCGCTGTCCCGGCGTCCGCTGTCCATAAAATGGACACGCGTGCCGAATTGCCGGGCAATGCTGCTAAAACGTCCATATATTGTTGACAAATTATTTTCATTACGTCCATCCTGCGGTGCCAATCGACAGTCCCACCGTGGAGCGGGTCTTGGGAAGCGAGCGTCCGAAGCGACACAGCGGCATCGAGGCGAGCGTCCTCGGACCCATCGTTTCGTCGGCGCATCTCGCTGCCGGTGCCTCGCCCGGACTGTCGGAAGTCGAGTTCGGTCTCATTCTCGCCGGCCACGCGTTCGAGCGCTGGATGGTGCGCTGCATGGCGGCGGCCGGCGTGCCGGACCTCTCCCCCGTCGAAGTCCTCGTCCTGCACACCGTGCGTCACCGCGACAAGCCGAAGAAGCTCGCCGACATCTGTCTCGTGCTCGGCATCGAGGATACACACGTCGTCAGCTACGCGGTGAAGAAGCTGCTCGCGGCCGGTCTTGTTGCATCGCGGCGTTCGGGCAAGGAAAAGCTCATTTCCGCGACACGCCAGGGATCGGAGGCGTGCACCCGCTATCATCAGGTGCGGGAGCGGCTGCTTGTGAAGCCGGTGAAGTCGACGGGCCTGCCCGACCCCATGCTGTCGGAGCTCGGCGCGCTTCTCCGCGCCTTGTCAGGCCACTATGATCAGGCGGCGCGGTCGGCAACATCACTGTAAGACGGCCCGCGGCCGGGAGCATTTGCGTTAACGAGTGCAAGGGAGAAAATAGTGATGTCGAAGTATTTTGCTGCCGGCGTTCTCGCCGCGACACTGGCGTTCGCCGGGCCTGCCGCGGCGCAGACGAAATGGGACATGCCGACGCCGTATGGCGAGGGCAACTTCCACACAAAGAATGTCATACAGTTCGCCCAGGACGTCGAGAAGGCGACCAACGGCCAGCTCAAAATCCAGGTGCACGCCGCGGGCTCGCTCATCAAGCATCCCGAGATCAAGAAATCCGTCCGTCAGGGCGTTGCGCAGATCGGCGAGATCCTCGAATCCCTCGCTGCCAACGAAAGCCCGATCTACGGCGTCGACTCGGTGCCGTTCCTCACGGGTGGCTACGCAGATTCCAAGAAACTCTATGCGGCACAGAAGCCGTTCCTGGAGAAGCGTCTCGCAAGCGAAGGCCTGATCCTTCTCTATTCCGTCGCCTGGCCGCCGCAGGGTCTCTACACGAAGAAGGAGATCAAATCGGTCGCCGATCTTTCGGGCCTCAAGTTCCGCACCTACAACGCAGCCACCAGCCGGCTTGCCCAGCTCGTCAAGGCCGTGCCGACGCAGATCGAGGTGCCGGATATTCCGACGGCCTTCGCAACCGGGCGTGTCGAGGCGATGATCACGTCGCCGTCGACCGGCGTCGATAGCAAGGCGTGGGACTTCCTCACGCACTATAACGATCTGCAGGGCTGGCAGCCGCGCAACATCGTGTTCGTCAACAAGGATGCGTTCGACAAGCTGACCGCCGACCAGAAGAAAGCCGTCATGGACGCAGCCAAAACTGCCGAGACGCGTGGCTGGGCGGCTTCCGAGAAGGAGACAGTCGACCAGACCAAGGCGCTCGTCGACAACAAGATCGTCGTCTACAAGCCGACGCCAGAGCTGAAAAAGGCGCTGCAGGACATCGGCGCTACGATGGCAAAGGAATGGGAAGCCTCGGCCGGTGCCGACGGCAAGGCCATACTGGAAGCCTACAAGAAGTAAATTGCATAGCAATGAGAGGGG
>JBFWWW010000243.1:0-4293 GCA_050245975.1 Hyphomicrobiaceae bacterium
GGAACGGAATGCCGAAAAATGCCGCGAACCCATCCTCGTTGTTGGTAAAGGGTAGCCCGAAAAACGACGGGCGGGGAATGCCGGAGATGCCGGCATAGCCGTTCGTCACGTCCACCCAGTTGATCAGGATGAGGCGGATGATCTCGCCAAAGGCGAGCGTCACGATGGCGAGGTAGTCGCCGCGCAACCTGAGGACCGGGAAGCCCAGCATCACGCCCCAGAGGGCGGCGAATATTCCGGCCAGCGGCAGGCAGATCCAGAACGAAAGCCCGACCGTGGTTGCAAGCAGCGCCGTGCTGTAGGCCCCGACCGCGTAAAAGGCGACATATCCGAGGTCGAGGAGGCCAGCGAGGCCGACGACGATATTGAGCCCCCATCCCAGCATGACGAAGATCAGGATCAGGATGCCGAAATTGTCGATCCACTTGAGCGCGCCGCTGACGCCCGTCAGGGCCAGCGTGATCCATGGATAAGCGAACAGAAAGATGACGGCGATGACGGCGAGCAGCGTTGTCGATCCGCTCCGCACCCCTGCAGCGCGCATGCGCGCCGCGGGCCTGATGGTGCCCTTGGCGAGGCAGGCAATCAACCGGACGACGAAGACCAGCGCGCAGATGATGACGACGTAGTTCCAGCGCGGGATCAGCACCAGCCGGTTGTCGATGTCCTGCTCGGTGCGCAATGCAATGATCGGCACGCACATGCCGAACGCGAGCAGCGTCGCAAAGGCGGCGTCACGGATGGCGGCGGCAACGCGCCCGGCTGGCTTGGTTTCGGGCGGTTGCGTCGCGGTGGCCATTCTTACACCTTCTCGACTTCCGGTTTGCCGAGGATGCCCGACGGCAGGAAGATCAGGGCGACGGCGAGGATGGAGAAGGCGGCGACGTCCTTGTAGTCGATCGAAAAGTAGGCCGACCACAGCGTCTCGATGAGGCCGATCAGCAACCCGCCGAGCACCGCGCCGGGCAGCGATCCGATGCCGCCCAGCACGGCCGCCGTGAACGCCTTGACGCCGGGCACAAAGCCGTCGGCGAAATTCACCACGCCGTAGTGGATCATGTACATCACGCCCGCCACGGCGGCGAGCGCGGCGCCCATGACGAACGTGAGCGAGATCGTCGTATCGACATTGATGCCGAGCAGCGCCGCCATCTTCCGGTCCTGCTCGCAGGCGCGCTGCGCCCGGCCAAGGCGCGTGCGCTGGACCAGGTACCAGAAGGCGGTGAGCAGCACCGCCGTCACCACCATGATCAGCATCTGCTTGTAGGACAGCGTGACCTGGAAGCTGCCGTCACCGCCGCCCATGGTGAAAACCTCATTCAGCATCGGCGGGACGGGCTTGTTGCGCGGCCCCTGGACGACCTGCACGAAGTTCATCAGGAAGATCGACATGCCGATGGCGGAGATGAGCGGAGCGAGACGGAACGATCCGCGCAACGGCCGATAGGCGATGCGCTCGATCACCCAGTTCCACAGCGAGGTGATGGCCATGCCGAGGATCAATACGATCAGCAGAGCCAGGAACAGCGACGAGATGCCGAGGACCGTGGTGAGGACGAGGAAAAATATCAACGCGATGAACGTCGACATCATGAACACGTCACCGTGGGCGAAGTTCACCATGCCGATGATGCCGAACACCATCGTGTAGCCGATGGCGATCAGCCCATAGATGGAGCCGAGCGTGATCCCGTTGATGACCTGCTGGAGGAAATAGTCCATCGATGTTCGCCCCCGCCACAGCTTCACGGCCGTACCGGACGCCTCGAGACGGCGCGCCGCCGGTCGGTGAAGGCTAGCAGACACCGGACGGATTTCACAATCGCTTGTGCGCGTGCCGGGCGCATTATCGGGCCGAATTCACATGTGCGTTGCTGCGGCGGTGCGCGGCCGCCGCATCAGAGCATGTTGTGCGCGCCGTCGCAGAACGGCGGATCGTCGGTCGCCTTGCAGCCGCAGAGATTGAACGTGCCGTCCATGTCGGCGGTGAACTCGACGGGCTCGAGCCCGGTGCCCTCGTGCGAGCCGTCGCAGAACGGCTGGTTGGCCGAGCGGCCGCAGCGGCACCAGTAGTAGACCTTGCCCGCCTCGAGCGTCACCTGGTAGGGGCCCTTCTGGGCGATAACCGGATCGTCCGTCATTGTCGGGCCCTTGCCTCCGTCGCGCGTGTCGTGTTTCGCCGGACCGTGCGTCGCAGTCAGGCGACCGTCAGCGGCATCTTCTCGACCGTCTTCTTGCCGCCGTCCTCGACCCAGGTGAACTCGAACTCGCCCGGCCCCGGCACCTTCATGAAGAACGAGATGTAGGGATTGGCCGAGATGCCCGGCTGGAGATCGGCGGAGAACACCGCCTTGCCGGCATAGGTCACGCTGAAAGCGTTGATGATGTTGCGCGGGATCGGATTGCCGGCGTTGTCCTTGCGCTGGCCCGTTTCCATGACGTGCGAGATCAGCGTCTTGATCTCGATCACTTCTCCGACCTTGGCGCTGGTCGGCAGCTTGATCCGAGGCTTTGCCATGTTCGTTCTCCCTCCCTAGCCGCCGCAGCCGCCGATGGTGACCTTAACGGTCTTCTTGCTCTGCAGCACCTTGCCGTCGCTCAGCTGCGCGACGGAGATGACGTCCTGTGTCTTGGCCAGCCGCATGCGGCTCGACACCGAGGCCTTGCCGGACAGGGGCGTAAAGTGGAACACCGCCACGTCCGCCTGCGGGTTGCCCGTCGAGATGACGTAGATCGTCTTCACGTAGTCCTGCTCCGACATCGGGCTGTCGACCATGACGGAGAAGGGAACCGTGTTGCCGTTTTCGGCGATCTCCGGCATCTCGAGCGTGATCTTGGCCTCCGACGGCTTGGCGTCGCCGACGAGGCGCTTGACCATCTCTTCCCAGGTCTCGGGCTTGGCCTGTGCCAGTGCGGGCGCGCCCGCAACGACCGCCGCGGTGGACAGCGCGGCTGCTCCGAGGAGGAACGTGCGCCGGTCCTGCTTTGCACTCGCCTTCAGTTGCTGCATCGTCTCCTCACCTCCGGCACTTTTGAATTTACCGTGTCGCGGTACCGGTTCGCCGTGGCCACATCCTGCGCTCTAGTACAGGATGCGTGCGGAACGGCAAGACACTCCGGCCGATGTTTGATATTAGAATATCTGAATGCAACTACTCAATCCACTGTCATCGGGTGGCTGGGCTTGCGCACTGCGGCGCGTGCTGTCGTGGCCCGTCCTGCTGCCGCTCCTGATCGCTCTCGTGCTGTCGGCAGCGCCCGGCGCGCGGGCGCAGGATCCGGCCACGGCGGCCGTGGTCCTGGTCATGGTCGAGGATCCCGGCTGCCCCTATTGCGCGCGCTGGACGGCCGAGATCGAGCCCGGCTACGTCCGCAGCGCCGAGGGCCGTTTCGCGCAGCTCGTCCGCCGCCTGCGCGATGCGCCCGACATCGGGTTCCTGCGCAACATCGTCTACTCGCCGACGTTCGTGGTTCTGAAGTCGGGCGTGGAGGTCGGCCGCATCGTCGGCTATTCGGGCCCCGACCTGTTCTGGATGCAGATTGCCGATCTGCTGGCCAAAGCCGGGTTCCGGCCCGCGCCGCCGCCGCCGGCCGAGCGCCGCGCAGACCTTTCGCCGGCGCGCTAGTCGCCCGCCTTCGTGAGCTTGTCGGCGCAGTAGTGACGGTAGAGCACGGCGACGATGTCCTTCGCCACCGTATCCGTCAGCGAGTAGTAGGCGAAGTGGCCGCGGCGCTCCGACTTCACGAGGCCGTCGAGCCGCAGCCGCGTCAGATGCTGCGATGTCAGGCTCTGGCGCGCGCCGATCACGTCGCAGATTTCCGTCACCGTGCGCTCGCGTTCCATCAGCAGGCACAGGATCATGAGGCGATAGGGGCTGCCGATCGCTCGCAGCAGGTCGGACGCATCCTGCGCCGCCATTTTCACGGCACTGAATGGAACTGGCTGCGGGGCCGTCTCGTGATGGACGTCGTGGCCGCTCAGCGGGGGCGTTGCGCCCGTATCCGTCCGCATCGCCGGATCTCCTCATGGCGGCCGACACCGGCCAGCCATGCGACGTCAGAATATTCGCATTTTGTGATACTCGCAACGCGACTCGTGTGCCGATAACGTCGCGACCCGTTGTTCTGGCGGTACAAATTCGCCCCGGCAGGCACTATGTTGGGACTGTATGGGCCGCACGCCGCGTTTTGCCGCCGCACGTTTGCCGGTATAATTCGCAGGCGGATTGCCTCCGGGCCGGTCGATTGTTGCGTTTGGCGCATGGCGACAGGCGGCGGTGCGCTGCGGGGCGT
>JBFWWW010000244.1:0-4263 GCA_050245975.1 Hyphomicrobiaceae bacterium
TCGGCCTATTGCGTGCGCGACAGCGAGAACTCGCCGGAGCGGACGCGCGGACCCAGACCGTCCACCAGCCCGATCACCGCGTCCTCTCCGAACGCCGCCACCAGATCGGTGAGCGCCGTATAGATCCCAGCGAAAGCCATCATTTCCGGAGCGATCCCGTTGCCCGTACCCTCTACCCAGGCTTCGAGGATGCAGTCGAGCGCGCGCAGACTGTCGTCGTCGCTCTTTACTGAACTGAACGCTTCCATTTCCGGTCGTCCCCCAACGTTCCGGGCCGGTCAGCGCCGCTGGGGCACCCGTTTGACGCGGTGCCCGTCTGCGGCATCGGACTGCTGAACGCCGACCCGTCACCGTGCTTAGCACGGCCCGCATCGAACGTTGCCTTGTACAACGGTTAAGGGTGAATCCGTGAGAGGCGCGAAAAAGCCCTGGGGATAACTCGACAGGTTATGGGACCGTGCGAACCATCGCGTCGGCGAGCTCCGCGCCTTCCTGGATGAAGCGCGCGATCGCCGTCTGCGCGGAGGGCGTGCAGCTGTTATAGGTGCGGCTATAGCTCGAATAGCCGAGGTTGAAACTCTTGGTGAGCTTCGCGCGCCTGAGCGGTGATGAACCTTCGGCGTCAATGAGTTCTTTCATCCGGTCGCGCCAGAGCTGGCCTTCGTTTGCTCCGCACAATTCGCGCAGGTAGTGAACAGCGCCCAGAATTTCCGCGAGACGCAGCAGACGCGTGTCGTAGGGTTTGGTGTCGGGTGCGGCGCGCGCGCGTGCCGGCACGGTTGCCGTCAAAGCGGCACCGAGTGCGAGCATCGCTGCGAGCGCAACCGCACGCCGTCCGTGCATCAAGGCCTTCTCCTGCGACTCGTCGTGGCCCGGATTCTAGGCGCTCTCGTGGCGCAATGCACCATCAGCCCTGCCGGCGCGGCGTCAGGCAATCGGCGCTGGCGTCTCCGATCCCCGAGCCGCCGTCGCAGTCGAGGATCGCGCCGGTGACGTAGCGCGCGCGATCGGAGGCGACGAACAGTGCCATCTCCGCAATCTCGTCAAGGGTTCCCAGCCGGCGCAGCGCGAGACGGTGCTCCACCGTCTGCCGCGCCTCGGCCGTCGGGATCAGGCGTGCGACACCTTCGGTGCCCTCGATCGGGCCGGGCGAAATCGCGTTCACCCGCACGCCGCCCGGACCCCATTCGAGCGCGAGGCATCGCACCAGCATGTTGACGCCGGCCTTGGCCGCGCAGGCCGGCGCCTGCAGCGCCTGGGGACGCATGCCCTGCGGCGCGGTAATGGCGATGAAGGAGGCGCCGGGCTTTGCGGCGACGTCGAACGCGGCACGGAACACGTTGTAGGTTCCGATGAGGTCGATATCGACCACCGTCTTGAAGCCTTTGGCAGAGATGTCGACGGCCGGCGCCAGGAAGTTGCCGGCAGCGCCCGCGATGACGATGTCGAGCGGCCCGAACCGATCGGCGGCGGCCCGCATTGCGCCGCTCACCTGCTCGAAGTCGCGCACGTCGGCCGACAGGCCGAGCGCGTCGGCGCCCTCGCGCGCGATCTCCCGCCCCGCCCGTTCCGCCTTGGCGCTGTCGCGGCCGATGACGCAGACATTCGCGCCCTCCGCCGCGTAGCGCCGGGCGATGGCGAGGTTGATGCCGCTGGTGCCGCCGGAAATGAAGGCGTTCTTTCCGGCCAGCTCGCGCGAGCCCGTGTTCGTCATCTCTCGTCCTCCCTGACGGTCATCCGGCGAGAAACCCGCCGTCGATGGGCAGAACCGCGCCCGTTATATAGCTTGCGGCATCGGATGCCAGGAACAGGACCGCGCCGGCAAGCTCGTCCGGCCGGCCGAAGCGGCCCATCGGGATGCGGCGCAGGAATGTCTCGCGTGCGTCCGGATTGGCGCGCGTCACCTCGGTCATGGCGGTTTCGATGACGCCGGGAGCGATGGCGTTGACGCGCACGCCCTTCGGCGCCAGCTCGACGGCAAGCGCCTGCGTAATCTGTTTCACGGCGCCCTTGCTGGCGCTGTAGGCGAGCGCGCGTCCCTGAGCGGCAAACGAGACGATGGACGCCAGATTGATGATGGCGCCGCGTGTCGCCACGAGCTGCGGCACGAACGCGTGCGTCATGGCGAGCAGGCCGTCGACGTTGACGCGGCGGATGTGCGTCCACGTGTCGAGGGCGTCGGCTTCCTGAATGCCGCCGCGGATGATGATGCCGGCGTTGTTGACCAGGACGTGGATATGCCCGTGCGCGGCGGCGATGTCTCCCGCTGCCGCGGCGACGGCGGTCCGGTCGGCGACGTCGAGACGCCGGATCGTGCAGCGCCCGCCGGCCGTTGCGATGTCGGCGGCGAGGTGCTCAAGGGCCGGCAAATCGATGTCGGTCGCGATGACGAGGTCGCCCGCCGCCGCGAAGGCCAGCGCGATGGCGCGGCCGTTGCCGTTGGCGGCGCCGGTCACGACGACGGTGCGGGGCGATGCTGCCATGGCGGCTGGCTCCTCGTGCGGCTATGGGCAGCAGCATAGCCGAAGAGGCGTGTCCGGACATGCGAGCGGCCGGCCCCGGAAAAGGGTCGGCCGCCTCAAATCCTGGCGCAGCTCGCGCCGCGCTAACCTGGAACGCCGCTCAGTACATCCAGCGGCGGTTGGTTTTCGTATTGCCGAACGCGATGTCGCGCTCGATCTGATCGGTCAGGCGGCCCCCATGGGTCGCGATGTAATAGCCGATCTCGCGCTCCGCCTGGCGGCGGCGCGATTCGATCATGGCGTCGACGAACCGGCGCCACAGGGCGCGGCGCGGTGCCTTGTCGGCGCCGTCATGGGCCAGATCGCGGGCCAGATCGCGGTGGGCGAGGTCGTGGGTGTCGTAGGCCAGAGTGCTCATGGTCATGCTCCTTCAGTGAGAGCCGACCTCGAGATTTCCCCCTTTGGAACCGTCATTGCCTGCGGCTCCTGCTGGAAGGGAATCTCCCTTCCGCAGAAACGATTTAATCCCCTGCCCTCGACTTTGGTAGGGTTCATATTGCGCCGCAGCAATGCACGCATCGCATAGCACAAAAAGCAAGCAGCCCATGCCCTCAGGGCGCGCCAAAGCCACCGCCTGTCGGCGTCTTGATGATGATGGCCTCGCCCGCTTCCAGCACCGTCTGATCGCAGCCGTCGAGCTGCTCCATCCGGCCATCGTTGCGGCGGACGATGTTGGCGCCGCACTCGCCCGGAAGGCCGCCGTCGAGCCCGTAGGGCTGCACCTTGCGAAAACTCGACAGCACCGCGCAGTCCATCCGCTCCAGGAACCGGATGCGCCGCAGGGTGCCGTCGCCCGCGCTCCATTTTCCTTTGCCGCCGGAGCCGCGGCGGATGGAGAAGGATTCCAGCAGCACCGGATACCTGAGCTCGAGGATTTCCGGATCCGTGAGGCGCGTGTTCGTCATGTGGACGTGCACGCCGCTGGTGCCATCGAAGCCGGGGCCCGCGGGTGAGCCCGAGCAGATGGTCTCGTAGTACTGCACGCGTGCGTTGCCGAACGTCAGGTTGTTCATCGTGCCCTGGCTCGGCCCCATCGCGCCCAGAGCCGCGAACAGGCAGTTGGTGACGATCTGGCTCGTCTCGACATTGCCCGCCACCACGGCCGCCGGATACTGCGGCGACAGCATCGAGCGCGGCGGAATGACGATATCGATCGGCTTGAGGCAGCCGGCGTTCATGGGGATCGGCTCGTCCACCATGACGCGGAAGACGTAGAGCGTCGCGGCCCGCGTCACCGGCTCGGGTGCGTTGAAGTTGTTCCTCTGCTCGGGGCTCGTGCCGGTGAAATCCACCCGCGCGCGGCGCGCCTCGCGGTCGACCGTGATGGCCACCTCGACGTGCGTGCCCTGGTCCATCTCGACGCGGAAGCGGCCATCCTTCAGGCGCAGCAGCAGGCGGCGCACGCTGTCCTCGGCGTTGTCCTGGACGTGCCCCATGTAGGCCTTGACCACGTCGAGGCCGAAATGTCCGACCATGCGCTCGAGCTCGGCGACGCCCTTTGCGTTGGCGGCGACGTGAGCCTTGAGGTCGGCGATGTTCTTTGCCGGCATGCGTGCCGGATAGCGCGCGCCCGACAGCAGCGCGTGCGTTTCCGTTTCGAGGAAGCGTCCCTCGTCGACCAGCTTGAAGTTGTCGATGTAGACGCCTTCCTCGTCGATGGTCGTGGCGCGCGGTGTCATGGAGCCGGGTGTCAGGCCGCCGATATCCTCATGGTGGCCGCGACTGGCGACATAGAACAGGA
>JBFWWW010000245.1:0-4211 GCA_050245975.1 Hyphomicrobiaceae bacterium
ACGGATCGCCCGCAACTGCCGCTCGCCGAGATCAAGCAGGTCCGCGCCCTCGAACAGCACCCGGCCGCCCACCGTGCGGCCGAGCCGCGGCGGCAGCAGTCGCAGGATCGACAATGCGGTGACGCTCTTGCCGCAGCCCGACTCGCCGACGATGCCGAGCGTTTCCTGCGGCGCGACCGTGAACGACAGGCCATCGACCGCGCGCGTCACGCCTTCCTCGTTGAAGAAGTGTGTTCGCAGATCCTGAACCTCGAGAAGCGGCGGCGTCATCGCCTACATCCTGCGCGCGATGCGCGGATCGAGCCGATCGCGCAGGCCGTCACCGACGAGATTGACTGCGAGCACAACGAGCGCAAGGGCCAAGCCCGGCCAGAAGACAGTCCAGGGGGCGATGCCGAGGTAGTTGCGGCTCGATGCGATCATGTTTCCCCAGGTCGGGATTTCAGGCGGCGTGCCGGCGCCGAGAAAGGACAAGGCTGCTTCGATGAGGATCGCCGAAGCGGACACATAGGTTGCCTGCACGATGAGAGGAGGAATGGTCGCCGGGAGGATATGGCGCCAGACGATCTTCGGCAGCCGGGTGCCGCTGGCAACAGCCGCTTCGACGAACGGCTGCTCCCGCACGGTCAGGACGACGGCGCGCACCAGGCGGACAACGCGCGGAATTTCCGGGATGACGATGGCGATGATGACGACGATGACGCTCGCCTTCGTCAGAGAGACGAGCGCGATGGCCAGCAGGATGGCCGGGATGGCCATGAGGCCGTCCATGAGGCGCATGACCACGGCCTCGACCGAGCGCACAAAGCCTGCGAGAAGGCCGATCACCAGGCCGATCGCGATCGATATGCCAGCCACGCTCATGCCTACGACAACGGAAATGCGCGTGCCGTAAACGGTGCGGGCCCAGACATCGCGGCCCAGCTGATCGGTTCCGAACAGGTACTGAAGCGACGATGGTTTGAGACGGTCGACCGGCTTCATCGCGACCGGGCTGCCGGCAATCCATGGCGCCAGCACGGCCAGCGCGGCAAAGCCCGCAAGAATAGCGAGCCCGGCGACAAGCGTCGGATTGCGGCGCACGAACCGCACAAACCCGCTGCGCCGAACAACCGCGGCAGACACGTCGAGCGCGGGGAGTGCTGCGGCTTCCCTCATCTCAATACCGGATCCTCGGGTCGAGCAGCGTATAGGAGAGATCGACCAACAGATTGACAATAACGTAGATGCCCGAGAAGAGAAGGATCACGCCCTGGATGATCGGATAGTCGCGTTTGGCGATCGCATCGACGACGAGCCGGCCGATACCGGGAATGTTGAACACGGTCTCCGTGATGACGACCCCGCCGATCAGCAGGGCAACACCGATCCCGATAACCGTCACGATAGGAACCCCGGCACTCTTCAGTGCGTGCTTGAACAGCATTGGCGCGGTGGCGACGCCTTTCGCGCGGGCCGTGCGCATATAATCTTCGGCGAGCACATCGAGCATGGCCGTGCGCGTGATGCGGGCGATCAGGGCCACATAGGCAAGCCCCAGCGCGACAGACGGCAGCACGAGATGGCGTGCCCAAAGGCCTAAGCCATCGGACATCGGCCTATACCCCTGGACGGGAAGCCAGCGAAGCTGGATGGCGAAAACGTAGATCAGGACATAGCCGACGACGAACACCGGCACCGAGAACCCGATTACGGAAAGCGCCATCACGAGCCTGTCGAGCCAGGTCCCGGCTTTCCAGCTCGCGAGAACGCCGGCCGTGACCGCCAGCACGACGGCCAGCAGAAGTGTCGTGAACGCCAGCGACAAAGTCGGCCAGATGCGCTGGCCGATCAGCGTCGCGACCGGCACGTTCGAGAATATCGAAATGCCAAGGTCGCCGCGCAACACGCGACCGGCCCAATGCCAGAACTGCACCAGCAGAGGATCGTCGAGGCCCAAGCCACGGCGGATGGCCGCGATCTGCTGCGGTGTCGCGTTGTCGCCGGCGATGATCGCGGCCGGATCACCCGGCGACAGGTGCAGCAAGAGGAAGATGAAAACGCCGACCAGCGCCATCACCAGAACGGTCGACGCCAGCCGTCGGAGAATGAACGCGAGCATTGCGGTGGGCCATTCCTGTTTGACGATTTAGGCCCGCGGCGGGCGAACCCGCCGCCGCATCGACCCAGCGGCGTCCCTCCGGCTCAGGTCTTCTCCACGTTCCAGAACGGGATGACGCCAGGGCAGGACAGCATGCCCTTGACGTTCTTGCGCCGGGCGGTCGGCTGCATCCACTGGCCAAGCCAAACATGCGGCACGAAGTTCCAGGCGTTCTCCTGGAATTCGCGCGCAACCTTCTTTTTTTCCTCAAGCGAGGCGGCCGACGCCCACTTGTCGCGCAGCTCCTCGTTCTTGGCATCCTTGGGCCAGCCGAACCACGCGGCCTCGCCCGTCGCCGCATGGCCGGCCAATCCGATCGGGTTCGACACCGCGTTGCCGTCCGCCCAGGTGATGAAGAGATTCCACCCGCCCTGGTCCGGCGCGGCCTTGTTGGCGCGGCGGTTGACGACCCCGCCCCAGTCCGATGCTGCGACCTGCACGTTGACGTCGATCGATCGCAATGCGCCGGCGACGAGATCGGCCGAGTTGCGCATGAAATCGATGTTGGTCGCCTGCATCAGAACGATCGGCTCGCCCTTGTAGCCGGCTTTCTGGAACAGCTCCTTCGCCTTGGCGGGGTTCGGCGCTTCCTTGAACCAGCCGATATTCGCATCGTTCTCCATCGGCACGCCGCAGCCGAAATCGGAGGGACACTTGCGGTAGAACTTGGGATTGCCGAAGGTCGCCTTCATGAAATCCTCCTGGTTCAGGAGGTAGAGCATGGCGCGGCGGGCATCGACGTTGTTGAACGGAGGATGCAGGAAGTTCATGCGCAACCAGCCGATGTTGCCGGTCTTGTTCAAAACCTCGAGCGTGAGGTTATTGTCGGTCTCGAGTTGCGAAATGAGGTCGATGGGCGGTGTCTCGTAGAAGTCGATCTCGCCGGCCTGCAGAGCTGCGAGCGCGGTCTGGCTGTCCGCCATGTTTTCGAAGATGACGCGATCGACCTTGGCAATCTTGCCCCCGGCCATGCCGCTCGCAGGCTCCGAGCGCGGAACGTAGTTCGGATTGCGATCGTAAACGTAGCGGGCGCCCTGCTTCGTCTCGGTCTCGTTGAAAATGAAGGGGCCGGAGCCGACATACGCCGTGATCTTCTGATTGGGATCGGTCTCGGCTTCCTTCTTGCGCATGATGTAGCACAGCGGCGTGGATGTCTTGCTCAGCGCGTCCACCAGGTAGCCGTACGGTTCCTTCAGCGCGATGGTGAAGGTCTTGTCATCCTTTTTCGCGATATCGGACACGCGGACCATCATGTGCTGGCCGGCGCCGTCACGTGCCGCCCAGCGGCGCACCGACGCAATGACGTCATCCGTGGTCACCGCGGAGCCGTCCGTGAACTTCAGGCCATCGCGCAGCTCGAAGGTCCAGGTCTTCTTGTCGTCGGACACGCCCCACTTGGAGACCATCTGCGGCTTGGTATCGAGGTTGTCGTCGATCGCGAACAGCGTGTCGTAAAGCATCGCGCCGTGGTAGGCCGTCATATTCGCGGTGGTCCAGATCGGATCCAGCACCGTCAGGTCGCCATGCATGACCGCGCGGATCGTTTTCGCGGCCGCGGGCGCCGATTGCGCCGTCAGCCGGCCAGGAGCAGCGGCGGTAGCCGTGACGGCAAGCCCGGTTTTGAGAAATGTACGGCGTGAGGTCAGCGAGCGGCGAACCATGGTCGTTCCCCTCCTGGTGCGCGGAAACCACCTGCACCGGTTGAATTGGGCCGGCTTGCCCGGCCATTACGGAATTAAGACATGCGGCGGCAAGCCCGGCAAGCGGAGAGCGGTTGGGATAGGAATGGCGGGAAATCCAAGGCGAAAACAGCCACTTTGGGCTTGAATATCGCCCCCGCCTCTGTTGGATAACAGCATCGGACGCACCACGACTTTCGAGCGAGGTTTCCATGCCCGTCATCACGTGTATCGAGGATTTGCGGGTTCTCGCACAAAAGCGCGTCCCCCGCATGTTTTACGACTACGCCGACTCCGGAGCCTGGACCGAAAGCACCTATCGGGCCAACGAGGCGGACTTCGCGCGCATCCACCTGCGCCAGCGCGTCGCCGTCGACATGTCCAACCGGACG
>JBFWWW010000246.1:0-4211 GCA_050245975.1 Hyphomicrobiaceae bacterium
GGGTATGCGCGCAAGCCGGGCGATGGCCGGCAGGGTGAGATCGGAACGCTGGAAGTTGGGATTCGTGTAGAGCACGACCGGAAGGTTCACCGCCCCGGCGATGGCCGTGAAATAGGCGACGACGCCGTCCTCATCGAGCGGGAAGTAGGCCTCAAGTACCGCGAGAATACCGTCGGCGCCCAGGGCCGCGTAGTCCTGCGCCTGCGCCACCGCGTCCGAGATGGTGGTGGCGGCGACACCGGCAACCACCGGCACCCGCTTGCGTGCAGCCCCGATCACCACTTCGACGACGCGTCGCCGCTGGGCGTGGCTGAGATAGGCGAACTCGCCGGTCGACCCAAGCGGCGTCAGCCCATGCACCCCGGCCACGATCAGGTCATCGCACAGGCGCGCCAGGACGTCGGCCTTGACCGATCCATCGCGATCGACCGGAGAGACGAGATAGGGGAAGACGCCGTGGAAATCCGACATGGGTCCCGCGCCTCAAACCACCTTTACCTCGAGGTCGCCGACGCCATCGACATGGCCCGTCATGGTATCGCCCTTCTTCACCGAGCCGACGCCGGCCGGCGTGCCCGTGAAGATGAGGTCGCCGGCTTTCAGCTCCCACAGGCGCGACAGGAATGCGATCTGGTTGGGGATGTCCCAGATCATCTGCGCCAGATCGCCTGTCTGCCGGCGCTTGCCGTTGACGTCGACCCAGATCGCACCCTTGGCCGGATTGCCGATATCGGAGGCCGGCACCAGCGGCGTCATCGGAGCCGACTGTTCGAACGCCTTCGCCACTTCCCAGGGGCGGCTCAGCTTCTTTGCCTCCGCCTGCAGGTCACGCCGCGTCATGTCGAGCCCGACGGCGTAGCCGAAGACATGCCTGAGCGCGTCCTCCGGCTTGATGTTCACTCCGCCGGACTTGAGCGCGACCACAAGCTCGATCTCGAAATGCAGATCCTTTGTCTCCGACGGATAGGGAAACGATGCACCGACCAGAACATTGTCGGGATTCTTCTGGAAGAAGAACGGCGGCTCACGATCCGGATTGCCGCCCATCTCCAGCGCGTGCTCGGCATAGTTGCGGCCGACGCAATAGATGCGATGCACGGGAAACTGCTTGTCGGATCCCTTGATCGGCACGCTCGCCTGCGCTGGCGGATCGAATACAAAGCTCATAGTTGGGTCCTCGGATGAATGACCGGTTCAGTGTATCTCCGGCTCGGGCACCGGCGCACCGTGCTCGAGAAAATCGAAGTCACAACCATCGTCCGCCTGTCCGATGTGCTCCTGGAACATGCGACCATAGCCGCGCTCGTAGCGTGGCGGCAGCGCCTTCCACGCCGCGCGGCGTTTTTCCAATTCCGCGTCGGATACGTGCAGGTGGATCAGCCGACGGTCCACATCGATCTCGATCTCGTCGCCTGTGCGCACCAGCGCCAGCGGTCCGCCGACGAAGCTCTCCGGCGCAACGTGCAGGATGCAGGCGCCGTAGCTGGTGCCGCTCATGCGCGCGTCCGAGATGCGCAGCATGTCGCGCACGCCCTGTTTCACGAGCTTGCGCGGGATCGGCAGCATGCCCCATTCCGGCATGCCCGGCCCGCCCTTGGGCCCGGCGTTCTGCAGCACCAGGACATGATCGGCGGTGACATCCAAATCGTCGCGCTCGATCTCGGCGGCCATGTGATTGTAGTCACGGAACACCAGCGCCTTGCCGCGATGCTTGCGCAGCCGCGGCTCCGCCGCCGACGGCTTCATCACGCAGCCGCGCGGAGCAAGGTTGCCCTTCAGCACGGCGGTGGCGCCCTGGGCGTAGATCGCCTTGTCGAGCGGCCGGATCACGTCGTCGTTGTAGACCTCGGCTGCGGCGATGTTGTCGCCGACAGCTCGACCGTTGACGGTCATGCAGCCGGTATGGAGCAAATGGCTGAGTTGCTTCATCAGCGCAGGCAGGCCGCCGGCGTAGAAGAAGTCTTCCATCAGATACGCGCCGGAGGGACGCAGATTGGCGATCACCGGCACCTTGCGGGAGATGGCGTCGAACTGCTCGAGGGACAGCGCAATGCCGGCCCGCCGCGCCATGGCGATGACGTGAATGATGGCATTGGTCGAACCGCCGAGCGCCATGTGCGTCATGATGGCGTTCTCGAACGCCTGCGGCGTCAGGACCTTGTCGGGAGTCAGATCCTCCCACACCATCTCGACGATGCGCCGGCCGGCATTGGCGCACATGCGCGGATGGCCGGCGTCCGCCGCCGGCAATGCAGACGCGCCCGGCAGGGTCAGCCCCAGTGCCTCGACGATGCTCATCATCGTCGCCGCCGTACCCATCGTCATGCACGTGCCGAATGACCGCGCGATGCCGGCTTCCATTTGCGCCCATTGCTCGTCATTGATGCGGCCGGCGCGCTTTTCATCCCAGTACTTCCAGACATCGGAGCCGCTGCCGAGCGTCTTGCCGTGCCAATGGCCGCGCAGCATAGGACCGGCAGGACAGAATACTGCCGGCAGCCCCATCGAGATGGCGCCCATGACGAGTCCGGGCGTGGTCTTGTCGCAGCCGCCGAGCAACACCGCGCCGTCGATGGGATGCGAGCGCAGCAGCTCCTCGGTCTCCATCGCCAGGAAGTTGCGATAGAGCATCGTCGTCGGCTTGACGAACGGCTCGGCGAGCGAAATGGCCGGCAGCTCGAGAGGAAAACCGCCAGCCTGCAGGACGCCGCGCTTCACATCCTCGACACGCGCCCGCAGGTGCGCGTGGCAGGCGTTGATATCGCTCCATGTGTTGATGATGCCGATGATCGGCTTATTGCCCCAGTCCCCGGCGTCGTATCCCATCTGCATCAGGCGCGAGCGATGACCGAACGAGCGCAGGTCGCTCACCCCCATCCAGCGATAAGAGCGCAGGTCCTGCGGCTTTTTACGCCCGGTCATAGTTCATCGTCCTCGCTGGATTGACAGGCCGCGGCCCCGACCGAGGCCGGCTTTCCGCCGCAACCGGCGGCTGACTGGACCACGAGAAGCGCCCACCATGAAACGTCCAAGGATGTCCGCCTCGGTCTCAGGCCCAACAAGGAGAAACGTCCGGCGTCGCTGGACCCTCGCGCATAACCTTCCCACCCGACTGCAGTTGCTTCCGAAACATTACAGGCCAAGCCGAATGCAGGCCAGTCTCCCGGTGGGTGGCACGCTCCCGGTGGGTGGCACAAACCCGCGACCCGCCGCCACAAAAGCGGCTACCGCAGGCGGGCGTTGATGCCTTCGAGCGCTTTGGACCCTGGGCAGAGATCGGCTGTTCCGAGCTGATTGAGGGGCCGTTCATCCGTTCCGAGGACATCGTGCAGATCGCCCTGCTTCTCGTCGACGTAGAGCAGGCCGGTCGCCACCTCGCCGGCCGCGGCGCGGCGGCGGATGGTCAATATTGCCTCATCCGCATCGCGAGGGTCGTGGCCGCCGTCAAGCTTGTGCAGGATCAACCGCGAGCCGTCGTGCATCGTCACCACGGTCGAGGTGCCCTCGGCGTAGTCGGCGACGATCTCGTCCTTCTCCTCGATGAAATCGAGCTGGTCGACGGCCTGGTTGTGGGCACGCACGTAGTCGTAACTCTTGGTCGAGGTCGGATGGTTGTTGAAGGTGACGCAAGGGCTGATGACATCGAGGAAGGCGAAGCCCTTGTAGCTGAGCGCCGCCTGGATCAAGGGGACGAGCTGGGCCTTGTCACCCGAAAACGAGCGGGCCACGAAGCCCGCGCCAAGCTGGATCGCGAGCTGGCACAGGTCGATGGCGTCGAATGGATTGGGCTCGCCCTTCTTGGAGGGCGACGACTTGTCGTTGGTGGCCGAGAACTGGCCCTTGGTGAGACCGTAACAGCCGTTGTTCATGACGATGTAGGTCATGTTGAGCCGACGCCGGACGGCGTGGCAGAATTGACCAAGACCGATGGAGGCCGTGTCCCCGTCTCCCGACACGCCGATGTAGACGAGATCGCGGTTGGCGAGGCTCGCGCCGGTCGTGACCGAGGGCATGCGGCCGTGCACGCTGTTGAAGCCGTGGCTGCGACCGAGGAAATAGGTGGGCGCCTTCGACGAGCAGCCGATACCCGACACCTTGGCGATCCGGTGCGCGGGCAGATCGAGCGCAAAGCACGCTTCGATAATGGCGGCCGTGATGCTGTCGTGGCCGCAGCCGGCGCACAGCGTCGACATCGTGCCTTCGTAGTCTCG
>JBFWWW010000247.1:0-4211 GCA_050245975.1 Hyphomicrobiaceae bacterium
GGAGCTGCCGCCACCTGCGGCAGGCGAAGTCCGTGTGCGGCCCACTGCCATTTCGTTCAACGACTCCGACGTCAACGTGCGCCGGGGCGGGTTCTACATCGCCAACCCGCTGGATTTCCCGGTCGTCCTGGGCAACGAGGCCGCGGGAATCGTGACGGATGTCGGGCCGGGTGTTTCCGGCGTGAAGCCGGGCGACCGCGTCGCCTACGTCGGCTCGGGCGGGCCGTTCTACGAGAAAACCGGATCGTATGCCGAGGAACGCAACATCCTCGCCTCCTGCCTGATCCTGCTTCCCGCTACGATCACCGACCGGCAGGCCGCGGCCTTCATGCTCAAAGGTCTGACGGCCTCCCTGGTGATAAATCGCAACTACAAGCCGAAACCCGGCGATGCTGTGCTGGTTCATGCCGCGGCGAGCGGTGTGGGGCTGGTGCTGGTCCAATGGTGCAAGCATCTGGGCGCTACCGTGATCGGAACGGTGGGGTCGCGGAACAAGGCCGAGGTCGTGCGCGCCCATGGTTGCGATCACACCATTCTCTACCGCGAGCAGGACTTCGTGAAGGAAACCCGCCGCATCGTGCCGAAGGGGGTGGCGGCCGTGCTCGATGGCGTCGGCAAGGATACCTTCGAGGCCTCGCTCGATTGCCTGCGGCCGTTCGGCATCCTGGTGAACTACGGCAATGCATCCGGCCATCCCGAACCGCTCGATCTGATCCTGCTGGCCAAGAAGGGCTCGCTGACGGTCACGCGGCCGGCGTTCAGCCATCACATCGCCGATCCGGCCGATGCCAAGGCCGCCTGCGATGAACTGTTCGATCTGGTGGCGAAGGGAGCCATCAAGGTCGAGATCGGACGCACGTATCCGCTGAGGGATGCCGCGCAGGCGCATCGCGACCTCGAGGCCCGTACGACGAGCGCAGGCTCGGTCGTGTTCCTGCCCTGAGGAGGCGCGCTATGACCGCAGGGAAGCGCATCGCCATCGCCATCGGCGATCCGAACGGAATAGGTCCCGAGATTGCGCTGAAGGCCGCTGCCGGACACATCGGCGGCGCCATCCGGCCGGTGCTCGTCGGGGACGCACATGTGCTGGAGCACTACCGCGCGCTGCTTCGTCTGCGGCATCAGTTGAAGCCGCTGTCGGAGGCGGGCGAGAGCGATATCGCCATCGTCGATGCCGGGGCGCTCGCCACAGCGGACTTCGCGCCTGGCCGCATGAGCCCTGCGGCTGGCCGCGCAACGATCGCCTACGCGGCGAGGGCCGTGCGGATGGCGGAAGCGGGGGACGTCGACGCGGTGGTCGGCTGTCCCCAGTCGGAGACCGCGATCAACGCCGCAGGCATCGAATTTTCAGGCTATCCGCCGCTCGTCGCCGACCTGACCGGAACGCCGCGCGAGAACGTGTTCATGATGCTTGCGGCCGGGGGACTGCGCATCGCGCACTGCACGCTGCACGAGAGCGTCGGAGCAGCACTCGCACGGCTGACGCCGGATCTCGTCGTGACTGCGGGTCTGGCAGCGCACGATGCATTGAAGCGGCTGGGGTTCGCGCGGCCGAGACTGGCGGTATGCGGAGTAAATCCGCATGCGGGCGAGGATGGCCTGTTCGGTGACGACGACGAGCGGATCACCAAGCCTGCCGTTGCGCGGCTGCGGGAACGCGGCGTCGATGCAAGCGGCCCGGCAGGCGCCGACCTCCTGATCTCGGAGCGCAAGCACGACGGTTATGTCGTCATGTTCCATGATCAGGGCCATATCCCGGTCAAGCTGCTGTCGCCGCGTCGCGCCTCGGCGATGGCGATCGGTACGCCGGTCGTGTTTTCCAGCGTCGGCCACGGCTGTGCCTACGACATTGCCGGCAAGGGCATCGCAGAGCACGCCTCGGTGATGGAGACGATGGATCTGCTGGCGCGGGTTAGTGGCAAGGATTGAGCGCCCTGCCTCATCGAGGCGTGCGCGTCAGCAGCCGCGCCGCCTGCACCGCGAAATAGGTCAGGATTCCGGCACATCCGGCGCGCTTGAACGCTATCAGGCTCTCGATCATGACCTTCTCGCCGTCGAGCCAGCCGCGCTCTGCCGCACCCGCGAGCATCGCGTATTCACCGGAAACCTGATAGGCGAATGTCGGCACACCGAAGGTCTCGGACACGCGCCGGCACACGTCGAGATAGGGCATGCCGGGCTTGACCATCACCATGTCCGCGCCTTCCGCGATGTCGAGCGCAACTTCACGCAGCGCCTCGTCGGAATTGGCATAGTCCATCTGATAGGTGCGCTTGTCGCCCTTCAGCGCCGCCGACGAACCGACCGCATCACGAAACGGTCCGTAGAACGCCGACGCATATTTGGCCGAGTAGGCCATGATCTGAGTTCCCTGATGACCATCGGCATCGAGCGCGCGGCGAATGGCACCGATGCGTCCGTCCATCATGTCGGACGGGGCGATGATGTCGCAGCCGGCCTCCGCCTGCACCAGCGACTGCCTGACCAGTGCGTCCAGCGTCTCGTCGTTGACGATTTCGCCGCCGCGCATCAGCCCGTCGTGGCCGTGGCTCGTATAGGGATCGAGTGCGACATCCAGCATGACCCCGATGTCGATTCCCGCGTCCCGGATGGCGCGTGTTGCCCGGCACACGAGATTGCCGGGATTGAAGGCTTCGCGGCCGTCCTCGGTGCGCAGCTTCGGATCCGTGTACGGAAAAAGTGCGATCGCAGGAATGCCGAGCCCGGCGGCTTCCCGCGCCGCCTCCACGCACAGGTCCGGCGACAGCCGCTTCACGCCCGGCATCGAAGCGACCTCGACCCGCGTGCCGGACCCTTCGACGACGAAGATGGGCCAGATGAAATCTGCCGGTGTCAGCACATTCTCGGCAACGAGACGGCGCGACCAGCCGGTTGCGCGGTTGCGGCGCATGCGCGTCGTTGGGAATGCCGGCGCGCCTGCGGCCGGCATCGCAGGTTCATTCGACAGGCTCGGCCGGGTGGTGTCGGCGCGACGTTGCATGGCTGGGCTCCGGGCGTGGCGTTGCGGGCGGCCCGTGGACGCGCCCTCGTCGGGCATTCTAAGCGCCTTGCCCGCCTTGCAAAAGGGTGGCGGCGGACATCACGCCTATTCCTGTCGCCGGACCGCCCCGCAAGACAGTGGCAGAGCCCCCTCTCCCCGCCGTATGATGGGCGGGAAACGGAACGCCGTCGGGATCACGGCGCCATCACAGGCTTGCGGAGGATGATGAAATGGCCAGTGCATTGCCCAAAACCGGCCCCGTCGCGTTGTCGGCGAATATCGCCGAGTACGTGAATACCAAGGCTTTGCGGGCAGGTGAGATTGCCTCCGATCTTGTCAAGATCAGCTTCGATGGTCCGAAAGTGGCCAACCAGGGCTTCAAGCCCATGATCCGTGAGGGCAGGTTCCACATCAGCGAGCTCGCCATGGTGTCGTTCCTGCAGGCGCGCTCGGTCGGCAAGCCGCTTGTCCTGATGCCGGTGCCGATCATGTCGCGGTTCCAGCACCATTGCATCTCATACAACCTGGAAAAGACCGGCGGAGAGATCGCGCCGAAGCAGATCGAGGGGCGCCGCGTCGGACTGCGGTCCTATTCCCAGACCACGGCCATGTGGGTCCGCGCGATCCTGAAGCACGAGTACGGCGTCGATCTGGGCAAGATCAAATGGGCCAGCTACGACCCGCCGCACCCGGCCGAGGTCTCCGACCCCGGTTTCGTCGAGAAGTATGTCCCTGACGAGCGCTCGGTCGAGCAGATGCTTGTCGACGGGGCCTTTGATGCTGCCATCATCGGCGGCGAGATCAAGAACGAGCCAAAGATCAAGACGTTGATCCCCGATCCGCATAACCAGGCGCTGAAATGGTACGAGAAGTTCGGCGTGGTGCCTGTCAATCACTATCTCGTCGTCGGCGCCGAACTGAGCCGCGAGCGTCCCGATGTGATCGCCGAGCTGTATCGGATGGTGGGCGAATCCAAGAAGGCAAATCCGCTGATTGCCGGCGGTGTCGATCTGCTGCCGATGGGCTATGCCGCCAACCGCAAAACCATCGAGGCGGTGATCATGTATGCCAACGAGCAGGGCCTGATCGATCGCCGCTTCGACGTCGATGAGCTGTTCGACGATACCACGCGGAAGCTCGGCGCCTGATCAGCGCCCTCGCGACCAGCCGATGCCCTGCGAGGGACACGGGCGTCGGCCGCATCAAGGCA
>JBFWWW010000248.1:0-4181 GCA_050245975.1 Hyphomicrobiaceae bacterium
GGCGCGCACGGCGTAGGCATGGTGCGGTCGGAATTCCACCGCGCCATGTTCGGCGACCGCATCGTGCGGGCGTTCGAGGTTGTGAAGGCGGCGTTCGACCCGGCCGATGTGCTCAACCCCGGCAAGATCGTCCACCCCAACCGCATGGACGACCGCGCGCTGTTCCGCTTCGCGCCGGGTTACCACGTGAGCGACATGCCGACGGTGCTCGACTGGTCGGCCTGGCCGGGATCGGCCGGCGGCTTCCAGGGCGCGGTCGAGATGTGCAACAACAACGGCGCCTGCCGGAAGCTCGACGGCGGCGTCATGTGCCCGTCCTACCGCGTGACGCGCGAGGAGAAGGACGTGACGCGCGGGCGCGCCAACGTGCTGCGGCTCGCCATCTCCGGGCAGCTCGGGCCTTCCGCCCTGACGTCCGATGCCATGGCCGACAGCCTGCGCCTGTGCGTGTCGTGCAAGGCCTGCCGGCGCGAATGCCCGACGGGCGTCGACATGGCGAAGATGAAGATCGAGGTGCTGGCCGCGCGCGTTGCCTCGCGCGGGCTGTCGCTGCGCGACCGGCTCGTCGGGTACCTGCCGCGCTATGCGCCGCTGGCGGCATGGCTGGCGCCGCTGCTCAACCTGCGCAACCGCAGCCCGATGCTGCGGCGCGGGCTCGAAAGGATCGCCGGTATCAGCGCGCGCCGCACGCTGCCGCGCTGGCGGCGGGATGTGTTCGCGCCGGGAAAAGGTCCTTTCGGCCGCGAGGACGGTCCCGAGGTCGTGCTGCTCGCCGACACCTTCAACCGCGCCTACGAGCGCGAGAACCTCGACGCCGCGCTCACGGTCCTGACGGCGGCGGGCTACCGCGTGCACCTCGCCGCGCAGGGCCGGCGGCCGCTGTGCTGCGGGCGCACGTTCCTGTCGGTCGGACTTGTCGCAAAGGCGCGCGCCGAGCTGGACCGGCTCGTGGCGGCGCTGGCGCCCTACGCCGCGCGCGGCGTGCCCATCGTCGGGCTGGAGCCGAGCTGCCTGCTGACGCTGCGAGACGAGCTGGGAGCATTGCGCAGCGATGCGCGCGCGACCGCGGTCGGTGCGCAGGCGCTGCTGTTCGAGGAATTCCTGGCGCGCGAGGCCCGCGCGGGCCGGCTCAAACTCGACCTGGCGCCGGTGGCGGAGCGCGCGCTCCTTCACGGCCACTGCCACCAGAAGGCGTTCGGCGCCATGCAGCCCGTCGAGCAGGCGCTGCGGCTGATCCCCGGTCTTCAGGTCTCGACCGTCGAATCGAGTTGCTGCGGCATGGCCGGAGCGTTCGGCTACGGCGAGGAGACGGCCGGGGTGTCGCTTGCGATGGCGGAGCTGTCGCTGCTGCCGGCGGTGCGGTCGGCCGCGCCGGATGCGCTCATCGTCGCCGACGGCACGTCCTGCCGCCACCAGATCAGGGACGGCACCGGAAAGGAGCCTTTCCACGTCGCCCGGGTACTGGCCATGAGCCTCGAAAAGGTGAAGACTGCGCCGCTCCGAACAATCGCAGGCAAGGAACTCTGACGCATGCCGACGTACAACATCCTCATCATGGGCGCGTCCTATGGATCGCTGCTCGCGTCCAAGCTGCTGTTCGGCGGGCATACGCTGAAGCTCGTCTGCCTGCCGGCGGAGGCCGATGCCATCAACAGCGAGGGCATCCGCATCCGCATGCCCATCAAGGGGCGCAAGGACCTCGTCGAGATCGATTCCCGCAAGCTGCCGGGCAAGGTGTCGGCGGCGGGCGCCGAGGCGGTCAACCCGCAGGACTACGATCTCGTCTGCCTCGCCATGCAGGAGCCGCAGTACCGCTCGCCGGGCGTGCGCGAGCTGCTCGACGCGGTGGCCCGCTCCAAGGTGCCGTGCATGTCGATCATGAACATGCCGCCGCTGCCCTACGTGCAGCGCATCCCGGGGCTCGACATCGGGCCGCTCAAGGCCGCCTACACCGATGCCGGCGTCTGGAGCAATTTCGATCCCGGCAAGCTCACCCTGTGCAGCCCCGACCCGCAGGCCTTCCGTCCGCCGGAGGAGAAGCCCAACGTGCTGCAGGTGACGCTGCCGACCAACTTCAAGGCGGCGCGCTTCGATTCCGAGAAGGACACGAAAATCCTGCGCGACCTGCAGGCCGACGTCGAGGCGGCGCGCCTCGACACGCCGGAGGGCCGGATCGAGCTGCCGGTGAAGCTCAAGGTGCACGACTCGATCTTCGTGCCGCTCGCCAAGTGGGCCATGCTCCTCACCGGCAACTACCGGTGCGTGACCAAGGATGCGGCGCGTTCCATCAAGGAGGCGGTGCATACGGACCTGGAGCAGTCGCGCGCGGTCTATGCCTGGGTGCGGGACCTGTGCGTCAAGCTCGGCGCATCGCCCGACGACCTGGTGCCGTTCGAGAAGTACGCGGCGGCCGCCCAGGGCCTCACGCGGCCGTCCTCGGCCGCGCGCGCCCTCTTTGCCGGCGCGCCCAACATCGAGCGCGTCGACCGGCTGGTGCAGGCCATCGGCGTGCAGAAGGGCATGCGCAACGCGGTGGTCGACGAGACGGTGGCGATGGTGGATGCGCGGCTGGAGCTCAACCGCAAGGCCAAGGCTTAAAAAAAGTAGCGGCGATTCAAGGGTCTAGGGTTGGGGTCGGATTTTTTTCGCGAGGCCGAGAATAGACGCCGGGCCCGATCCGTTTTCAGAGCGTTCAAGACACTCCCCGCGTGGCTTGGACACCCATGCAATAGGACGCCTCCCCGCAAGGCGTCCTATTTCTTTTCCGGGATGCGAACGGGCGCCGCAGGGCGCCTTCAGCCGGTGACGCCGACGGTGACCGTCTGCGGCGCGCCAGAGCTGGCGCCGGTGTGATCCGACACGACCACGTCGAAACTGGCGTCGCGGGCACCGCCGCCGTCGTGGGTGAAAAGCACGCGCCCCGCCTCGAGGTCGGCCTGCGTGAAGGTCGCCACGGGCCGGGCCGGCGCGCCGAACAATGCGACAAAGCCGTTGCGCGCATTGGACACCCGGAACACGAGGTTCTGCGCGACATCGTCGGGATCGAGCGCGTTGAGGTCCTGCAGCGTGATGGCGACCGATTTGCCCTTGCCGACCGCAAGCTCGAAATCGCCGCCGAGCGAGGGGGGAATGTTGCGCATCTCGGCCGTGAGGCTGCCGCCCATCTCCAACGCCAGCCGGCCGTACTTCACGTTGCCGCTGACATCGCCGGAGCTGCGGATGTCGATCAGGTTCCTGACGGCGACGTCGCCCTGGACCGTGCCGTGGATCTCGGCGCTGTCGCTCCTGACGCTGCCGAACAGCTTGCCGCCCTCGTGCACAAGGACGGCCTCCGCCGCCACCTCACCCTCGACGTAGCCGAACACTTCGAGCCGGCGGCAGTTCTTGAGACCGCGCACGCCCTTGATCGACATGTCGGCGGCGACAACGAGAACACCCTGATTTGCACTCACGCACTTGTCCTTTCCCGGACCCAGACACCCCTCAGCCGCCCCCCGTCGCCGCCGCAGACCCTATCGGCGGCACCGGACACCGGCAACCCACTCCGCGCCCCGGGAAGCTGAAATGCCCCCTCGTGCGTTCTGCGGATGGCATCGCGCGGCTGCGGCAATTGTTTGGCGGGCCCGGCATGCTAACGTGGCGGCCTCGCCACCGCTGCACCGAGGACACGATGCCAGACAAGACCCCGCCCGAGGAGCCCGTGCCCCTGCCCGCCATGCCGCCGGACCGCCGCGCGGCCGCCAAGGCGCATGCCGCCATGCTCTCCAGGACGGCGCAGCGGGTGGCCCGCGAGCTGCCGATCAGCGCCGACGTCGACGATTTCCGCCGCGTGCTGGTGACGGGGGCCCGGCCATGACGGCGTCCGGCGATCTCGCCTCCCTGTCCGCCCGCCGCCTGGCGCAGGCGATCCGCGACCGGAAAGTCTCCAGCGCCGACGCCACGGCCGCCGCCATCGACCGGCTCAAGGCGTGCCACGAACTGACGCACTGCCTCGTCGAGCTCGACGACAGGCAGGCGCTGGCCGACGCAAAGGCCGCGGACGCCGCCATCGCGGCCGGCCAGCCCGGCGGCCCCCTCGCCGGCGTGCCGCTGGCGCACAAGGACATGTTCGACCGCAAGGGACACATCGCGAGCTGGGGCGCGCGCATCCGCGCCGACGCACCGGCGCGCGAGGACGCCAC
>JBFWWW010000249.1:0-4045 GCA_050245975.1 Hyphomicrobiaceae bacterium
TTCGTGCGCCCCATGTCCGGCGTGCGCAAGGAGATCGGCCTGGCGGAATGGCTGGAGTTCAAGACCGCGCCCGGCATGGAATTCCGGAGCCGGCCGCCCGGCGTCGTCGAAGGTCCGATCGGCCCCGGCACGCTCGATCTGCCGACGGCGTGCGCGCGCGCCAAGGGACTGGCCAGCCGTCCGCTCAAGTTCACGCTCACCGGCCCGCATATGCTGGCCAAGATGCTGCTCAACCGCCACTACAAGGACAAGGCCGGCGTGGCGCTGGCCATCGCCGATGTCCTGGCCGAGCAGGTGAAGCACATCGATGCCGAGATCGTGCAGGTGGACGAGGCGAACCTGCCCGGCAGTCCCGACGAGTGGGAATGGGCGGCCGAGGCCATCAATCGCGTGCTTTCCGCGGTGCGCACGACGCCGGCGGTGCACCTGTGCTTCGGCAACTACGGCGGCCAGTCGATCCAGAAGGGCGGCTGGGGCAAGCTGATGAACTATCTCAACACGCTCAAGGTCGATCACATCGTCATGGAGAATGCGCACCGGCCGGCCGAGGAGCTGAAGGTGTTCAAGGAGCTCAGGCCGGAGATCGGCTTCGGCCTCGGCGTGGTCGACATCAAGCGCACCGAAGTCGAGTCGGCGGAGGCCATCGCGCGGTCCATCGAGGCGGCGGACAAGGTGCTGGGCGAGGGCCGCGTGAAATACATCCACCCCGACTGCGGGTTCTGGATGCTGAAGCGCGGCATTGCCGACGGCAAGATCCGCGCGCTCGTCAAGGGACGCGACCTCTACGAGAAAGCCGGCGCACGCTGAGCCGGACATGCCAGCGCGGGTGCCGACCGGTCGGCACCCGCGCTGAAGCCCCCCACGGGCCCTCTGAAACCGGAAATGCCGAAGACGTCCGGCGCTATTTCTCGACGAAGGCCTTCTCGATCACGTAGTGACCGGGATCGCTGTGATTGCCTTCGATGAGCCCGAAGCCGCTCAGCATGGTGCACAGCTCCTGCAGCATGGCCGGGCTGCCGCACAGCATGAAGCGGTCGTGCGCGGGATCGAGCTGCTCGAGACCGAGCTCGTCAAACAGCTTGCCTGAGCTGATCAGGTCGGTGATGCGGCCGCGATTGCGATAAGGCTCGCGCGTCACCGTCGGATAGTACTTGAGCTTCTGCTGCACGCTCTCGCCCAGCAGCTCGTGGCGCGGGAGGTCCTTGCTAATGAGCTCGCCATAGGCCAGCTCGGCGACCTGCCGGCAGCCGTGCACCAGCACCACGTTGTCGTAGCGCTCGTATGTGTCGGGATCCTTGATGATGCTCAGGAACGGCGCCAGACCGGTGCCCGTGCCGAGCATGTAGAGCGTGCGGCCGGGCAGCAGGTTGTCGTGGATCAGCGTGCCCGTCGCCTTGCGGTTGACGAGGATGGTGTCGCCCTCGCGCAGGTGCTGCAGGCGCGACGTGAGCGGGCCGTCCGGGACCTTGATGCTGAAGAACTCGAGCTGCTCCTCGTAGTTTGCGCTCGCCATGCTGTAGGCCCTGAGCAGCGGTTTGCCGTCGATCTCGAGGCCGATCATCGTGAACTGTCCGCTCTGGAAGCGGAAGGAGGGGTTGCGGGTGGCGGTGAAGCTGAAGAGCGTGTCGGTCCAGTGATGGACGCTGAGAACCGTCTCTTGCTGGAGATTGCTCATGGTCTTGTCCCTGTCCGCTCCCATACCGGGGCCCATGCTGGGCCCCATGCCGGGGCCGTCATTGACGGCCGACGCGCGCACCGTTTATAACTAACTAGATAATTAATTCAAGTGCAGCCGGGGATGAAACTTGGATTTCCGCGAAGATGAGGTGGAAACGGCCGTCCCGCGGCTTCTTTTCCATCCTTTGTTTTCGCGCGTCGTCATAAAAATGCTGGTGTGACGATCCGCCCGACCCATTGCGGGCCGGGATGCTTCGAGAGGGACGACAGTGGGTGCAAGGATTCTGACGGCCGACGAGGCCGCAAAGCTGGTCCGCAGCGGCGACACCATCCTGATCGGCGGATCGGGCAACGGACACGCCGTTCCCGACGCCCTGATCGCGGCGGTGGGACGGCGGTTCAAGGCGGAAGGCCAGCCGCGCGCGCTCACCACCGTGCACCCCGTCGGCCTCGGCTCGCGCGCCACGCGCGGCATCGGCCATCTCGCCGATCCCGCGCTTCTCAAGCGCGTCGTGTGCGGCACGCTGGTCGATTCCACGCCGGTCGAGGAGCTCGCCGCGCAGGACAAGATCGAGGCCTACACGCTGCCGCAGGGCGCGCTGTCGCAGCTCACGCGCGAGATGGCGGCCGGCCGGCCCGGCCTCGTGACGCATGTCGGCCTGCATACCTTCGTCGACCCGCGCAACGGCGGCGGCAAACAGTCGAAGAGCGCCACGGAAGACCTCGTCGAGCTCGTCACGCTCGCAGGCCGCGAATGGCTGTTCTACAAGCCGTTCAAGATCAATGTCGCCTTCCTGCGCGGGACGACCGCGGACGAGGACGGCAACGTGACGATGGAGCAGGAAGCCGTCTTCGGCGAAATGATCTCCATGGCGCAGGCGGCGCGGCGTGCGGGCGGCGTGGTCGTGGTGCAGGTCAAGCGGGTCGCCAACCGCGGCACGCTGCCGCCCAAGCAGGTCAAGATCCCCGGCATGCTGGTCGACGTCATCGTCGTCGATCCCGACCAGACGCAGACGTTCGTGACCAACTACAGCCCGTCTTACGCCGGCGAACTGCGCGTGCCGCTGTCGCAGATCGATGCGCTGCCGTTCGGAGAGCGCAAGGTCGTTGCGCGGCGTGCGGCGCTGGAGCTGTTCCCCGAGGCCATCTGCAACCTGGGCTCGGGCATCTCGACGGGCATCGCGTCGCTGGCCGCCGAGGAGGGCGCGCTGCACAAGATCGTGCTGACCAACGAGCAGGGGCTCATCGGCGGAGCGCCGGCGACCGGCAACGAGGCCGGCGCCAGCCGCAACTTCCAGGCCATGATCGACCAGCCCTACCAGTTCGATTTCTACGACGGCGGCGGGCTCGACCTGGCATTCCTGTCGTTCGCCGAGGTCGACCAGGCCTGCAACGTCAACGTGAGCCGCTTCGGCAGCCGTATCATCGGGCCCGGCGGCTTCATCAACATCAGCCAGAACGCCAGGAAGATGATCTTCAGCGGCACGTTCACCAGCGGCGGCCTGAAGATCGGCTGGCCCGGCGGGCAGACCAGGATCGAGCAGGAAGGCCGCGAGAACAAGTTCGTCAAGGCGGTGCAGCAGGTCTCCTACAGCGGCGGCTACGCGGCGGAACGGGGGCAGGAGGCCCTTTACGTGACCGAGCGCGCGGTCTTCCGGCGCAACGGGGCCGGGCGGCTGGAGCTGATCGAGATCGCGCCGGGGGTGGACCTGGAGCGCGACGTCATCGCGCGGATGGACTTCCGGCCCGATATCGCGCGGGACCTGAAGACGATGGACGCGCGCCTGTTCCGGCCCGAGCCGATGGGGCTTCTCGACCACCTCGACGGACAGGCGCCGCGGCCGAGGTCGGACCGCCTCGCCGGTCTAAGGTGATGCCGTTGGTAAACGGCCCCGAGCCCGCCCTCGTGTCGACAAGGGCGGCGAATTTCGCTATCCACACCCGGGTGCCGGCACCATGCCGCCTGGGCCCTGGAATGTCATGACCATGTCAACCGGACGAGCGGCGGTCGCCACTGCGAAGCGGAAATCGGCTCCGTCTCCCGCACCCGTCGAGGTGACGCGGGACGCGGAAAAAACCCGCCTCAACATTCTCGATGCGGCCGAAGTGGAGTTCGCGGCCAAGGGGCTCGCCGGCGCGCGCGTGGACGCGATCGCGGAGGCATCCGGCTCCAACAAGCGGATGATCTATTACTACTTCCGCAGCAAGGAAGAGCTCTACATCGCCGTGCTCGAGCGCGCCTATGCCGAAATGCGCAAGGCCGAGCAGGGGCTCGATCTCGATCATCTGCCCCCGGTCGAGGCCATCCGCAAGCTGGCCGAGTTCAAGTTCGACTACAGCTCCGCCCATCCCCGCCTGATCAAGCTGC
>JBFWWW010000250.1:0-4013 GCA_050245975.1 Hyphomicrobiaceae bacterium
AGATCGGAGGGATCGGCACCGAGGATCGCCTGGGCCAGATAGTCCCGCAGCGTCGACTCGACGGTTTCGGTGGTCTCGTAGGTCCAGGTCTCGACCGGGACCGCCTGCCCCCATCCCTCCACGCCGCTTTCGTCCGTCAGCCGGACGAGCACCGTCGGCCGCTCAGCGTTCCTGAAAAATTTGAACTCGCCGACGAGCCGGTACGACAACCGGCCGACATCGACGCGGACGATCCGTGGCACCTGGACCGGGCCTCCATCCCACGCCCCACCCGCCGCATGCGGGTCAGGCTGACGCCGTCTTTTTTGCTGTAACTATCTGGTTAGATGGCAACGGGCAACTGTTGCCGGCCGTTCCCCTGCAGAAATTCGTTCGCCCCGTCTTTCGCCCTGCCTTTGGCCCTGTTGTTCGCCCTCCCTCGCGCGCCGCCCCGCGCCCGCCGATTGGGCAAAATCCCACTCCGCCCGCGAGCGCGATTGACTCGGGGTGCACCGGTGTTAAGTATCTAACTGGATAGTTATGGATCGAAACTCCCCATGATCACGGGCACGACCCGCCTCTACGGCATCATCGGCGACCCCATTGCGCACGTCCGCACGCCGATGGTCTTCAACGACTACTTCGCCAAACACGGCATCGACGCGATCTGCGTCCCCATCCACATTCCGCGCGCCGAGATCGACACCGGCTGGGCCGGCCTCAAGGCCATCCCCAACCTCGACGGCTTCGTCGTCACGGCCCCGCACAAGGCGGACGCGAAGCGCCTCTGCGACACGCTCGCCGGCGATGCGCCGCACGTCGGCGTCGTCAACACCGTCCGCCGCGAACGCGACGGCGGCTACACGGGCACGCTGCTCGACGGCCACGGCTTTGTCGCCGGCTTGCGCAACCACGGTCACGAGCCGTCCGGCAAGCGCATCTTCATTGCCGGCGCAGGGGGGGCCGGCAACGCTCTCGCCTTCGCCCTTGCCGGCAGCGGCGCCGGCGCCATCACCATCTGCAATCGCACGGCGAGCAAGGCCGCCGATCTCGTCGCGCGCCTCAAGGCCGTCTATCCGCGCTGCGAGATCGCGCAAGGCACGCGCGACGCTTCCGGCCACGACATCGCCGTCAACGCCACCTCGCTCGGCCTCGAGCCCGAGGACGGCCTGTCCTTCGACATCGACACCGTGCCTTCCGGCACCCTCGTCGCCGAGGTCGTCATGAAGCCGGAGACGACGAAGCTCCTGACCCTGGCGGCGGCGCGCGGTTGCAAGACGCATCAGGGCCGCCATATGCTCGACGGCCAGCTCATGCCGATGATGGAGTTCTTCGGCCACGCCGGCAAATAAGGCCGCACCGACGGCCGACGAACGGGGCGGATCACGGGGCGCAGCCATGACACCTGATGCAATCGAGCGGCTCGCGGCCGAGCTGAGCGCGGCCCGGACCGTGGTGCGGTTCGCCGATCTTTCCAGTTTCGCGACGCCGCTGTCCGTCGCCGATGCCTATGCCGTGCAGACGGCCACCATCGCGTTGTCGGGCGGGCCGGTGCGCGGCTGGAAAGTCACCGCGCTCGCGACCGCCGATCAGCAGAAATTCGGCTCGGACCGCCCGGTATCGGGCCCCCTCCTCGACACCTACGTCTCGGCGGCGCCCGCAAGGCTGCGCAAGGCCGCCTACCTCACCCCGCTGCTCGAATGCGAGATCGCCTATGTGCTGGCGCGCGACCTGCCGGCGCGCGAGGCGCCCTACAGCCGCGCCGAGGTGGAGGCCGCCATCGGCGCCGTCATGCCGGTGTTCGAGATCGTCGATGCGCGCGTCGAGCCGGCGGCGCCCGAGCTCGCGAAGCTTGCCGACTGTATCGGCAACGGCGCGTTCGTCACCGGCCCCTCGGTCTCCGGCTGGCGCGCCCACGATCTTGCCGGCATCACCATCGCGCTTTCAAAGGACGGCAAGCCGCTGCTGACGGCACCCGCCAGCAAGATCCTCGGCGATCCTGTCCTGGCAGTCATCGCGCTCGCCAACGCGCAGCCCATCGCCGGCGCGCTGAAGGCCGGGCAGGTCATCACGACGGGAAGCTGCAACGTCCCGGCGCCGCTGGAGACCGGCCGCTACGTCGCCGACTTCGGCCCCCTGGGCACCATCACCGCCGACGTCGCCTAGAGGGTTTTCCGGCTTGGGTGGAAACGCCCCACCTTGTCATACCCGCCGGCGCGCCTCCTCCTTGTCATCCCCGCCGGAGCGCAGCGGAGAGCGGGGACCCAGGAGCCAAATGCGCGCGCTCGCTCGTGAGCTGGGTCCCGGATGGCCGCTGCGCGGCCTCCGGGATGACAGGGAGAGAGCGAAAGTCCCCCACCGTGTCATCCCGGCCGAGCGCAGCGAGAGCCGGGACCCAGTAACTCGCGAGCCGGCCCGAACCTGAAACGCTTTAGCCCGGCGTCTTTCCGAACGACCCGGCACGGCCCTGCTGGAAGGCGGCGATCCCCTCCTGCCGGTCCTTCGACTGCATGCAGATGACGTGCACCTCGTTCTCGTAGCGCAGCCCGGCCTCGAGCGGCATGGAGAGCGCCGCCCGCGTCGCGGCCTTGACGGCCTGCGTCGCCAGCGGGCTGAAGGAGGCGATTTTCTCCGCCAGCGCGCCGACGCGCGCCTCCAGCTCCGCATCCTCGACGAGCTCCTCGACGAGCCCGATGCGCAGCGCCGTCTCCGCGTCCACGTGCTCGCCCGTCAGCAGCAGCTTCATCGCCTGGCCGATGCCGACGAGGCGCGGCAGCATCTGCGAGGCGCCGCCGCCGCCGACCCACCCGCGCGTCACCTCCGGCCCGCCGATGCGCGCGCTCCGGCCGGCGACGCGGATATCGGCCGCCAGCGCGATCTCCATGCCGCCGCCCAGCACCCAGCCCTTGAGCCCGGCGATCACCGGCTTGCGGATGTCGCGCACGACGGCGGCATACTCGATGCGGTTGCGGAAGGCCCAGCCGTCGCTCAGGTCGGCAAGGAAATTCATGTCGCTGCCGGCGGAGAACGCCTTGGGTCCGCCGCCGAGGATGATCGTTACCCGCACCGCGTCATCGCGGTCCACCTCGGCGCAGACGCGCGCCAGCTCGGCCGCCATGTCCGGCGTGATGGCATTGTGCTTCTCGGGACGGTCGAGCACGATCCGCGCCACGCCGTCCGCCGCCGCGTACTGCACCCGACCGGACATGCATTGCCTCCACACTTGCTGTTGCTGCGGCCGCGCCGGCGATCAGGTCGGCCCCGACCGGCGCGCCACCTCGCGGATGACGCCCGAGACGTCGATATCGCCGTCGCCGTGCGCGATCATACCGTCGAAAATGCCGATCAGCGTATCGAGCAGCGTCAGGTCGAGGCCCAGGCTGCGGGCGAAGGCCTGCCCCGTGCGCATGTCCTTGAGCTGATACTGCGCCGGGCTGCCGGGCACGAAATTGCCCTCCACCATGCGCGCGCCGTGCAGGTTGAGGATCTTGGAATCGCCGAAGCCGCCGAGCAGCGCGCTGCGCAGCGCGCCGATATCGGCCCCGCCCGTGCGCGCAAAGTGCAGCGCCTCGGCGACCGCGACCATGGTGCCGCCGACGATGATCTGGTTGCACAGCTTCGCCATCTGGCCCGAGCCGAGCGGGCCGACGCGCGTCGCCCGCCCGAGGGCTGCAAAAACGGGCGCCAGCTCGGCGACCGTCGCCTCATCGCCGCCGGCCAGGATGGCGAGCGTCGCCTCGCGCGCGCCGACCTCGCCGCCCGAGACCGGCGCATCGACGGTGCGCACGCCCTTGGCCGCAAGGCGCGCCGCCTGCGCGCGGCACGTCTCGACCGGAATCGAGCTCATCACCACGACGATCGAGCCGCGCTTCAGGCTGTCCGCCGGGACCCGGCCCGTCGCATCGGGCTCGAACAGCACCGCCTCGACGACATCGCCGGTGCTCAGCATGACGATGGTGACGTCGGCGTCCGCGACGGCCGCCGCGGGCGTCGCCGCCACCGCGTCGCCGGGAATGGCCGCCGCCTTCGCTGGG
>JBFWWW010000251.1:0-3936 GCA_050245975.1 Hyphomicrobiaceae bacterium
ACGACGCAAGCCCCTCCGGCGCCGGCCGTGTCGGGATCGTTCGTGCCGACCGCCGACGAGCGCTGGCGCCGCGACGATGACGACGACTGGGATTGGTTCAGATCGCGTCGGCGTTCCGATACCTACGAGCGGCGCGGGTCGTTCTGGGACGACGACGGTGACGACGATCGTCCGCGCCCCGCCGCCACCTACCGCACGGTCTGCGTGCGCTCGTGCGACGGCTTCTACTGGCCGATCAGCTACGCCACGACACCCGAGCGTTTCGCGGCCGACGAGCGCAAGTGCGCGCGAAGCTGTGGGGGCGCCCGGCTGTTCGTCTATCCCAATCCCGGCGGCGACATCGAGAACATGCAGGACTTGAAAGGTGTCCCCTATCGCCAGACGCCGAACGCGTTTCTCTATCGCACGGAGTACAAGGCTGCATGTGCCTGCCGTCCGCAGCCGTGGGAGGCTGCCTCCCTCGAGCGGCACCGCATGTATGCGCTCATGGCGGCCGCCCGGAAGGGCGACAAGAAGGCCTCGGAGGAGCTGGCCGCGCTCAAGGAGCGCCTGAAGCAGGACGAGGACGGGCGGCGAGCGTTGGCCAACCAGGAACAGCAGGAAGCGATCGCGGCTACGCGCCCGGACCGGGACCGCGACCGCGACCGGGCAACGCAGCGACCGAGCGAGGAGCAGGTGGACCGCATGGGTCTCGGCGCGCGCGAGCGGGCCGCGCCGGTCCAGCGCCCTGCGCCCAATGTCCGAGCCTGGCGGGATCGCATCTTCCCGCAAGCCTCGGGGTTCTGAGGTCGGACGCGGCATAAACCAACAGCGGCGGCGGTTCAGGAAATATTTTCCGGTTCGGCTCATAACGGGCTGGTCGATGTCCTGAGGCGTAGGTCATGCGTTGGTTCGGCAGTTGGCGGTTCGGCCTCGCGTTCGGCGCCGGTGTCATGTTCGGCGCGCTGCCCGCGGTTGCGCAGGCCGTCATCAGGATCCAGCCACGGGCGGGCGCGCCCCTGTGGTCGGGTTTCAGCCAGGGGAACCTCGCCAGCCGCCGCAGCTACAGCAGCTATGCCGGCTTCGGTTCGGGCTTCGTACAGCCGCGATACGACGATCCCGGTCCCGTGGGACGAGCCCGCGGCGGGCCGTTCCGAACGCTGTGTGTGCGCATGTGCGACGGCTTCTACTGGCCGATGAGCAATGCGGCCACCGGCGACATGCTTGGGCGCGAGGAGACCATGTGCGCGTCGAGTTGCAACGGCGGGGAGGCGCGGCTGTTCTATGCGCCGTCGCCGGGGAGCGACATGGACGAGATGGTGGACCTGGAAGGCCGCTCCTACGCCTCCTACCCGACGGCGTTCAAGTATCGGAAAACATTGGTGAAGGGCTGCCAGTGCAAGCCGGCACCCTGGAGTGCTTCGGAAAGGGCGCGGCACCAGTCCTACGTTGCCGAGCAGACCGCGCCGGCGCGCACGCCACCTGCAGCGTCGATGGCACCGCCCCCGCCCCTACTCCCGGCCGAGGCTGACCATGACGCGCCGTCCACAAGCGCCGGATTGGACGTGCCGCTGGCACCGGTCGAATGGCCGGCGCCCATCGTGCGCCGGGTCTACTGACGCGGCCTGAACTGGTCGGCGATGCGGTCCATCTGCGCCGCGAGGTCGACATCCCGCTGCGTCACGCCCTTGGCCTCGTGGGTCGTCAGAACGACCTCGACGGTGTTCCAGACGTTGCGCCATTCCGGGTGGTGGTTCATGCGCTCGGCCACTAGCGCGGTTTGCGCCATGAAGCCGAAGGCTTGTGTGAAGTCCTTGAACTTGAATGTTTTCTGGATGGCATCGCGGCCATCGACCGCGGTCCACCACTGCAAGCGGCTTATCGCAGTGTCGCGGTCCTGGGCAGCAAGCTTTGCGATCACGGCTCTTCTCCCGGTCCTCTGGACCCAAGATCATCGGGCAGGCATGTGCAAGCCAAAAAATTATAAGCAGAGGCTCGGAACCGGCACGAGGGGGCCGGTGTTGTTAAGGTACGGACCGGCGGTTTCCCCCCACCGCATGGTCTTGAAGGAGTGTCGGTCCCCACCCCCTCACCGAACGGCACTCCACACTTCAGAAGGGCACTCTGCACCGCAGGGTGCCCTTCATTTTTTCTCGGCTCCTGCATTCTGATACGGTGGCTGCGCTCAAGATTCGGTCGCACAGGTCCCGGTCGCAGGATTCCCATGGCGGATGGCAGAAGCGGACGCCGCAAGCGCGGCAATGACGCAACGGTTTCCGGGACGCGGCAACCGTCCCCGGAAGGCGAGGCGCGCGCGTATGACAAGAAGACCATCGCGCTCGTCTATGATTTCGACGGCACGCTGAGCCCGAAGCCGATGCAGGAATATGCCTTCCTGCCGAAGATCGACGCCGATCCCGAGGCCTTCTGGGCGGAGAGCAACAGGCTTGCCGCCGAGCAGGGCGCCGATCCGCTCATCACCTACATGCACCTGCTCTATCGCAAGGCGAAGGAGAAGGGCGTTCGCATCGACCGTGCCGATCTCGTGGCCCAGGGCCGGTCCGTGGAGCTCTTTCCCGGTGTGCAGGCCTGGTTCAAGGAGATCGCCGAATACGTCCGCATCCGTGCTGAAAGCCACGGCGTTGCGCTTCGGCACTATCTCGTATCTTCCGGGCTGACGGAAATCATCGAGGGCACCAGCATCTACCCGCACTTCCACAACGTGTTCGCGTCAGAATACTGGTTCGATCCCTACGACCTGCCCTATCCCAAGCGCGTCATCACCGACACGGGCAAGACGCAATATCTCTTCCGCATCAACAAGGGCATCGAGGACCTCGGGCAGTCGATCAATCACCATATGCCGGAAGGTGTGCGGCCGGTGCCGTTCTCGAACATGATCTATTTCGGCGACGGCGACACCGACGTGCCGTCGATGGCGGTGACGCGCAAGAACGGCGGCCACGCCATTGCCGTCTATGCGCCCGGGGAGACGCGCGGCCGCGAAAAGTGCGTTGCGCTGCACAAGGCCGGCCGCTGCGATTTCTTCGCGCCGGCCGACTACACGCGCGGGTCCGAGCTTTTCCACCAGACCTGTCTGCTGCTGGACAGGATTCTCGCCGACATCCGCGTGCGCGAAGAGATGTGGCGGCTCGAGCAGGCTGTGAAATAGCCCGCGACCGCGCCGCGGTTTCGGCTAAGCTGCCGCACCCAGAACCCGCCGGATGCCCGCATGCCCACAGTGTTGCTGACCGAAGCGATTCACGAGGACGGCGTCGCCCGCCTGAAGGCACGGACCGGCGTCGAGGTGATCCTGGGCTCAGGCCTCGCCCGCGAGGCCATGCTGGTGGCCATCGCGCGGGCGGACGCCATCGGCGTGCGCACCTACGCCCTCCCGGCGGATGTCCTCGCCGGGGCCAATGCGCTCAAAGTCGTCGCCAAGCACGGTGTCGGTTGCGACAACATCGCCGTCGATCACATGACGGGTCGCGGGCTTCCCGTCGCCGTCACGGCGCATGCCAACAAGGTGTCCGTCGCCGAGCACACCTTTGCCATGATGCTCGCCATTGCCAAGGACACGGCGGGTTACGACGAAGCGGTGCGACAGGGAAACTGGGGCCGGCGGCTCTCGCTGCGCGCCTTCGAGCTGCAAGGCCGAACCCTTCTCATCGTCGGGTTCGGGCGCATCGGCAAGGAGGTGGCCGCGCGCGCCCGTGCGTTCGGCATGCGCGTGCTGCTGGCGGACATCGCCATGGACCACGATACCGCGGCGCGGCTCGGCTGCGAGGAGATCGCCGATTTCCGCAGCGTGCTTCCCGAGGTCGATGTCCTGACGATCCATACGCCCAAGACGGACCTGACGTCCGGCATGATCGGCGCGCGCGAGCTGGCGGCAATGAAACCCGGCGCCGTGCTCATCAATTGCGCGCGGGGCGGCCTCGTCGATGAGACGGCGCT
>JBFWWW010000252.1:0-3819 GCA_050245975.1 Hyphomicrobiaceae bacterium
GGCAGCTTCGGATTGCCGGCAAAGGGCGCGCCGTCCGGCATGACGCGCACGACCTTGCCGAGGTCGTTGCCCGGGTTCTGCGCCTCTTCGCGCGCCGAATACCGTACGCCCTGCGTGATGTAGAGCGAGCCGTCGCGTGCGAACACGATGCGCGAGCCGAAATGCGCGCTCGAGGCATAGGACGGCTGCTGCCGGTAGATCACGCGCACGTCGTCGAGACGACCGCCGCCATTGTCCGAAAGGTTGAGCACGGCGCGTGCGACGCTGGTGCCGTTCTTGCCGGCGTCCCGCGGCTCGGCATAGGAGAAGAAGATCACTTTCGACGTCGCGAAATCCGGGCTCAGCGCCACATCGAGCAGGCCGCCCTGGCCGGAGGCGGCGACGGCAGGAACGCCCGCAATCGGTTCCGACAGCTTGCCGTCTTTCGTGACGACGCGCAGCCGGCCCGGACGCTCTGTCACAAGCAGGCGACCGTCGGGGAGAAACTGCAAGCCCCAGGGATGCACAAGGCCGCGCGCCACGGTCTCGACCTTGACCGATGACGGCGTCGCCGGTGCGGGCGCCCTGGTCTGGATCGCGTATGCGGGCGCGGCGGCAAGCAGTGCGGCAAGCGACGCGGAGATTGTGGCAAGGCGGCTCATGCTCTGGTCCATTATGGCTGTGATCGTACAGCATCCGGCCGAAACCGGCCGGCCTCAAGGCGCCGGCGGCGCGCTCACCCAGGCGTGATCGGGGCCGACCGCGACGATGCTCTGAACAACGCGCATTGGGTCGGAAAGGGTTGCCATGCGATAGGCGATCACCGTCAATTTGCCGGAGCAGGCCTCTAGCAGTTCGCCCGGCTCGAGAAGGAACTCCGGCCGTCGCGGGCGTCCGTAGCGCTCGTTGCCCGCGGCAAAGGTCTGGTAGATCAGCACTCCGTCAGGGGCGACCGCGTCGACGATCGTCGGCAGAAGCGCTCGCCACAGATAGCTCGTCACCATGACACCGGCGAAATGCTGTCCCGCCAGCGGCCAGCCGTCGGCTTCGAGGTCGTGCGCGATCAGGGTTACGCCGCGATCTTCACGCAGGTCTTGAACACCGCTCAGATCCAGGTCGATGCCGACGCCGGGGTGGCCGAGGCTGCGCGCGAGCCGAAGATTGCGGCCCGAGCCGCAGGCGACATCGACAACGGTGCCGCCGGGCGGCACGCCAGCGATGGCATGTCGCACCCAGGCCGATGGCGCTGCTGTGCGTGGCTCCAAGGCTTGCGCCTCCGTTGGACGGCGGGTATCGGGGCCCGGTCGATTGTGTTTGCGGGGTCCCTCGCCATATAAGGGGGCCATGGCGCAGGCACCCCTCAGATTCGCCAAAATGAACGGACTCGGCAACGAAATCCTCGTTGTCGACGTGCGCGGCACACGGCGTGCGTTCGCGCCACCCGAGGTTCGCTCTGTCGCTGCCGGTCCGCGTTCGCATTTCGATCAGATGATGGTGCTGACCGATCCGGTCACCGTAGGCACCGAGGCCTTCATCCGCATCTACAACAGCGACGGTTCCGAGGCGCGCGCGTGCGGCAACGGCATGCGGTGTGTCGGGCTCCGGCTGGCGCCGTCGGCGCCGCGAAACATGACGTTTGAAACCGTCGCGGGTGTGTTGGGCGTCGTGGTGACCGACGCAAGTCGCATCGCGGTGGATATGGGCGAGCCGCGCTTCGGCTGGGCGGACATCCCGTTGGCAGAGCCCTTCCACGACACGCGGCGCATCGAGCTGCAGATCGGCCCGATCGACAATCCGGTCCTGCATTCGCCGTCGGTGGCCAACGTCGGCAACCCGCACGCCATCTTCTGGGTGGACGATGTCGCCGCCTATGATCTCGGCCGCTTCGGCCCGCTGCTGGAGAACCATCCGATCTTTCCCGAGCGTGCCAACATCTCGCTGGCACACGTCACGTCGCGATCCTCGATCACGGTGCGGACGTGGGAGCGTGGTGCCGGCCTTACCAAGGCCTGCGGCAGCGCTGCCTGCGCGACGGCCGTCGCGGCGGCGCGCATGGACCTGACGGACCGCGACGTGACGATAACGCTGCCCGGAGGACCGCTCAGGGTCGAGTGGCGGCCGGACAACCACATCTGGATGACGGGCCCGGCCGAGCTTGAATACGAGGGCGAGCTCGCCCCTGCGCCGGCCGCGTCGGTGTAACGGCCGCGATGACCGAGACCGCCCCTGTCGCGTTTGCATCCGATCCGCCGGCGTCCGGCGAGACGGCATCGGCGGCGCCGGCTGTGCCGCAGGTCGTAACGCTGGGTTGCCGGCTCAATGCCTACGAGTCCGAGGTCATGCGCGCGCACGCCGGCGCTGTCGGTCTCGACAACGCCGTCATCGTCAACACCTGTGCCGTGACGGCGGAGGCGGTGCGGCAGGCTGCCCAGACCATCCGCCGCCTGCGCCGCGACAACCCGGGGGCACGCCTGATCGTGACGGGCTGCGCCGCCCAGATCGAGCCGGAACGCTTTGCGGCCATGCCGGAAGTGGATCACGTGATCGGCAATGCGGAAAAGACCCGCGCCGAGACGTTCGCGGCGCTTGCGGGAGCCGATCTGGAGCGCGTCGTCGTCAACGACATCATGTCGGTGCGGGAGACGGCATCGCACATGGTCGACGGGTTCGGCGGCCGCGGCCGGGCCTATGTCCAGGTCCAGAACGGTTGCGACCATCGCTGCACCTTCTGCATCATCCCTTTCGGCCGCGGGCCCTCGCGCTCGGTTCCGGCCGGCGACGTCGTCGCCCAGGTGCGCAGGCTCGCCGTCTCCGGCATCGCCGAGGTGGTTCTGACGGGCGTCGACATCACGTCCTACGGCGCCGATCTGCCGGGCACGATGTCGCTCGGCCGTCTCGTCAGGCAGGTCCTGAAGCTTGTGCCGGAGCTGAAGCGCCTGCGCCTCTCGTCCATCGACCAGGTGGAGGCGGACAGCCACCTGATGGCGGCGCTGGCCGAGGAGCCGCGGCTGATGCCGCACCTGCATCTGTCCATGCAGGCGGGCGACGACATGGTGCTGAAGCGCATGAAGCGGCGTCACCGCCGTGCCGATGCTCTGGCGTTCTGCGCCGAGGCGCGGCGGCTGCGTCCCGATGTCGTATTCGGCGCCGACCTGATTGCCGGCTTCCCGACTGAAACGGATGCGATGTTTGCCAACACGTTGAGCCTGGTCGAGGAGTGTGGCCTGACTTATCTGCATGTCTTCCCCTTCTCCCCGCGCAAGGGAACCCCGGCGGCGCGCATGCCGCAGACGGCGGGTCCGGTCATCAAGGCCCGGGCGGCGCGCCTGCGCATGGCGGGAGCCGCGGCGCTCACGGCCTATCTCGACGCGCAGACCGGCACGGATCAGGAGATCCTGGTGGAGCGGCCCGGCCTCGGGCGTACGCGCGGCTACGCGGCGATGACTGTCGCCTGCGCGGGTGTGGGTGAGGTTGTCCGCGCGCGGGTCAGCGGCAACGATGGTACCAGCCTGTTCGGCGAGGTGCTGGCGTGAGTGCTGATCCCCCGGCCGAGAAGCGCCGCGGCCTTTGGGGCCGCCTGCTCGGCGGCAAGCCGGAAGAACCGGAAAGCGCCGCTCCCACTCCCGCTGACGCCCCGCCGGCGCCTGCGCCACGGGAGCCTGAGGCTGAGGCGCCGCCAGGCGACGCCGAACCTAAAGGGTGGTTCGCGCGTCTCAAGGCGGGCCTGACCAAGACGTCGTCGCGCCTGTCCGACGGCATCACCAGCGTCTTCACCAAGCGCAAGCTCGATGCCGAGACCCTGGAAGAGCTGGAAGACCTGCTGATCCAGTCCGATCTCGG
>JBFWWW010000253.1:0-3803 GCA_050245975.1 Hyphomicrobiaceae bacterium
CGGTCCGCCAGGTCGATGGTGAGCTGCGACAGGCGGCCCTCGCGCGCCAGCTCGCGCGTCAGCACGCTGGCGAGCAACCGCGTGTCGATGTTGCCGCCGCAGAGCACGAGACCGACATTGCGGCCGGCAAAGCGCGCCTTGTCGGCAACGACGGCGGCAAGCCCGGCGGCGCCGGCGCCCTCGGCCACGGTCTTCTCGATGTTGATGAGCAGGCTCACGGAGTGCTCGAGCTCGGATTCCGAGACGAGCACGATGTCGTCGACGTAGCGGCGGACGAGCGCCTCGGTGATGCGGCCCGGCGCCTTCACGGCAATGCCTTCGGCGAGCGTGTCGCCGCGAACGGGCAGGTCCGTCTGCCGGATGCGGTTGTACATCGACGGGTAGAGGGCCGCCTCGACGCCGATGACGATGATCTTCGGGTTGAGACTCTTGGCCGCGATCGCCATGCCCGAGATGAGGCCGCCCCCGCCGATGGGGACGACCAGGGTGTCGATGCCGGGCGCCGCGCCCAGCATCTCCAGCGCGATGGTGCCCTGGCCTGCGATGACCAGCGGATCGTCATAGGGATGAATGAACGTGAGCTGGTTGGCCTGCCCGTGCGCGTGGGCGAAGGCCGCCGACTGCTCGAGGGTTTCGCCTTCCAGAATGACGACGGCGCCGTGGCGTCGGGTGTTCTCCACCTTCACGATGGGCGTGGCGCTCGGCATGACGATGGTCGCGGGGATGCCGAGGCGGCGCGCGTGATAGGCGACGCCCTGCGCATGATTGCCGGCCGACATGGCGATCACGCCACGGCGACGCTCCTCGGGCGTCAGCGCCGACAGGCGGTTGAGAGCGCCGCGTTCCTTGAAGGAGGCGGTGAACTGGTGGTTCTCGAATTTCAGCCAGAGGTTGCAGCCGAGAATCTCGGACAGCGTCCGGCTCGGCTCGCATTTGGTCTCGACGATCGCCCCGGCGAGGCGCGCGCGGGCCTGCTCGATGTCCCGCAATGTCACCGCTTCGTGGGCAGCGGGCCCGCCAGTCTTTTGCGTCATGCCGTCCTCTCTGGTCGCACCCTTTGTGGCGTGCTCCGCGGCAGGCGGCAACAGCGGGGTGCACGAATTCCGCCGATACGGCCGCCATACAGCTTCCGTTCACCTCAGCCTGAGGCATAATAAGACGCGCGCTGCCGATTTTTCCGGGCTGACGACAAGCCGGTGCGGCGCCTTGGTTCAACTCGCATGCTGAAACGACCTGGAGAACAATCAATGAAGTCCCTGTCCAAGGTGTTGGCCGTAGCCATCGGCGCCGCCACGCTCTCCGCAACCGCCGGCACGGTCCTTACGACACCCGCTTCGGCGCAGGAATGGCGCTACGGCGAATTCCGCCGCTTCCCCGGCGAGCGCCGCTTCGGCCCGCGCTGCATGTTCCGCGTCGAGGCGGAAGGCTACGGCTCGGTGCAGCTTTTCGCGGGCCGCCGCGACAAGAGGCGGGCCATGAACCGCGCGGCACAGGGCTGGCAGGAGCGCGTGGCCGCCGAGTTCGGCCCGCGGTGGTCGAGCTGGGAGCTGGCGCGCGGCAAGAGCGTGAGCTGCAATACCCGCGGTCTCGAAATCCGGTGCGTGGCGAGCGCCTTTCCCTGCCGCTGAGCCTCACGGCTGCAAGACTTGCTGCGGGAGAGCGCCAGCGCGCTCTCCCGCAGATCATTTTGGCCGGGTCTCCTGACAATCCTGCCGTCCTGCGCTAAGACGTCGGCAGTCGCAGATACCAATGGCGAGGACGTCCGATGAGCAAGGTTGCGTGGATTGGTTTGGGCGTGATGGGCTACCCGATGGCGGGACACATCCGCAAGAAGGGCGGCCACGACCTCGTCGTCTACAACCGCAACGGCGCCAAGGCCGACGCCTGGGCCAAGCAGTACGGCGGCAAGACGGCGGCAACACCCGCCGAGGCTGCCAGCGACGCCGACCTCGTCTTCTGCTGCGTCGGCAACGACAACGACCTGCGCTCCGTCACCACCGGCAAGGACGGCGCCTTCGGCGGCCTGAAGAAGGGCGCCATCTTCATCGACAACACCACGGCCTCGGCCAACGTCGCGCGCGAGCTTTACGCAGCCGCCAGGGAGCGCGGCTGCGACTTTCTCGACGCACCCGTGTCGGGCGGCCAGGCCGGAGCCGAGAACGGCGTGCTCACCGTCATGGTGGGCGGCGACAAGGCGGCGTTCGACCGCGCCCAGCCGGTGATCGCCAACTACGCCCGCATGGTGACGCTGATCGGCCCTGCGGGCGCCGGCCAGCTCACGAAGATGGTCAACCAGATCTGCATCGCCGGCCTCGTGCAGGGCCTGTCGGAAGGCATCCACATGGCGCAGAAGGCGGGCCTCGACATTCCCGCAGTGATGGAGACGATCTCCAAGGGCGCCGCCGGGTCCTGGCAGATGGAAAACCGCTGGAAGACCATGAAGGACGGCAAGTTCGACTTCGGCTTTGCCGTCGACTGGATGCGCAAGGACCTGTCGATCTGCCTCGACGAGGCGCGACGCAACGGCGCCTCGCTGCCGGTCGCGGCACTCGTCGACCAGTTCTACGGCGAGGTGCAGCGCATGGGCGGCAACCGCTGGGACACGTCGAGCCTGATCGCGCGCCTCAACAACGCCGACAAGAAGTAACGCCGGCCGGAAAAGACGGCGGGAAGCTGCCGGTCAGACGGCGGCTTCCACGCGCTTGAGCGCCGCCTTGAGCTTGCGCGCCGTGCCCTCGAAGGCGGCGCGGCGCTCGCGCTGCTCCTCAACGACCTCTTCCGGCGCCTTCTCGACGAACTGCTTGTTGGCAAGCTTGCCGTCGATCTTGCGGATCTCGCCTTCCGTCTTCTCGATCTCGCGCGCGAGCCGCGCACGCTCGCTCGCCATATCGATGACGTTGGCGAGCGGAAGGCAGACCGTCGTCTCGTCGAGCACGATCTGCGCGGAGCCCTTGGGAGGCGTGCGCGCGAAGGACAGCGACTCGATGCGCGCCAGCCGCTTGATGGTGTCCTCGTGCCGCTCGGCGCGCACCTTCGTGTCCTTGCCGGCACCGACCAGCACCAGCGGCGTGCGCGCGCCGGCCGGGACATTCATCTCCGAGCGCACGGAGCGGATGTCGGAAACGAGCGTGATGAGCCAGCCGATCTCCGCATCGGCTTCCGGCGCGGCGAGACCCTCCGCCGACGGCCAGTTGCTGAGCGCGAGCATCTGGTCACGCTTGATGCCGACCTCCACCATGCGGTCCCACAGCTCTTCCGTCACGAAGGGCATGAACGGGTGCAGAAGCTTCAGGATCTGGTCGAGCGTCCACGCCACCATCGCCCGCGTCTCGGAGACCGCGGCGTCGTCGGAACCGGACAGGATAGGCTTGATGAGCTCGAGGTACCAGTCGCAGAACGTGCCCCACGTGAACTCGTAGACGGCGCCCGCCGCTTCGTTGAACTTGTAGGCCTCGATCGCCGCGGTCGTCGCGCGGATGGCGCGCTCGGTCTCGCCGGCGATCCAGCGGTTCACGGTCTCCGTCACGCTCGCCGGATCGAAACTCTTCTGGCGCACGCACTCGTTCATCTCGGCAAAGCGCGCCGCGTTCCAGAGCTTGGTCGCGAAGTTGCGGTAGCCCTCGACGCGCGCCGGCGACAGCTTGATGTCGCGACCCTGCGCCGCCATGGCCGCCAGAGTCATGCGCAAGCCGTCGGCGCCGTATTTGTCGATCAGCTCCAGGGGATCCATGACGTTCCCCTTGGACTTCGACATCTTCTGCCCCTTCTCGTCGCGCACGAGGGCATGGATGTAGACGTCGCGG
>JBFWWW010000254.1:0-3746 GCA_050245975.1 Hyphomicrobiaceae bacterium
CGTCAGTTCCACAGCGTCATCGATGCGCGCTACGTCGGCCAGAACCACGAGGTCGCGGTCGCCGGCGACGATCTCGCGCGCGACGGCCTAGCGGCGTTCCTCGAGCGCTTCGCCACGGCGCACGCGCGGGAATACGGCTATGCCATCCCGGGCCGCGCCGTGGAGATCGTGAACTGCCGCCTGCAGGCACGCGGCCAGGTTCCGCGGCCGCCACTCAACCGCGCCGCGTCGCGCCACGAACAGCCCCCGGAAATCGGACGGCGTCGCGTCCATTTCGGACCGCACGGCTGGCTCGACACCCCCGTCCTGGCACGTGCGCGCCTGGCGCCCGGCGCCGAGCGCGAAGGCCCGGCCATCATCAACGAGATGAGTTCGACCACGGTGGTGCCGCCGGGCGACGCGTTCCGTATCGACGAGATCGGCAACATCCTTATCGAGATCCGGCATGAGGCGTGACGACATTCCGCCCTCCCAGCGTGCGGAGCGGTCGATCTTCGATCCGATCGGCATGGAGGTGTTCAGCAACCGCCTGCTGACCATCACCGAGGACATGGGCAACAGCCTGGTCCGGTCGTCCTTCTCGACCAACATCAAGGAGCGGAAGGATTGTTCGGTGGGTCTCTTCGACAACCGTGGCCGCCTGATCGCGCAGGCATCCCACATCCCGTTGCACCTGGGCTCGCTCAACGGCGGCGTCCGCGCGATGCTCGAGCGCATTCCGATCACGGACATGCAGCCCGGCGACGCCTACGTCTGCAACGACCCGTACCTCGCCGGCGGTACGCACATGCCCGACATCACGCTGATCGAGCCCGTGTTCCATGACGGCCGGGTGCGATTCTTCGCCGCCAATATCGCGCACCATTCGGACGTGGGCGGCAGCGTGCCGGGCTCGATCTCGGGCGGCGCGCGCAGCGTGTTCGAGGAAGGCCTGCGCATCCCGGTGATGCGGCTCGCGCGCGCCGGCGAGATCGACGAATCGCTGCTCTACATGATCGCGCACAACAGCCGCGAGCCGGAGGAGCGCTCGCTCGACATCAAGGCCCAGATCGCCGTCAACCGGCGCGGCGGCACCGCCGCCCGGCAGCTCATCGAGCAGATGGGCTCGAACACCGTCGCCCGCGCCATCGACGACCTCATCGAATACACCGCGCGGCGTCTCGCCGGCCGCATCCGGACGCTCGGCCCCGGCCGCCACTCGTACACGACACGCCTCGACGACGACGGCAGCGGCGACGGCGTCGCGATGCCGCTGCACGCGACCGTCTACGTCGACGACGGCACGCTTCACTTCGATTTCGCCGGATCGGGGCCGCAGGCCAAGGGCGCGATGAACATTCCGCTCTCGGCGCTGCAGGCCACGGTCTACTACTGCGTCAAGGCGCTGCTCGACCCCGAGCTCCTGCCCAATGCCGGTGCATTCGAGGCAATTCGCATCCAGGCGCCGGAAGGCACGATCGTGAACCCGCGCTTTCCGGCTCCGGTGGGCGCACGCAGCATCACGTGCCAGAAAGTCGCGGGCGCGATCTTCGGCGCGTTCCGCGGCCTGCTGCCGCCGGAACGCGTATTCGCGTCGTTCAATGACGTCCTCCCCGCGATGGTGTTCTCGGGAACGCTGGTCAAGCGCCCCGCCACGTACGTGTACCTCGAGACGCTGGGCGGCGGCGCCGGTGCCGGCTACACCGTCGACGGCATGGACGGCATCCAGGTTCACGTCTCGAACACCGCCAACCTGCCGGTCGAGGCGCTCGAGAACGAGTATCCGCTGCTGGTCGACGAATATGCGCTGATCGACGACTCCGGCGGCGTAGGCCGCCGGCGCGGCGGCCTCGGAATCGCGCGCCAGATCCGCGCGCTGCGCGACGGCACCGTGTTCTCCGCGCGCTCCGACGGCCACGTCTACGTCGCCGAAGGCGCGTTCGGCGGCGGCGACGGCCGCCCGGGGCGCATCGTCAAGAACTTCCGTGCGACCGGCGAGACGTCCCTCCCCTCCAAGGTGAGCCATCTGGTACTCAACGCCGGCGAATCCATCCGGATGGAAACGCCCGGCGGCGCGGGGTACGGCCCGCCGCAGGAGCGGCCGGCCGAGCTGGTCGCTGCCGATCTCGCCGATCACAGGATTTCGCCCGAAACCGCGCGCCGTCACTACGCGCGCCCGACCTCTTTACCAAAGGCCTCGTCATGACTTCCGCCGTCACCGCCCGCAAGCCCGAAACCCCGAATGCCGCCTCCGCGCCGAAGGGCGCGACGCGCGCGCTCGCTGCGTTTGCAGCGGGCCTGACCCTCGAGCAGATCCCTGCTCCGGTCGTGTCGCGCGCCAAGGAACTGCTGCTCGATTACCTGAGCACGGTCGTCGCAGTCGTCAAGGAAGATCCGGCACAGCGATTGATCCGCTTTGCCCGATCGGTCGGCGGTCCTCCGGAATCGCGCATCATCGGCTCGGGCGTGAAGGTGGCCGCGCCCTGGGCCGCGCTCGTCAACGGCGCGATGGGCCACATGATGGAGCTCGACGACACGCATCGTCACACCATGGCTCATGCCGGCGACAGCGTCTGGGCCACGGCGCTCGCGATGGGCGAGCGCCAGAACGCCTCGGGCGCGGACGTCATCGCGGCGGCCATTGCAGGCTACGAGACCTCGCTGCGCATCGGCGAGTCCGTGATGCCCGACCACTACCGGCTCGGCTGGCATCCGAGCGGCACGATGATGTGCTTCGGCGCGGCGGCAACGGCCGGACGTCTGCTCGGCCTCGACGCCACGGCGATGGGCTGGGCCCTCGGCAACGCAGGTGCGCAGGCTTCCGGCAACTTCGCGCACCTCGGCGAACGGGCGATGACCAAGGACTTCAATTGCGGGCACGCCGCGAAGTCCGGCGTGATCGCGGCGATGCTCGCCAAGGAAGGATTCACCGGGCCGACCGATATCGTCGAAAGCCCGCGCGGCTTCATGGCGCTCTACGGCGAGCGCGCGTATCCCGAGCGCATCACGGCCAATGTCGGCCAGTCGTGGAAGGTGATGGAGATCTCGCAGAAGGCCTACTCGGGCTGCCGCTACATCCACGCGAGCCTCGACGCCGTGCTCTCGCTGATGCAGGAGCACGAGTTCACCGCCAAGGACGTGCGCAAGATCACGGTCCGCCTGCTCACGACCGGCGCCAACCTGGTCAACGACCCGGTCCCGTGGGAAGGCAACAAGGGGCTGCAGGGCACGCGCTTCTCGACCCACTTCAACATCGCGATCGCGGTGCTCATGGGCCGCACGGGTCTGTGGAACCTGCTCGACAACAGCGTGCCGCTGCAGTACCGCGACCGACCGGACGTGCGCGAGATGATGAGCCGGATCACGGTCATCCCCGACGACGAGCTCGACAAGAACTTCCCGGACAAGTGGTCCACCGTGATGACGGTGGAGCTCGATGACGGGCGCACGTTCACCCGTGCCGTCGACTGGCCCACGGGCGAGCCCGAGACGCCGATGGGCGAGACCATGCTCGCCGAGAAGTTCAACCGCCTGACCGCGATGGCCGGCTGGACCGAGGCGCGCGCCGGCGAGCTCATTCCGGAAGTGAAGGAGCTCGACCGGGCACCGTCGCTCGAGCGTCTGCTGCGGTTCCTCTGACTCTAGCAGGCCGTTGAAAAATCCCCTGCGAGCGTCCGCGTCGGCCGCTACGATCTGAAGCCATCCCGGAACAACTGCGACAAGAAAGATGAGAGGCAACCAAGACTTCCAGGGGGCGATGTTTAGCT
>JBFWWW010000255.1:0-3704 GCA_050245975.1 Hyphomicrobiaceae bacterium
GCGCGCAGTTCCGGGGATGGAATTCCACGGCCGCGGTCTGCGCGAGCGCGATCAGCGCCTCGGCGCTGTCGATCTGGACATAGGGCTTGCGGTCGCCGGAGACCTTGGTGAGCGTCACCAGATCGGACTGGCCCGGCAGCGCGTGGCGCTGGAAGAACGTCTGCGCCTCGATGCCGTCGGGCGCACGCACGACCGAGCAGGGCCGGCCCTTGATGTGCGGCAGCATCCACCCCGCGACGGCTTCCAGGTAGCGCGCCAGGTCGATCTTGGTGACGGCCGCCGCCGCGCCGGCCGCAGGCCACAGCGCCTTGTCGGGCTTCGTGATCGCTATGCCGAGCACGCGGCTGCCCGCGGTGTCGGTGCTCTTCGACTTGCTCCGGCGCTTCGTTTCGCGTTTGGGCATCGCAGCCTCGATGGTCTGAGTGGGCGCGGGTGTCTCGGCCCGCACCTCGCGCGCGGGCTTGTCGGCGCGCAGACCCTTGAACGCGGCCTGCCGCACCTGGCCGCCGCCCGTCCAGCCGGCGAACTCGATCTCGGCGACGAGCTCGGGCCTGACCCAGATGACGTCGCGATCCGTCGACTTGCGCCTGTAGCCGGCAAACGGACTGTCGCGGGTCGCCAGAGGGTTGAGGCTCTTCAGGAGCCGGGCGCTGTTGGTACGATCGAAGCCGGTGCCGATGCGGCCGACCGGCACGAGCACGCTGTTGCGGTAGACGCCGGCGACGAGCGAGCGCAACTTCGAGCGCGTCCCGGTCCAGCCGGCGATCACGACCTCCTGGCCGGCGCGGCATTTGGCTTTCGTCCACGCGCCGCTGCGTTCCGAGCGGTAGGGGGCCGACAGCCGCTTCGAGATGATCCCCTCCAGACCCATTCGGCAGGCCGAGGCCAGGACATCCCTGCCGCTGCCGGCGAGGTGAGGGACGAAGCGGAGGTTGTCCGCGGGCGCCGGCAGCCCGGACAGCACTGTCTCGAGCCGCGCCTTGCGGTCCGTCAGCGGCAGACGCCGCAGATCCTCGCCGTCGAGGAAGAGAAGGTCGAAGGCGAAGAAGGCGATCCTGTCCGATCGGCGCTCCGACAGGGCATCCTGCAGCAGGCCGAAATCAGGAATGCCCTGCGCGTCCAGCACGACGGCCTCGCCGTCGATCAGGCAGTCGGGAAAATTTGCCGCCGCCTGCGCGATGGCGTCGAACTTCGCCGTCCAGTCGAGCCCCTTTCCCGTCCGCATCTCGGCCTTGCCGTCCTCGACGCGCAGCTGCATGCGATAGCCGTCGAGCTTGATCTCGTGGCCCCAGCCGTCGCCTTCGGGCGGTATCGCTACGGGCCGGCACAACTCGGGCGGCACGAAGCGGGGCATGGCCGCCGTGGCGGCGCCGCCTTTCCGCACGGCAACGGCCTGACGCAGGTCGGCCGGCCGCTTGCGCCGCTTCGAGGTGGCGGGGCGCGAATTCCAGACCGCGTCGGGATCGGCAGGGTCGCTGCTGGCGGTCATGAAGGGTTCCGGGCCCTTGCCCGTGCCGGCCGCGATCTGGCCCATGGTGCGTCCGGATGCGACCGAACGATCCTTCTTCAGGATCGCCTCGCCGTCCTCGCGCGCGTAGCCGTCGCGATGCTTGATGAGCAGCCAGTTGGTTCGCTTGCCGCGCTCGCGGTCGTGGCGCATGCGTACGAGGACCCAGCTTCCCTGCAGCTTCCGGCCGGCGAGGATGAATTTCAGCTCGCCCTTGCGCAGGGCCGTGGCCGGATCGCCCGTTCCGGCCTCGGGGGCCCAGAAGCCCCTGTCCCAAAGCAGCACCGTGCCGCCGCCGTACTGGTCTTCCGGAATGGTGCCTTCGAAATCGCCGTAGTCGAGGGGGTGGTCCTCCACCTCCACCGCGAGGCGCTTGTCGGCCGGGTTGAGGGAGGGCCCGCGGGTCACGGCCCAGGACTTGAAGACGCCGCCGAGCTCGAGGCGCAGGTCATAGTGAAGACGCGTGGCGTCGTGCTTCTGGATCACGAAACGCAGGTGGGCGGCAGGGCGCACGGCGGCCGACCCGCTGGGCTCGGGCGTCTGCCTGAAATCGCGCTTGGCGCGGTAGCGCGCGAGTGTCTTTTTTACCATCTGGATCCCATGCGGCCGGCGGCGACGCAATCCTATCGCCGCCGGACCCATTTTTCCCGTATTCTGATGCAACGAGATGGGCGCGAGGGTGTTCCTTTCGGAGCGCGCTGGGAACTCCCCCGCGCAGCGATGGTTACCCCGTGGTGCCCGCGTTCCGTAGCGTTAGCGTGGAGAGTTTCATGGCCGATCGGCGCCCGTACTGGAAAGGCTTCCTCAAGCTGTCGCTGGTGACCTGCCCGGTGGCCCTCTATCCGGCCTCGACCCAGTCGGAGAAGACGCGGTTCCACCAGATCAATCGCAAGACCGGCAACCGTCTGCGCCAGCAGATGATCGACGAGGTCACCGGCAAGGTCGTCGATCGCGACGACAAGACGCGCGGCTACGAGGTCGATGACGGGCAGTACGTGGAGATCGCGCGCGAGGATATCGACTCGATCGCCATCGAGAGCACGCACACCATCGACATCGAGAGCTTCGTGCCGGTCGAGGAGATCGACAAGCGCTACTACGAGAAGCCCTACTACATCGCGCCCAACGGCGAGAGCGGCGAGGAGGCCTACGCCGTCATCCGCGATGCGATGAAGAACAAGGGGCGCGTGGCGCTGGCCAAGATCGTGCTCGCCGGGCGCGAGCACGTCATGGCGATCGAGCCGTGGGACAAGGGCCTGCTCGGCACGACGCTGCGCTACGACTACGAGGTGCGCGACGACAAGGACGTGTTCGACGACGTGCCGACGCCGCGCGTGCCGAAGGAAATGGTGCAGCTCGCCTCGCACATCCTCGACAGCATGAGCGGCAAGTTCGAGCCGGCGAAGTTCAAGGACGAGTACGAGCTCGCCCTGCGCGCGCTGGTGAAGCGCAAGGCCGAGGGCAAGCCGATCCGCCGCGCCGAGCAGCGCTCCGAAAGCTCCAACGTCGTCGATCTCATGGCCGCCCTGCGCCAGAGCCTCAAGGGCAAGGCGGGCGGCGAGGAGCGCCCCCGCGCCGCCGCCCATTCGGCCTATTCGCCGGCCCGAAAGAGCAAGAAGGCCAAGGCGCCATCGCGCCCGCGCAAGGCGGGGTGATCCTCCCGCGAGGTGATCCTCCGGCGAGGGCGTTGCCCTGGCCCCGAGCGCGCGGCGACCGCTCGGTGCGATCGGTGCGGCCGCCGACCCGACCGGCACGGCGGTCGAACTGACAAGGCCTCGAATTGACAGGGCCTCAAATTGACAAGGCCGGCGAGGTAACTATACGGTTAGATACCTGCGCGGGGCGAGCGCGTCCCGGACGCCGCTCGCGCCGCCAAAAGACGTCCGGACGTGCATCCAGGCTGCCGCCGGACGCCTGCCAAACACTCTCGAGAGGACGCCAAAGCCCATGTCTGCCGCAAAAACCCCGCGCATCAAAACCACCACGGTCGGCTCCTATCCGGTGCCCGACTGGCTTGTCGCGCTGCCCTCGGAGCAGGCGCTGGTCGACGCGACGCGGGTGGTGATCGGCACGCAGGAGAAGGCCGGCATCGACGTCGTCTGCGACGGCGAGCTCTACCGCTTCGACGTCAACCATCCCGAGACCAACGGCATGATCGAATACTTCGTGCGCCCCATGTCCGGCGTGCGCAAGGAGA
>JBFWWW010000256.1:0-3679 GCA_050245975.1 Hyphomicrobiaceae bacterium
CGGTCGTCGCGCGGATGGCGCGCTCGGTCTCGCCGGCGATCCAGCGGTTCACGGTCTCCGTCACGCTCGCCGGATCGAAACTCTTCTGGCGCACGCACTCGTTCATCTCGGCAATGCGCGCCGCGTTCCAGAGCTTGGTCGCGAAGTTGCGGTAGCCCTCGACGCGCGCCGGCGACAGCTTGATGTCGCGGCCCTGCGCCGCCATTGCCGCCAGCGTCATGCGCAAGCCGTCGGCGCCGTATTTGTCGATCAGCTCCAGGGGATCCATGACGTTCCCCTTGGACTTCGACATCTTCTGCCCCTTCTCGTCGCGCACGAGGGCATGGATGTAGACGTCGCGGAACGGAATCTCCTTCATGAAGTGGAGACCCATCATCATCATGCGCGCGACCCAGAAGAAGATGATGTCGAAACCGGTGACGAGCGCGGTCGTCGGGTAGTAGCGCGCCAGCTCCGGCGTCTTGTCCGGCCAGCCGAGCGTCGAGAACGGCCACAGCGCGGAGGAGAACCACGTGTCGAGCACGTCCTCGTCGCGGCACAATGGCGCTTTGCCGACGTAGACCGGTCCATTTCCTGGATTGTTCAAAACGAAATCCTCAACGGCTTTTTGAAAGTTCTCACCGTCCGCAAGAAAATGTACCTCACCGTGGTAATACTCCTCCGCTCGCTTCCTCACATCATCCTCAGTCGCACCTACAAAAATCTTCCTCTCATACAGGTGCGGGTGGCCGATGGGGTTTTGAAGAGAAGGGCCGTACCACGCCGGAATCTGGTGCCCCCACCAGAGCTGACGCGAGATGCACCAGGGCTGGATGTTGCGCATCCACTCGAAGTAGGTCTTCTCCCAGTTCTGCGGCACGAAGCGCGTGCGCCCGTCCTCGACGGCGGCAATGGCCTTCCTGGCCAGCTCGCCGGCGTTGACGTACCACTGGTCGGTGAGCCACGGCTCGATGACGGCATCGCCCCGCTGCGCGTGCGGGACGGCATGCACATGCGGCTCGATCCTGTCGACAAGCCCCAGCGCCTCCAGGTCGGCGACCACGCGCTTGCGCGCCGCGAAGCGGTCGAGCCCGCGGTAGGCCTCAGGCACGTTCTCGTTGAGGCGCGCCTCGGCGTCGAAGATGTTGATCATCTCAAGGTTGTGCCGGCGGCCGACCTCGAAGTCGTTGAAATCGTGCGCGGGCGTGATCTTCACGGCGCCCGAGCCCTTTTCCGGATCGGAATAGGCATCGGCGACGATGGGAATCTCGCGCCCGACCAGCGGCAGCACGGCCATCTTGCCCACCAGCGCGCGATAGCGCTCGTCGTCGGGATGCACGGCCACCGCCGTATCGCCGAGCATGGTCTCCGGCCGCGTCGTCGCGACGATGATGAAGCGCGTCGGGTCGTCCTTGAGCGGGTATTTGAAATGCCAGAGGTGGCCTTTGACCTCTTTCGACTCCACCTCGAGGTCGGACAGCGCCGACTGGAACACGGGGTCCCAGTTGACGAGGCGCTTGTCCTTGTAGATGAGGCCCTCGTCATAGAGGTCGATGAACACCTTGAGGACGGCCTTCGACAGGCCTTCGTCCATGGTGAAGCGCTCGCGCGACCAGTCGCACGACGCGCCGAGGCGCTTCAGCTGGTTGAGGATGGTGCCGCCGCTCTCGGCCTTCCACGCCCAGACCTTCTCCAGGAATTTCTCGCGTCCGATCGCGCGGCGGTTCGGCTCCTGCCGCTCCATCATCTGCCGCTCGACGACCATCTGCGTGGCGATGCCGGCATGGTCCGTACCCGGCTGCCAGAGCACGTCCTTGCCGCGCATGCGCTCGAAACGGCACAGCACATCCTGCAGCGTGTTGTTGAGCGCGTGGCCCATGTGCAGCGAGCCCGTCACGTTGGGCGGCGGGATGACGATGCAATAGGGATCGGCCTTGGCGCGGTCGGCGCGCCCGGCCTTGAAGGCATCGGCCTTCTCCCACTCCTGGCTGATGCGGGCCTCGATGGCGGCAGGCTGATAGGTCTTGTCGAGCATGGAACCGGTTCGATTGCTGGCAACAGGGGGTGGTACGACCCCCGCCAACCCGGTGTCAACGAAGATGCGCCCCAGGTGCCGTCCGAGGTCCGCGCAGGGCCGGCAGGCGGCCGGTTTCAAGGCCCGGGCGGGCGACTTTCCCGCTCAGGTCTTGCTGCCGTTCTGGCGCTGCGCCAGCTCGCCCTTGAGCGCCTTTTCAAGGATGCGGGGCATGTTGGCGTCGAGCCATTGCCGCAGCATCGGCCGCAGCAGCTCGGCGACCGTGTCTTCGAGCGTGGTGGTCGCAAACGGCGTTGCGGCAGCGGGGGCGGCCGCCGGCATCGGCGCAGCCGGTTCCACCGTCGCCGCGACGGGCGGCACGGCGACCGGGGCCTCGCGCTCGGCAACAGGAGCCGGCTCGGGCCGCGCAGCGGCGGGCGGCGTCTCCGGGCGCGGCTCCGGCATCGCGGTCTTGAGCGCCTCGAGGTCGAGCGGCTTTACGCGATCGCCGCCACGCGGCAACGTCGGTTCGCCAGGGCCGCCAAACAGGGGCGGCAACGCGCCGCGCCCCTCCGCCGCCGGGGCCGGCGATACGGGCTGACCCACCGGCGGCGTCTCGCCTGCCTCGGCCTTCCGCCTCAGGAACCACAGCGGCCCGCGGACCTCTTCGGCAGGCGCGCCATGCGCGGCCGATTGCTCGGGACCCGGGTCGGCTGCCGGGCTCCCCGTCTCGGGCTCGACAAGGCCGGCAAGGGGATCGTCATCCGGCTGCGAACGGCCTGCGGCCGGTTTCGGAGCGTCCGGGGAGGCGGCCTGAAGCGCATCGGACAGGCGGCCACGGGTCGGCGACTTCGGCTCGTCCGATTTGGCCGGTGTCGCAGCGGGAGCGTTCGCTGCCGGAGACTGCGGGCTCGGGAGCGCCGGCCCCGGAGCTGCGGGCGCGGCGGCAGGCGGCGGGCGCGAGCCGGTCGGCTCCTCGGCGATGATCCTGCGGATCGACGCCAGAATTTCGTCCATGCTCGGCTCAGGAGCCGATCCCAACCTGCCACTCATCCGCCACCGCCACTGTTCGCCGCCTCAAGCACGGGCGGCGCGCCTCTCGCACATCCCGTGCGTCCCTCGGCTGCGCTCCCGTCCCTGCCTCCTGCCGGTCCTACACCCAACGCCGCGCTGCTTCAATTGCACCAGCGGCATCAATCCGCAAAAGCGTGCGCCGAACCGGGCTGCACCGGCGGACAGATTAGGAACCTTTCAAGGCAGAGTCGCGGCGCCGGCTACTTCTTGGGCTTCGACTTCGGTGCCGGCTCCGAGGCCCGCTCGACCTGAAGGTCCTCCGCACGGCCGTCTTCGTGCGTGATGCGGATGCCGAACCACTTGCGGCGGACATCCTCGTAGTGGGCGTCGGCGTCGTAGACCTCGGGCGTCACCTGCAGTTCGTTCATCGTCAGGCGGCCGACGGAACTAAGCACCGTATAGGCCGCGACGACGAGATTGCGCCGGTCACCCACCAGCGACACCTGCGAGTTCAGCAGCTCCTGCTCGGCGTTGAGCACGTCGAGCAACGTGCGCTGGCCGACACGCTCTTCTTCGCGGACGCCGGTGAGCGCGGTCTGGTTGGCATCGACCTGCGTGCGGTCGGATTCGACCTGCGCCCGCGCCGCTCCAAGCTGCGACCAGGCGGCAACC
>JBFWWW010000257.1:0-3670 GCA_050245975.1 Hyphomicrobiaceae bacterium
CTGCAACATTCAAACCTGAGGTTGCCTCGCTCAACATGGGCTCCATGAACTTCGGCATGTACCCCATGCTGGAGCGCTACAAGTCCTTCAAATACGACTGGGAAAAGCCCTACCTGGAAGGCTCGCGCGAACGCATTTTCCGCAACACCTTTGCCGATATCGAGTACATCCTGCGCACCTGTGCCGAGAACGGGACGCGCTTCGAGATCGAGTGCTACGACATCGGCCATCTCTACACGCTGTCGCATTTTGCCGAGCGCAAGATCGTCAAGCCGCCGTTCTTCATCCAGAGCGTGTTCGGCATTCTTGGCGGCATCGGCCCACATCCCGAAGACGTGGCCCATATGAAACGGACTGCCGATCGGCTGTTCGGCACGGACTACCGGTGGTCCGTGCTGGGTGCAGGCCGCAATCAGCTTCCGATCGCGACGCTGGCGGTGGCGATGGGCGGCAATCTGCGCGTCGGTCTGGAGGACAGCCTCTGGATCGGGCCCGGTGAGTTGGCAAAATCCAATGCAGATCAAGTGCGTAGAGCCCGCAGCATTGTCGAGAGCCTAGGCCTCGAGGTGGCAACGCCGGACGACGCACGTGCCATTCTCGAGCTCAAGGGTGGCGACAAGGTCGGCTTCTGAGACCGCGCCAGACCGGTTCACCGGCCAACCAAAAGTTTATCAGCTTCCTTAACTGTGCTTGGCGACGCTCCTTGCCGTTGCGCCGGTGCGCGGCCAATTTCGCGAGCGGACGGCACTACGGGTGAGCAACTCCGCCGCTGCGGCCAGGGGCGGGCCTTTTCTGCAGTCGCATGTTCACAAGAGAGATCGAGGCGTCGGCAAAGGCATCAGCCTTTGATCCGACGCAGGTATTTTGTGCGGCCATATTTTGCGCGGCCATGAGGAGGTAGGGACATGGGTGCAGTATATTTCGATCCGGAGATGACGGACGCGCAGCGGCGCGAGCGCCTGTACGCCGGTGACATCATCATTCTTTCGCCGACCGCGGGCAGCAAGGCGTTGATCGCGCTGGCGCGCGGCATGCTGGACGATGCTTTCAAGCCGCACGATCCACGCAAGATCCATGAGCACTCGACGCCCGAAGAAGTCGCCGGGCTGCTGTCGACTCTGAAGCCCAATTTCATTCATCATCCGGAATGCAAGAAGCTCATTCCGCAAATCATGGCCGAGCACGGCGTCGATCTCGACAAGCTGTATTTCGACGTGCCGCGCCTGCGCTCCGCCTATCCGTCGCACTTCCTGTCGTCCGGGATCGCCTATGCGTTCCACGCGCACCGGGACACCTGGTACTCGGCGCCGATGTGCCAGCTCAACTGGTGGCTGCCGATCTATCCCCTGGAGCCGAACAACTCGATGGGCTTCTACCCCGGCTATTTCGACACGCCCGTCGCCAACAACTCTGAAATCTACAACTACTACGAGTGGAACACGAAGAACCGCGCGTCCGCCGCCCAGCACGTCAAGAGCGACACGCGGGAGCAGCCGAAAGCGCAGCAGGATCTCGAACCCATCACGGTTCGTTTCCTGCCGCCTCCGGGCAGCGTGATTCTCTTTGCCGGCGCCCAGCTCCACGAGACGGTGAAGAACACCACCGACTTCGCGCGCTACAGCATCGACTTCCGCACCGTTCATCTCGATGACGTTGTCGGCCGCAAGGGCGCTGCGAACGTCGACTCGCGATCCACCGGCACCACCATGCGTGACTATCTGCGGGCCAGCGATCTGGAGCACCTGCCGGAGAGTGCGATCGCGCTCTACGACGATGCCACGGCGGGCAAGGACAAGGTTCTCTACTTCGGCAACCGTCTCGCCGAGCAGGGCGTGCGGCAATAGGCAGTCTCGGCAAGAGACTGGAATCTCGCGTTGATTTCCCGGCGGATCGCAAACTGCGAGCCGCCGGTTTTACAATGGGCAGCCGGTGCGACCTTCTGCAGGGCTGCTGCCTTGCCCGTGCCGCGGACTGTTGGCAGAGTGGCCCGGATCAGAACGGGTGAAAGAGCAAAGACGCGATGCGCCGAGCAGGGTGGACGACGGGTACGGTATTCCTTTTCGCGCTGGTGGCGATCTCCGCGCCTGCTGTTGCTGCGGGTTGCACCAACTCGGGGAGCTTCGAACGCTGGCTCGATGGCTTCCGCCAGGAGGCCGCCGCTGCCGGCATCTCGCGCGAGACCATCCGTCATGCGCTCGGCGACATAAAGCTCGATCCCGGCATCATCGCCCGCGACCGTCGCCAGGGCTTCTTCGCGCAGAGCTTTCTCGATTTCTCCGACAAGCTCGCGACCAAGAACCGCATCGTCAGCGGTCAGCAGCAGATCGCGCGTCACAAAGCGATCTTCGCCAGGGAGGAGCAGCAGTACGGCGTGCCGGCGCCCGTCATCGCCGCATTTTGGGCGCTCGAAAGCGACTTCGGCTCGGGAATGGGAAACCTTCATGTCCTGCGGTCTTTGGCGACCCTGGCCTATGACTGTCGCCGCCCGGACATGTTCCGCAACGAATTGATGAGCGCCTTGCGCATTATCGACCGCGGCGACTTGAAGGCGGAGGAGATGATCGGATCGTGGGCTGGCGAACTCGGCCAGACGCAGTTCCTGCCGTCCCACTATCTCAAATATGCGGTCGACTACGACGGTGACGGTCACCGCAATCTTCTGCGCAGTCCCGCCGACATCATCGGGTCGACTGGAAATTTCATGGCCGATCTCGGCTGGCAGAGAAACCAGCCGTGGCTCGAAGAGGTGCGTGTGCCGTCCGACATGTCGTGGGACCAGGCGGACCTCTCGATCCAGCATCCGCGCAGCACCTGGGCCCGTCGCGGCGTGACCAAAGCAGACGGTCGTCCGTTGACCGCCGATGGTTTGCCCGCGTCGCTGCTGCTGCTCATGGGCCGTAACGGCCCGGCGTTCCTCGCCTATCCGAATTTTCAGGTCTACCTGAAGTGGAACCAGTCCCTGAATTACGCGACGACGGCTGCCTATCTCGCGACGCGCATCGCCGGCGCGCCGCCGATGAGCCGCGGCAATGGCCCCATTCCCGTGCTGTCGGCAGCCGAGGTACAGGAGATGCAGCATTTGCTGAAGCGGCAGGGTTATGACGTCGGGGAGCCCGACGGCAAGCTGGGCGCCGCAACCCGGGCGGCTGTGAGACAGGCGCAGATGAAGCTTGGCCTGCCGGCGGACAGCTACCCGACAGGCCAGCTTCTGGCCCGCCTGCGGGGCGCCGGCCGCTGAGGCCAGCCGTCAAGGCTGTTATCAGAGAATGAACTTGCTGAGATCCGTGTTGCGGGCGAGATCGCCGATGCGCGCCGTCACGTAGGCCGCGTCGATGGTGATGGTCTCGCCGGTCTTGTCGGCGGCGTCGAACGAAATTTCGTCGAGCACGCGTTCCATGACCGTCTGCAGGCGTCGCGCGCCGATGTTCTCGACGGTTGCGTTGACGAGCGCTGCCGTGTCGGCGAGCGCATCGATTGCATCGTCAGTGAACACCAGTGCCACGCCTTCCGTGGCCAGCAGGGCCACGTACTGTTTGATGAGGCTTGCTTCCGGCTCGGTCAGGATGCGGCGGAAATCCTCCTTCGTCAGGGGCTGCAGCTCGACGCGGATCGGCAACCGGCCCTGAAGCTCGGGAAGAAGATCTGCCGGCTTGGCCAGATGGAAGGCGCC
>JBFWWW010000258.1:0-3580 GCA_050245975.1 Hyphomicrobiaceae bacterium
CCGTTTGCCCCGGCTACGTCGATACCGGCATGCTGGACGCTGCCGCGCAGGAGGTCGCCGGCAAGACCGGGCGTGATCCCGGCGATATCCGCGAGGGACTGGCTGCGGCAAATCCCGGCGGTCGCCTCGTGCAGCCCGATGAGGTGGCGGCCGCGGTCTCCTATCTCGCGAGCGCGCAGGCATCGGCGGTCAGCGGGGTCGTCCTTCCGGTCGCCGGCGGCGAGGTTTGAATGCGGCCGTCCGAGCTGAGCGCCCACCTCGATGCCGAGACGCTGATCGCGGAGCGGCCCAGCGACCATAGGTCCGAATTGCGTCTGTGGCTGCGGCTTCTGACCTGCACGACGCTGGTCGAGAACGAAATCCGCCGCCGGCTGCGCGAAGCCTTCGGCGTCACGCTGCCGCGCTTCGACCTGATGGCCCAGCTCTACAAGTCGCCGGACGGGCTTTCGCTCGGCGTGCTGTCGCGGCGCATGATGGTGACCAACGGCAACATCACGGCGCTGGTCGAGCGATTGGTTGCCGACGGGCTTGTCGCGCGTCGGGCGTCGCCCTCCGACCGGCGGACGTCCATCGTCCGGCTGACCGCCCGCGGAGACGCCGATTTCGAGCGCATGGCGCGCGCACACGCGCAGTGGATCGCGGACCTCATGGGCGGGCTCGGCGGCGGCGATCGGAAAAAGCTGATGCAGACGCTCGCCGCGCTCAAGTCGTCGGTTCGCGCCGAGATCCATGATGACCGGCAGCAGCCCTGCGCGGACAACGTCCAAGGAGGCCGATGATGCATCCCAATCCGCCGCCCGGGTATGTGCCGCCGCGCACGGCAACGGCATTCGGACTTGCTGTCGCCGATGGGGTCGCGACCGTCACGCTCAATCGTCCCGAACGCAAGAACCCGCTGACCTTCGAGAGCTACGCGGAGCTGGTGACGTTCTTCCGGGCGCTGCGCTACGACCGCGATGTGCGCGCGGTTGTCGTCACGGGCGCCGGCGGCAACTTCTGCTCGGGCGGCGATGTGCACGAGATCATCGGCCCGCTCGTCCGGCGCGAAACAGCGGACTTGCTCGCCTTCACCGAGATGACGGGCGATCTCGTGAAGGACATGCGCGCCTGCCCGCAGCCCGTCATCGCCGCGGTGGACGGCGTGTGTGCGGGCGCCGGCGCCATCATCGCCATGGCCTCCGACATCCGCATCGGGACGGCGCTGGCGAAGGTCGCGTTCCTCTTCAACCGCGTCGGTCTTGCCGGCTGCGACATGGGCGCCTGTGCGATCCTCCCGCGCATCATCGGCATGGGGCGTGCCTCGGAGCTGCTGTTCACCGGGCGCGCCATGACGGGCGAGGAGGGCGAGCGCTGGGGCTTCTTCAACCGGCTGGCACCGCCGGCCGATCTCGTCGCGCAGGCCCAGGCGCTCGCGCGCGAGCTGGCTGCCGGGCCGGCGTTCGCCAACGGCGTGACGAAGCGGATGCTGGCCATGGAATGGGCCATGGGTATCCCGGAGGCGGTGGATGCCGAGGCGGTCGCCCAAGCGCTCTGCATGAAGACCGGCGATTTCCGCCGGGCCTATGACGCATTCGTGGAAAAGAGGAAACCCGTATTCGAGGGCAACTGACATGCGCAGCGCGGAGAAGCACGGCGGACTGGCGGCGAGTGTCCAGCGATGGTTCCGACGCACGGCGAGCCCGAGCGCATCATTGCCGGCGCATGACCCGTTTGCGCGCGACAACCTGCCCCCGCGCGAGCAGTGGCCGGTGTTCCTGCTCGGCCCGGACCTCGATTACGGGCCGCGCCTCAACGCCGTCTCGGAGCTGCTCGATCGCCACATCCGCGAGGGCAACGGGAGCCGGCCGGCGATCATCGATCAGCGGACGGGCGAGACCTGGACGTTCGCGGACCTCCAGCAGCGCGTCAATCGCATCGCGAACGTCCTGACGCGGCAGCTCGGCCTCGTACCGGGCGGGCGCGTGCTGTTGCGCTCGGCCAACAACGCCATGATGGCGGCGGCCTATCTCGCCGTCCTCAAGGCCGGAGGGGTGGTGGTGGCGACGATGCCGTTGCTGCGCGCCAAGGAGCTGACGCACATCGTGCGCAAGGCGAAGATTGCGCTGGCGCTGTGCGATTCCCGGCTGGCGGATGAAATGGAGAAGACCCGCGCGCTGGAGCCGGCCCTTGCCCGCGTCGTCTACTGGAACAGGCCGGGCGCGGACGGCCTCGAGGGGATGATGGCGACCGCCGGCGCCGAATTCACCGCCGCCGACACGGCTGCCGACGACGTCTGCCTGATCGGGTTCACGTCGGGCACGACCGGCGAGCCCAAGGGCACGATGCACGTGCACCGCGATCTTCTCGCCACCTGCGATACCTACGGCCGCCACGTGCTGAAGCCGCGCGCGACCGACATCTTCACCGGCTCGCCGCCGCTGGCCTTCACGTTCGGTCTCGGCGGACTGCTGCTCTTTCCATTCCGCGTCGGCGCGGCCACGCTGCTGCTTGAAAAGACCGGACCGGACGACATCGTCGCGGCGCTGCGAACGTGGAAGCCGACGGTGCTGTTCACCGCGCCGACGGCCTATCGCGTCCTCGCCGGACGCCTGTCCAAGGAGGATGCGGCGTCCCTGCGCGCGTGCGTATCGGCCGGCGAGACGCTGCCGGCGGCGACATGGCACGCCTGGCACGATGCCACGGGGCTCAGGATCCAGGACGGCATCGGCGCCACCGAGATGCTGCACATCTTCATCTCGTCGCCGGTGGAGGGCGTCAAACCCGGCTCGACCGGTACCGTGGTGCCGGGCTACGAGGCAAGGATCGTCGACGACGAGGGCCGCGAGGTGCCGCGCGGCACACTGGGGCGGCTTGCGGTCCGCGGCCCGACGGGATGCCGCTATCTCGCCGATCCGCGCCAGACGAACTACGTGCGCGACGGCTGGAATCTCACCGGCGACACCTATGTCCAGGATGAGGACGGATATTTCTGGTATCAGGCCCGCTCCGACGACATGATCGTCGCTTCCGGCTACAACATCGCCGGGCCGGAGGTGGAAGCGACGCTGCTGACGCACCCGGCGGTGCAGGAGTGCGGCGTCGTCGGCCAGCCGGATGCGGAACGGGGAAGCATCGTGAAGGCGTATGTCGTTCTCAAGCCGGGGCAGGCGCCGTCGGATGCTCTCACGCGCGACCTGCAGGAGCACGTCAAGCGCGAGATCGCGCCGTACAAGTATCCTCGCGCCATCGACTATGTCGCCGTGCTGCCGCGGACGGAAACCGGCAAGCTGAGGCGGCACGAGTTGCGCGAGCGCGCACGACAGGAGGCCGCGGAGCAGACATGAAACGCGATTACGAAAGCTCCATTCCCCCGGTCCTCCTTCCACTCGAGCCGCCGGGCTGGCCCCGTCCCAAGGGATTTTCCAACGGCCTGATCGGGCAGGGGCGCACCGTGTTCATCGCCGGGCAGGTCGGTTGGGACGCGAACGGTGCATTCCCTCGCGGATTTGCCGCGCAGGTGCGCCAGGCGCTGGAGAACATCCTCTCCGTTCTCGCGGTCGCGGGGGGCGATGCACGTCACATCGGGCGCATGACGTGGTAT
>JBFWWW010000259.1:0-3575 GCA_050245975.1 Hyphomicrobiaceae bacterium
CATCAGGGCCTCACTTCGACTTGGGGCGGCCTTCCAGCTTGTCCCGCAGCTTCTCTTCCTCGTACTGGATGAACCAGCCGATCATCTGCCGCCACAACGCCTCGCAGAGATCCGGCGGCACGCCGAGCGCAGTCGCGCGCGAACGCACCTTGTCGATCACCTGCTGGTTGCGCCAGGGCACGTTGGCTTCCGCGTTCTGCCCCAGCTTGATCTGCCAGGCACGCTCCACGTAGCTGAAGCGCTCGGCGATGAGCTCGACGAGCGCGTTGTCCACGCGGTCGATCTGCTCGCGAACATGGGGCAGGTCGGCGCAGTCCTGCGCGGCGCGTCGGCTCATGTCTCACTCCCGTTTGTGGTCCACCAAGCGTCGGGAACCATGAAGCGGCCGGCGGCGGCCTCGATGGCTGCGCCGGCGCGAAACAGCGTGCCTTCCTCGAACGGCTTGCCGATGAGCTGCAGGCCAAGTGGCGTGCCGCGGCTCGACAACCCGGCCGGCACGGAGATGCCTGGAAGTCCCGCCATGTTCACCGTCACCGTGAATATGTCCTCGAGATACATCGCCAGCGGATCGCCCGCCTTCTCGCCGAAGGCGAACGCGGGGCTCGGCGTCGTCGGCGTCAATACGACATCGACCTTGCTCCACGCCGTGTCGAAATCGCTCTTGATGAGCGTGCGGACTTTCTGCGCCTTGCGGTAGTACGCATCGTAGTAGCCCGCCGACAGCACGTAGGTTCCGATCAGGATGCGGCGGCGCACCTCGTTGCCGAAGCCGGCTGCACGCGTGTTCTCGTAGGTGTCGATGACGTCGCGGCCCGGAACGCGCAGGCCGTAGCGCACGCCGTCGTAGCGGGCGAGGTTCGACGAGCACTCGGCGGGCGCCACGATATAGTACGCCGGCAGCGCGTACTTCGTATGCGGCAGACTGATGTCGTGAACGGTCGCGCCGGCCGCCTTGAGCCACGCGATCCCGCTCTTCCACAGGGCATCGATCTCGGCCGACATGCCGTCGACGCGGTATTCCTTCGGGACGCCGACGCGCAGGCCCTTGAGGCTCTTGCCGATCTCGGCCTCGTAGTCGGGAACGGGGGCATCGACCGAGGTGGAGTCCTTGGGGTCATGGCTCGCCATATGCCGCAGCAGGATCGCACTGTCGCGTACCGTCTTGGCGATGGGACCGGCCTGATCCAGCGAGGAGGCAAAGGCGACAATTCCCCAGCGCGAGCAGCGTCCGTAGGTGGGTTTGATGCCGACCGTGCCGGTCAGGGCGGCCGGCTGGCGAATGGAGCCGCCGGTATCCGTCGCGGTCGCGCCGAGGCACAGATCCGCCGCGACCGCGGCCGAGGAGCCGCCGGAGGAGCCGCCGGGCACGAGCTTCGCGTTGGATATCTTTCCGTCCGGTGTTCGGCCGCGCCAGGGGTTGACCGCAGGACCGAAGCAGCTCGTCTCGTTCGACGAGCCCATCGCGAACTCGTCGCAGTTGAGCTTGCCCAGCATCACCGCACCGGCATCCCAGAGGTTCTGGGTCACCGTGGATTCGTAGGTCGGCTTGAAGTCGTCGAGGATTTTCGAGCAGGCCGTGGTGCGGATGCCGCGGGTGCAATAGAGGTCCTTGATCCCGAGCGGCAGCCCCTCGAGGTCCCGCGCCGTGCCGCCGGCGATGCGCGCATCGCTGGCGGCCGCCTGCGCAAGCGCGTGCTCCGGCGTCGACAGCACGTAGGCATTGAGCGCGCCGTTGCCCGCCTCGATGGCATCGAGAAAGCTTTGCGTCAGCTCGCGCGCCGTGAACGTCTTTTTCTTCAGGCCGTCGCGGGCTTCCGCAAGGGTCAGCTTGGTAAGAGACATGCGCGCTTCCGGAACCCTTCAGTGGCCGTAGCGGCGCACTTCCTCGCGCCGGATGAGATACGTGCGCCGCGAATAGAACAGGCTGACGAGCCCGAAAACGATCGACAGCGGCGCATTGACCTGCTCGGCGACGTGCCTGAGCTGCAGCACCCAGGACTGCGCCTGACCGACAGCCATCCCCTGACCCTGCGACGCAATGTAGTACGGCGCACCGAGCACGATGACACCGCTGGCAATGAGAATGAGAGCGAGCAGGACGACGAGCTTCGACATGGACCACCCTCCCTAATCCGGCATCCGCCGGCTACTCCACCACTTTCGGCACGACGAAATAGTGATCTTCCTGCATCGGGGCGTTGGCGACGATGTCGTCGGCGATGCCGCCGTCCGTCACCTCGTCCGCCCGCTGCCTGAGCTGCATATCGACGACGCGCGTCATCGGCTCCACATTGGCCGTCTCGACCTCGTCGAGCTGGCGCACCCATTCGAAAATGCCCGACAGCTCGGCCTGCAGCGCCTGCGCCTCCGCATCGGTGATCTTGATGCGTGCCAGCCGGGCGATGCGCCGCACGGTCGCCTCATCGACCTGCATGTCCAGTCCTTCCAGCGTCGTGTGCTGATTTGGCAGCACTCATAGCCCTGTTGCCAGCGGCGCGCAACAAACGCTGCCCGGCCGGCGGGCCGCTCAGTTGCGCAGCCGCGCAAGGAACGGCCCGAGAATGTCGGAAGCATCATCCATCCAGGGCCGCAGCCGGGGCGGGCGCAGCTCGATAAGCCCGTCCATGGCTCGGAACGGCTCCAGCGCGGCCTCGCTCTTGGCAAACAGCGCCACCGTCGATGTCGTGGCGGCGTAGCCGCCATCGGAGACGTCGTCGGATACGATGATCCCATGCAGACCCGGCACCACGGGTGTCGTCGCCTCCAGCACGGCTTCGAGATCGAGATAGCGGTTGGAGATATGGAGCAGCGCGACGCCATTGTCCGCAAGCTTGGCCATGTAAAGTTTGAGCGCCTCGGCCGTCATCAGGTGCACCGGGATGGCGTCCGACGAGAACGCGTCGACGATGATGAGGTCGAAGCTCTTATCCGCCTCCTTCGCCAGCATCAGGCGCGCGTCGCCTATGACGATGTCGGGATCCGGCTGGCAGTTGAAAAGGAAGCTGAACTGCTGCGGGTTCGAGGCGATGGCGATGACGGCAGGATCGATTTCGAAGAAGCGCCAGTGCTCGCCCTCCGCAGCGTGGCATCCGAGCGAGCCTGTACCAAGACCGACCACGCCGTAGCGCCCCTTGCGGCCTGCCGCGTCAAGCTGTTCGCGCGTGATGACGACGCTCTGCGCCATCGGGCTGCCGCTGTGATAGTAGGTGGCCGGCGAGATATCCGAGACGGGGTGTCCGTCCGCATCGCGGATGCGTTGCGCGCCGTGCAATGTCGTGCCGTGGATGAGGATGTTGTAGTTGCCATCGTCCGAAGTCATCACACGGTAGACGCCGAAGAAGCTGCGCGTCGCGTCGCCGCGGCGTACCGACGACGGGAGCCATACGACGGCAAGCACCATCATCAGGACGGCAGCGAGCTGGCGCGTGGGATGGCGGATCGCCAACACCGCGACCGACGCCAGCAGCGCGGCGACCAGAGGCGTGGCGCCCCAGTCGCCCGACGGGAGATATCCGGCCGACACCGCCCACGGGATCCAATAGACCGCCAGCACCCCGCCGGCGACGATCAGCCAG
>JBFWWW010000260.1:0-3556 GCA_050245975.1 Hyphomicrobiaceae bacterium
GCTGCGCTCGCCCGGCGGTCGCCGCTCCGCGGCGACCGCGGCTGCCATGCGACTTGCGCACCGTGACACAGTCCCGTGTGGCTCGCCTGCCGCAGCATGAAGCGCGAGAGAGTGCGACTGACTCGGCGAAGCACATAGCTCGCGATCCGGCCGCAGTGCACCCGAGGCTGACACGACATGAGACAATTCAATATGCCTTGTTTTGCCATCCCGAGCCGGAATGACGATGCGCCCGAGCGTGAAGAACTGTGAAGAATTGTGAAGCTCAAGACGGGGAGTTTGGACATCGAGATAAAGACATGGCGCCAATTCGCCGACAAAGCCTGAAAACACGGGATTCTCGATGACGTGCACTCATGCTCCATGGCGTCAAAGCTAGAAATTTCCCAATGCAGAATGCAACTTAATCGACGCCATATTGAAGTTTTTCGGCGTGTTTTTATCTCCCCTCGCAATCGAGCGATAGCGAGGGGAACTCCATGGCCGAGGACGAGGTCAAAATCAAAGTCGGTCGCATCCGCGATCCGGGACGCGCTGTCGCCGAGCGGCATACGCGTGCAATCTTCAAGCAGGCCGGCCGGGCCGGTTTCCGCGCGGTGCGGCAGCGCGGCCACATCACATCCGCGATGCCCAAGCGCGGCATGGGGGCCGGCCTGCGCGCCGCTGCCGGACTGATCTCGCCGGGCTCACGACGCGTGATCGTGCGCGCCCGCTACACCCGCATTGCCGGTGGCGATCTCGGCGCCGCTCGCGCCCATCTCAAGTACATCCTGCGCGACGGCACCACACGCGAGGGCACGCCGGGCCGGCTATACGATGCGACGCGCGACGATGTCGATCCGACGGAGCTGCTCGGTCGCTCCTCAAGCGACCCGCACCAGTTCCGGTTCGTCGTCTCGCCGGAGGACAGCGCCAGGCTCGCGGACCTGAAGCCGTTCATCCGCGATCTCGTCGGCCAGATGGAGCGGGACCTCGACGCCAAGCTCGACTGGGTCGCGGTCGATCACTTCAACACCGGCCACCCGCACACGCACATTGTCATCCGCGGCCGAGACCTCGCCAACCGCGAGCTCGTCATGGCCCGCGACTACATCGCCTACGGCGTGCGCGCCCGCGCCCAGGGGCTGGTCACGCTCGAGCTCGGACCGGAGACCCAGCTCGAGCGCCTGCAGAAGCAGCACAACGAGGTCTCGCAGGAGCGCCTGACCGGCCTCGACCGCAGTCTGCTCGCGCACGCCAAGGACGGACTGGTCGTGGTCACCACTGCCCAGGAGCGCGATCCCACTCAGCGCGCCTTGCGCCTCGGCCGCCTCAAGTCGCTTCAGGCGCTCGGCCTTGCCGTCGAGAAGCAGCCGGGCGTCTGGCAGCTCGACGGCCAGCTCGAGCCCAGGCTGCGCCAGCTCGGTGACCGCGCCGACAAGTTCAAGATGATGCAGCGCGCCCTGCGCGAGGCCGGCATCGACCGCGGCGCCGCCGGCATGGCGCTGTTCGAGAAGGGACCGCGCAATGCGCCGCTGATCGGCAAGGTGGTCGGCGTCGGCATGGTCGACGAGATCACCGACCGAACGTGGGTGGTCGTCGACGCCGTTGACGGGCGCGCCCACTATGCCGAACTCGGCCGCCTCGAGCCCGACGCGGTGCCGGCGCGCGGGCAGCTCGTGGCGCTCGGCACCGACACCGGCCGCGGCCGGCCGAGCGCTCTGCCGCGCGTGCACGTGCTGTCACCGGTCGAGGTCGAGCGCTTCACGGGCTACGACGGCCCCACCTGGCTCGACGAGGCGATCACCGCAAGGATGCGCATCGAGCCGGCCATGCCCGGCTTCGCCGGCGGCTTGCGGCAGGCGCTCGAGGCCCGCGGCCGCTGGCTCGCCGCCCAAGGCCTCGCCGATCGGGGCCCGGACGGTCAAATCACGCCGAAGCCGCAGATGATGGCCGCCCTGCGCCAGCGCGAGACGCTGCGCATCGCGACCGACCTGTCGCGGCATCTCAACGCGCAGTTCGAGCCGCGCGAGCCCGGCGGCCGCATCCAGGGCGTCTACGAGCGCGCGGTCAACACGCCGACCGGCCGGCTCGCCGTGATCCGCCGCGAGGACACCTTCACGCTGGCGCCGTGGAAGCCGGCGCTCGAGCCCATGCGCGGCCGCGCGGTCAGCGGCCTCGTCTCCCCATCCCGCGTCACCTGGACGCTCGATCGCGGCCGTGGCCTGCCGGGGCCATGACACGCCCGCGCCTGCAACCCAACCGCCCCGGAACCGAGGAGGACAAGTCATGCGTACCCTCACCGCACTGCTCGCCACCATGACAGCCGCATTCAGCGCGGCATGGCCGGCCGCGGCGCAACAGCGTGCACCAGAGCCCGGCGGTGTCCGCGTGGTCGCGCCAACGGGCGCCATCAAGCCGACCGGCACCTGGGGCCTCGCCAGCCGCGCCGGCGATGTCCTCTACGTCGCGGGCATGCGCGGCATAGACCCGCGCACCGACACACTCGTCGCCGGCGAGGAAGCGCGCGTGCGCCAGGCGTTCCGCAACATGCAGCTGATCGCGGAGTCGGAGGGGGCCTCGCTCAAGGACACCGTGCGCCTCGTCGTCTACGTCACCGACATGTTCCGCTACCGGCCGCTGGTCAACAAGATCCAGGCCGAGCTGTGGGGCGACGGCCCCTATCCGCCGCGCACCATCGTCGAGGTGCACCGGCTCAACCAGGACGACATCGTCGAGGTCGAGGGCACGTTCTGGCTGGGCGGCGCGCGCCGTCTGCCGCGCTGACGCGAGCTCTTCGACGGCCACGGGGCCGGAGCACGAAACACGTTCATTCCGGCCAGCGGTGACAGCCGCTGGTGCCGGAGCCGACGCCTTGCGCGCGCGCAGCAGTTCGCCGCGACGCGAACGGCAGCGCTGTGCCGTGCGCAACCACCCGGATGCTCATGCTCAATCGCTTGGAGAAACCCACACCGATGCCCAATCTGCTCGACCATCACATGCAATCCGCATTGCTGGCCACTGCGTCTCAAGCGTCGCTCTCGGAGATCGCCGCCTTCGTGCTGCGCGTCAGTCTCGGCGCCCTGTTCATCGTCCACCTGTACTGGAAGTTCGCCGTCTGCGACGGCGGTTTCGCGAAATGGTGGGCGAATTTCGAGACAAACGGCTATGCGCGCATCGTCCCCTATTACGTGGTCTCGGCTGAAGTTCTCGGCGCCTTGCTTCTCATTCCAGGCATCCACACGCGCTGGGTCAGCCTCTACGCGCTGCCGCTGATGATCGGCGCTGCTCACTTCTGGCAGGTCCGCAAAGGGTTCTTCTTCACGGTCGGCGGCTCCGAGCTTCCCGTCGTGTGGGCCCTGCTGCTGCTTCTGGCGGCCCTGCTCGGCGACGGCGCCTTCGCGCTTGGGCCTGTCTTTTGAGATCAGCGAATCTGCAGCAGGCGGTTTCACGATCGGCAACCAACAACAACGACTAGGATGAGAACACGATGACCAATCATCGCCAGCTCCATCTCTTCGCCTTCATGCGGCCAGTCAGCATCCACACCGGCGCCTGGCGCTATCCCGGCGCCTGG
>JBFWWW010000261.1:0-3489 GCA_050245975.1 Hyphomicrobiaceae bacterium
TCGGCGGTCGCCGATGCCGGGGCCGCCGCCAGGGCGGTATCGAGGGCCTTGTGCGCGGCAGCTTCGGCAGGCGTCGCCGGCCGGAACGTCTTGGTCGGCTTTACGAAGGCGTCGTAGTAGGCGACGGCGTATCCGACCATGTGGTCGAGCAGCGGTTGCGTCTGCGGTGTGGCGTCCGGCGCGATGCGGCGGATGAAACCCCACAGCACCGCGGGATCGTGCGCGTTCGAGGCCGATACGAGATTGAGCAGCAGCGCGAACGTGACGGGCGGCGCCGCATGGGGCGGCGCCCCGGCGTGGATGTGCCAGACGGGATTGTCGATCTGCTGGCGGGCATCCTGCGCCGGATAGCCACCGACGAGCTGCAGGTACTCGTCGACGGCGCGCGGGATCACGTCGAAGTAAAGCCGCTTGGCGGTCTTTGGCTTCTGGAACATGAACAGCGACAGGCTCTCGGGCGAGGCATAGGTCAGCCACTCGTCGATCGTCAGGCCGTTGCCCTTCGACTTCGAAATCTTCTCGCCCTTCTCGTCGAGGAACAGCTCGTAGTTGAAGCCCTCGGGCGGTGTGCCGCCGAGCGCGCGACAGATCTTCGAGGAGAGCTGGACCGAGTCGATCAGGTCCTTGCCCGCCATTTCGTAGTCGACGCCGAGCGCCGTCCAGCGCAGCGCCCAGTCGGCCTTCCACTGGCACTTGACGTGTCCGCCCGTCACCGGCGTCTCGACCTTGTCTCCCGTCTCCGGGTCGATGTAGACGACGGTGCCTTTCTTCGGGTGCCGCTCGACCATCGGCACCTGCAGCACGCGGCCCGTGCGCGGGCAGATGGGCAGGAACGGCGAGTATGTGCGGCGGCGCTCCTCGCCCAGCGTCGGCAGGATGATGTCCATCACCTTGTCGTAGACGGCGAGCATCTTGAGAAGCGTCGCATCCATCCGCCCCGAGCGGTAGCATTCGGTCGCCGACAGGAATTCGTAGTCGAAGCCGAACCGGTCGAGGAAGCGCCGCAGGCGCGCGTTGTTGTGGTGCGCGAAGCTGGGATACGCGTCCGAGAAGGGGTCGGGAACCGAGGTCAGCGGCTTGTTGAGGTGAGCGGCCAGGATTTCCTTGTTGGGGACATTGTCCGGAACCTTCCGCAGGCCGTCCATGTCGTCGGAGAAGCAGATGAGCCGCGTTTCCACCCGGCCTTCCGTCAGCACCTCGAAGGCATGGCGGACCATGCTCGTACGGGCCACCTCGCCGAACGTGCCGATATGCGGCAGTCCCGAAGGTCCGTAGCCCGTCTCGAACAGCACCGTGCGGCCCTCGGAACCCGGCATCTTCGCGAGACGCTGGATGAGGCGGCGCGCTTCCTCGAAGGGCCAGGAGCGGGCGTCCTTGGCGGCGGCGTAAAATGTGGATGCGGATGCAGCGGGCATGGCCGTTGGGTCTCGGGGCCGTCGAAGATGGTGAATGCGGCCGGCACCCTAGATCAGGTCGGGCCGGATCACAAATTCCGGCTCACGCCGCGCCGGCAGCCGGACCCGTCTATTCCTTCGCGCGCCATCCTGTTCTATGCATGGTCCAGCAGCAGATCGAGGGCGCCGCGCAGGTCGCGCCGGGCCGCAAGTGTCGGAGAATACAGAATGACAGCGAAGCTGACGCCGCAGGAGGCCCTCATCTACGCGATGATCACGACCTCCGCGGTCGATCGCAAGATCACCAACGAGGAGCTCGCGCGCATCGGCAGCATCGTCAAGGAGCTGCCGCCGTTTCACAACTACGACGGCCAGTGGCTCGTCGACGAGGCGCAGAGCTGCGGGCGTGTCCTTGCCGGGCCGGAAGGCCTTGACCGCGTGTTGGACATGATCGCCGAGGCCCTGCCGCAGCGCCTGCACGAGACGGCGTACGTCCTGGCCGCCGAGGTCGCCGCGAGCGATCTCAAGATCAGGCTCGAGGAGGTCCGCTTCCTCGAGATGCTGGCCGGCCGTCTCAATCTCGAAAAGCTGACGTGCGCCGCGCTGGAGCGGGCGGCGAGGGCACGTCATCAGCAGGTTCCCTGAGCCGCTGATCCGCGGCCGGCGCAGGACAGAGGCTCGAAAGTTCGAGTTCCGCGAGACCGGCAGAAAGACTAGCTTGCGACGCCCGGACAACGACCCGGGCAGGGAGAGCCCAATGCGTGACCGGCTGCACTTTCTGTTTCTCAACATGGGTCACTTTCTCGATCACCTGTTCACGCTCATTTTCGCGACGGTGGCGGCGCTGGCGCTCTATCGCCAGTGGGGCCTGAGCTATGCGGATCTCCTGAAGTACGCGACGCCGGGTTTCTTCGCCTTTGGCGTGTTCTCGCTTCCCGCCGGCTGGCTCGCGGACAAGTGGAGCCGCGACGGCATGATGAGCGTCTTTTTCATCGGCATCGGCATCGCGTCCATCGCGACCAGCTTTGCCGCCACGCCGTTCCAGATCGGCCTCGGACTGTTCGTGATCGGCATGTTCGCCGCCATCTATCACCCGGTCGGGCTCGCCATCGTGGTCGAGAAGTGGAAGAACACGGGCATGCGCATCGCCGTCAACGGCGTCTGGGGCAACCTCGGCGTCGCGAGCGCGGCGCTCGTCACCGGCTACTTCATCGATCATGGCGGCTGGCGCATCGCCTTCATCGCGCCCGGCGTGTTCTCGATCTTCGTCGGTATTGCCTACACCATCCTGCGGTGGCCCGAGATCACGGCGCCTCGCCCGGTCGCTGCGCGCTCGTCGGCGGCTGCCGCTGCCGTCCCGGCTGACGTCAAGGCTCTTCTGTTCCGCGTGTCGACCATCGTCTTCCTGACGACGGCCGTCTCCAGCATCGTGTTCCAGTCGACGACATTTGCCCTGCCCAAGGTGTTCGACGAGCGTCTGCACGGCATCGCGGTCTCTGCAACCGCGCTGGGACAGCTTGCCTTCGTGGTGTTCGCTTTGGCATCGGCGGGCCAGATCGTGGTCGGCCACTACCTCGATCGCCTTGGTCCGCGCATTGTGTTCATCACGGCGGCGGCGATCCAGATGGTGTTCTTCGCCATCATGCCGGGCTTGTCCGACTGGGCGGCACTCGTCTGCGCCATGATCTTCATGCTGGCGGCATTCGGGCAGATTCCGATCAACGATTATATGATCGGTCGCATGGCCCAGGGCGAATACCGGGCTCGCGTGTACGGTGTCCGCTACGTCGTCAGTTTCACGGCGCTGGCGGCCGCGCTGCCACTCATCGCCTTCGTGTATGAGCGCTGGGGCTTCGATTCGCTCTTCCGCCTGCTTTCCTTGTCGGCGCTCATCATCCTGATCGCGGTGTCGATGCTGCCGCGCCGCCTGCCCGAGCCGCAGGCCCAGGCGGCCCGCGCCTAGCGGCGAGCGGCTGTCGCAACGCGCCTGGCGAAGGCTGAGACGGCGTCGGCGGCCGCGGCGAGGTTGGCCGATCGCGTCGTGCCGGAGCCGCCGCGCGGGCCAAGGTCGTGGTCACCGTCTACCGCCCACTCG
>JBFWWW010000262.1:0-3422 GCA_050245975.1 Hyphomicrobiaceae bacterium
GGCACGCCGCGCAACATCGCGCACTATTCGGCGGCGAAGGCCGGGCAGACGATGGCGGTGAAGGAGCTGGCGCGCGCGCTCGGACCCGCCGGCATCCGCGTCAACGCGCTGGCGCCGGGCGCGGTGCCGGGCGGCGGCTTCAACGCCGGGCTGCACGATTTCTCCGATAAGGTGCCGCTCGGCCGGCTAGGCACGGGCGAGGACATGGCCGACATGGCGCTGGCGCTGCTGAGCGACCGCTTCTCGGGCTACGTGACCGGAACGACGGTGGCCGTCGACGGCGGGCTCGCGCTTTATAACTGGATCGCATTGCCACAAGACTGAAACGGGAGACGAGGATGATCTACGAGCTGAGGCTTTATGACTGCGTGCCGGGAAAGCTGCCGAACCTGCTCAGGCGCTTCGAGACGGCGACGCTGAAGCTGTGGGACAAGCACGGCATCCGGCAGGCCGGGTTCTGGACCACGGTGATCGGCGACCACAGCCACCGGCTGACGTACCTGCTGGCGTGGGAGAGCCTCGCCGAGCGCGAGCAGAAGTGGGGCGCGTTCCAGGCCGACGCGGACTGGATCAAGGCGCGCAACGAGAGCGAGAAGGAGGGCGCGCTGCTCGCCAATGTCGCGAGCCAGATCCTGCAGCCGACGAGCTTTTCCAGCGTGAAGTAGCAGCGCGGGCAGATCAGCGGCGGCGCGCCAGCCAGACCGTGTGGCCGCCGCAGGTCGCATCCTGCGGAACGAACGCCACGACGTCGAAGCCGGCGGCGGCGAACAGGCCGCGGTATTCGTCGGGCGCGAGGCTCGCGTGATAGAGCGGCTCGCCCTCCAGCGTGCCGATGGCCTCGCCGTGCGCCGGGCCGGTGGTGACGATGAGCGGCGCGCCCGCGGCCGCGTGCGCGGCGAACACGGGAAACATCGCGCGCTGGTCGGCATGCGCGAGGTGGAAGAAGCTGTCCCACGCAACGAGGCCGCCGAAGGTGCGGCCGAGATCGAGCGTGCGCATGTCGGCCACCGTGGCCGCGTGGCCGGGGAGATTGGCGTTGAAGAGCGCGACGAGGGCGGGCGAACTGTCGATGCCCGTGATCGCATGGCCGAGGCCGGCGAGATGGCGCGCGATCGGCTCGCCCGACCCGCAGCCGATGTCGAGCACGTCCGCGCCGGGCGCGAGCAGCGCGGCGAAGCGGTCGATCCATTGGCGCTCGTGCAGGATCGTGCCCCGCGCCGCCGCCCAGGTGACGCCGTGGCGGGCGTAGAGGTCGACGATGCGGTCGGCGGGCGAGGTCATGGCTGGCAGGCGATCCCTTAAATTTAGCCATATCGGGAGTCGATACAACGGAGAGATGGCAACTCATGGCATAGTGATTCGCATTGTCGCTTGTTTGGGATTTTCCACCATGGCCGCCTTTCCTTGGCGTCAGTTGCTGCTCGCATTTGTCGCCCTTTCGATCGGAATTTTCGCAACGGCATTTTTTTTGGGGGCCGTAAAGATCGAGAAGTCAGCGAGCATCGACTACAAGTACGCGATGGACGCAGCAACGTTCGGTCTCACGTTGGTGCAAGTGCTTCTAGCATTGCTGGCTATAGGCCTCGCCGCTCTAGCAATCGTTGGCTATTCGGACATCCGAAACGCTGCAGTTGCGACTGCCAACCGCACAGCAGAGGAGGCCACCCGAAAATATTTGGAAGACTGGGGGAACCGCCAACAGGCACGAAATCAAGGACCGGTGGCGACCCCTTCACCGACGGAGCCAGCAGGACCCATCACCAAAACGCCGGTAACCGAGCTATGACGGAGTGGCTAAGCATCCAGGAGAAAATGAAGCGGGTCCATCAACACCAAAAGTCATGGCCCGTTGATGTCCTTGCGGTTGCTAGGTCGCTCGACCTTGCCGTCTACGAAACAAAGGACTGGCCTGACGACATTTCCGGTCAAATTAAGAAAGACGACTCTAAACCCGAGTACGTCATCACTATCAACGGAAAACACAGCCGACATCGGAAGCGGTTCACCGTGGCCCATGAGATCGCTCACTACATCTTGCATCAAGAGTTGATTGGCGATGGGATCATTGACGACGGCTTGTACCGAAGTCGCCTAGGGGGACGAATTGAAGTCCAAGCAAATGAAATGGCCGCTGATATTTTGATGCCGTGGGAGCTAATCAATCGCGCAATGGACCTCGGCTTCAACACTATGGAAGGCTTGGCTGACACCTTCGATGTCGCACGAAGCGCCATGGCAATTCGTTTAGGCGTGCCTTACGATCAGTGAGTCTAAAAATATACTTTTTTCGTTGATGGTATTATGTTGGACTCCAAGAATAGGAGTTCTCTGCATGGCACCGGCTGCAGCGCGCAAGGTCACAGCGAAAGACGCGGCGAAAGCGCGGCGGGGCGGGGCGCCTCCCGCAAAGGAGAGTGCCGCACCGGCAGTGTCGAAGCCCGAGACCATCGCGGCGGGGCTGCGCGCGTTCTTCGCCATCATGGCCAAGTGGCGCGTGCGCAATGACGACATGGCGATCCTGCTCGGCCGCCCCTCGAAATCGACGCTGCACAACTGGAAGAACGGCGACGTCGGCGCGGTCGCGCACGGCCTCGACCTGGCGACGCGGCTGAGCCTCGTGCTCGGCATCTTCAGGGCGCTCGACGAGCTCTACGCCGACCCGGCGCAGGCCGACGCCTGGGTGCGCAGGCCCAACGCGGCCTTCGGCGGACAGTCGGCGCTCGACCGCATGCTCGCCGGGCAGATCACCGACCTCGCCGCCGTGCGCGGCTACCTCGACGGGATCAGGGCCGGCTGATGGGACGCGGGCCGCACCTCGTCGCCCAGCGCCCGCCGCTGCGGCGCATCCGCTGGACGGCGACCTATCGCATCGTGTCGGACCGCTATCCGCCGATCGCCGCCTTCGAGCGCATCGCGGATGCGGCCGACCTCGCCGCCCTCGACGAGCTCGAGCGCTTCACGGATCCGGCGCAGCGCCAGCAGGCGGGGCAGATCAGCCTCGTGCCGAAGGAGCGGCGCGTGTTCGGCCGCGGCGCGTCGGCGGCGATGGCGCCGTTCGTCCATGCGAGCACCGCCAATCCGAGCCGGTTCACGGACGGCAGCTACGGCATCTATTACGCGGGACGCGCGTTCGAGACGGCGCTGGCGGAGGTGGCGTTCCACCGCGCGCGCTTCCATGCCGCGACCGGCGATCCGCCGCTGCAGGCGACGTTCCTGACGCATGTGGCGCCGCTCGACGCGAGCCTGCACGACATCCGCGGCGACGGCTTCGCGCGCTACCTGAAGCCCGACCTCGCCAGCTATCCGGCGGCGCAGGCGTTCGCCGCGCGCCTGCGCGGGGCGGGCAGCAACGGGCTCGTCTACCCGAGCGTGCGGCACGCGACCGGCGAATGCCTCGCCGCCTTCTGGCCGGACGTGATCGG
>JBFWWW010000263.1:0-3406 GCA_050245975.1 Hyphomicrobiaceae bacterium
ATCGCGCGCCGTGCCGTCTCGCTGGATGTAGCGCAGATGGGCGGCGGCCTTGCCGCTGCGGCCTGGGCTGCGAACCGACCGGGATTTGACGATCACGCGCCGGCTGCCGGGCTGGCGATGACTCCAGCCATTCGACAGGTTGCGGGCGCGCACGAAGGATGCGCCTCGCCCGCGCTGCACGCCGCGGCCGGACGCGACGACGCTCCGACCATTCGCCGACCGGCCGGGACCTCCAATCTTGGCGGAAGAGCTTCGGCCGGTCCCGGCCTGCTGCTGGCGGGCGATCTTGCGAACCTGGCTGAGGAAACTCTTGGCCTGTCCGGTCTTTGCTCCGTTGGAGCGGATGCGGCCGGGCTTCGGCCGGAAGTGATCGTCGTCGCTCATAGCCGCTGATCCGCCCAAAACCGGCGATTTCGGCCAAAAGTGCCGTGAAAAACACTGAAAATACTGGCTTTTCTGTATCCTTTGGCACCATGGCGGCTCGGAGACGGTGCCACCCAAAACAGTGTGCAGACAAGGGCTTGGCCCCCGGATCGGACCCATGGGGTGCCGTCCGCTTTAATCTTGCCCTCCCGCCTTCCTCCCTGTTCTGCCCCCATTGCCCACGGATGAGACTGTCGCCAGCCCCATCCGCTGCACACTGAAACTACCCGCCGCGCGGACGGGATCACACGCCTCATGGCTGTCGTCCTGTATCCGCTCGGGCGACGAACAGGCCACCCGATCGCGGCACGATGGCGGAAACATCGCGCACGCCCGGTGTCGTCCCCGCGTCATTGGACGTGCGTTCGTCCGGCATGGCAGCGGTTGTCGGCCGACGCTCCGATTGCGCGATGAACAGTGGCGCTTGGGTCCATGCGAGCGGATCGGCAGCGGCGACCAGAACCCGCGCCTGTGCATCGCCACCGCCGAGGGACGGCGCGACATTGACGACATACGCGCGCGTTTCGGCCGGTAGGGGACGGCCCCTCAGCGAGTCCTCGTAACGTCCGGGACCGGCGTTGTAGGCCGCGATCCAGCCGGGAGAGCCGTAGCGGTCGTATAACTCACGGATATAGGCCGCGCCCGCGATGATGTTGTCGTGCGGGTCGTAAGGATCAGTGCCGAGGCGGTGCCGATCCCGCAAATCCGCCCAGGTCCGCGGCATGATCTGCATCAATCCCATCGCGCCCTTGGGGGAGATGGCACGGGGATCGCCGTTGCTCTCCGCCTTCATCACTGCACGAATCCATGCGGCGGGAATCTCGAAGCGCTGCGCCGCCTCGGCGATCAGTTCGCCGTGTAGGTCTCGCGCGGGTGCTGGGGCGAGTTTTGACGGTTGCGCGAAGACCGGAACGGTCTGCGCGCAACCGAACGACAGGCCGGCAAGGAGAAGAAGGGAGGTTCGCCGCATCGCCTCAGTCCTTCCCGTCACGCTTCTGCGCACGGCTCCAGTGCAACGACCACGCGCTGCCGGCATCGTCATCGCGGAACAGGTTGGCGCGGATCGGCTGCGGCAGGGCGGGATCGTCGATCAGCAGAGCGACGTATTCGCCGGCGCGCTCTCCGGTGCGTTTCCAGCCCGCGCCGATCTCCGGGCCATCGTCGCCGCCGTGATGGATGCGATAGTCCGGTGCATTTTCCGTCTCGGACGGCTCGGTGAGAACGACGATGACTTCGCGGTAAAGCGTCAGTGTGTGGATGCGCCCGACGAAGCCGGACAGCTCGCGGGTGAACGTGCCGATCTGCGACATGATGGTCTCCGTGGCGGCGGTGTGAATGAACCCGTCGGCGGGCGCCGCTCCCGACGACGGGAAGCGGTCAGCGTGTCGCCGCGCGCCAGACGAAGCGGCCGTCGCCACCCTCGTCGGTGTAGAGCGGCATCGCCTTGCCGATGACGGCGCGCACCGGAAGCGGGCCGAAATAGCGGCCGTCCAGGCTGTCGCGCACGTCGGCATTCATGAGGAAGATGTCGCCGTCGGCGATGCGGCGGCAGCCCTGCCAGACCGGCAACGGGCGACCGAGCCGGTCGCGGTCGAGCGCCTCGCCGAGTGGCACGGCATCGACGGTGACGGCGTTGCCGATGCGGCAGACCTGTTGTCCGGGAAGCCCCATGACGCGCTTCATCAGCGGCATGTCGCGGCCGATATAGCCGCGCTCGACCATGAAGTCGGACAGCGGCTTGTCAGGCATGGCGGCGACGAGATCGCCAACCGTCAGAGGGTGCGGCGGGGCGAGGTCATAGAAGCCGATCGGCGCGCTGGCCGAAGCGTTCCAGACGAGGCGTGGCGCGATCGGGATGAAGGCGGCGATGGCGACGCCCATCATCACGGCATAGGTCGTCATGACATAGCCGAAGCGGGTCATAGCCCGATCTCCCGCCGCTTGAGCCATGCCGCATGGCGCTCCAGCGTGTAGGCGCGCGGCTCATGGCCCGCGCCGATCCGGTTGCCGACATGACGCCAGTGATCGGGAGTCACGTCGCAGGCGTCGATGCCGAGGGCTTCCACGGCGTCGATGTGCCGAAGCACCTGTTCGACCTTGGGCCAGCCCTCGATCTTCAGCAGGATGTCGCCGCCGGGGCGCACGAAGGGCAGCGGTTGGTAGGCTTCGCCTGGCGCGGTGGCGCGCACGATGTCGATGCGCGAGATGATCGTGCCGAAGTCGTTGGCGGCCCAACGCACGAAGGCGAAGAGGCTGCCCGGCCGGAAAGAGAAGACGCGGCGGCGGCGATCGAGCACCCGTTCATGGGCTTCGTGGCCGAACCTGATCCAGTTCTCGATCCGCTTCTCGACATGCGTCAGCTCGACATGGGTGAGACGGTCGGCGAGATGCGCGCGCGGCATGGGGCCGCCCTGCGCGCGGGAAACCGTGGCGTCGGTCATGATGGGTCTCCTTCGGAGGTCGGGGGAAATTCGCGCGCGAGCAGGTCGCGCAGCATGTCGGCGACCGTGACGCCGCGAGCGAACGCGGCGATCTTGACCCGGCCGCGCAGCGCCGGCGTCACGTCGATGGTCAGCCGGGCGGTGTAGCCGCCGGCGCCGGCATCGCGCGGCGGGTTGTCGGCCGCCTTGACCCAGCGCTCGGGATTGGCGGGCCGGGAGGCGAAGCCATTGCGGGACGAGCGCCCGTTCATTGCGCCGGCCTCCCGATGTTCAAGCACTCGATCGCATCCGCCAGCGCCGCGATCTCGCGCGCGGCGGGCGTGCCGTCGTCCAGTTCGGAGACGAACTGGCCGGACTGCGCGGCGACCGCGAAGGCGACGCGCTGACCGATGGTGGCGGCGAGGACGGGAGGATCGTGATCGGCCAGGGTCGCGGCCGTCTCGCGGGCGAGCACGGTGCGCGCGCCGCAACGATTGAGCACGAAGCGCGCGACCAGCTCCGGCCGGTAGATGCGCGCCTCGCCGATGAGCGCCAGCATCTCG
>JBFWWW010000264.1:0-3316 GCA_050245975.1 Hyphomicrobiaceae bacterium
CGGTGAGCGCCGAGGTCGTGCGGCCGCGGTCGCCGACAAAACTGACACTGAAGTCCGCGACCTCGAGCAGCGGCGTTTCGGTCATCGAGACTGTCCGTGGCGGAAGCGAATGCCGCCGCGATGATAGGCTGGCTGAAGCATTGCGCCAACCCGCCGGCAGCGCTAGTGCCGCGTGGCACCGAGCTGATAGTAGGCGATGATGGCGGCGACGATCGCGGCGGCAACAACCGCCATGAGGAGCCCGCGCCGAGATGCGGCCTGAGGAGGGGCGGATGGCCGTCCAGGAGCCGTTGCGGAGGCCGCCGCAGGCGCTGCTTTCGCCCCCTCGAAGTGCGCTGCGAACTTGGCGAAGAACTCATCCGCCATGCGCTTGGCCACGCTGTCGATGAGGCGCCCGCCAAGCTGAGCCAGCCGCCCGCCGATGTTGGCATCGACGTCGTAGACGAGGCGGGTGCCCTCCGGGCCGGCATCTTCCAGGCGGACCGCGGCCGAGCCTTTGGCAAAGCCTGCCACGCCTCCGTCGCCCGAGCCGACGATGCGATAGCTGTCCGGGGGCTTTATATCGGTGAGGTCGACGGCCCCTTTGAACCGGGCTGAAACCGGTCCCACCTTGATGTTGGCGACGGCCTTGAAGCGGCTGTCGCCGTCCTTCTCGAGGGATTCACAGCCGGGAATACAGTCCTTCAGGACGACAGGGTCGTTGAGTTTGGCCCAGACTGCCGCCTTGTCGGCGGGCAGAACGTAGGCGCCCGACATCGTCATCGCCATGGCGGTACCCCCGGCAGCAGTCCGGCTTAAACGGCAGCAGCAACGGCGCGCTTCGCCATCACCGTCACCAGATTGGCGCGATAGGCAGCATCCGCGTGCAGATCGCCCGAAAGTTGCGACGCATCCACGGCCAGGCCATCGAGAGCGCCGGGTTGGAAAGATTTGCCGAGCGCCGCTTCCATCGCTGTGGCGCGGAACACGCCGTTGGCGCCGGCCCCCGTGACCGCGACCCCGACAGCGCTGCCGCTCTGGGCGACAGCAACCCCGACGAGTGCGAAGCGCGAGGCTGGATTGGCGAATTTCGCGTAGCCGAATTTTCCGCCGGTCGGGATGGATACCGCGGTGATGATCTCGTCCTCCGCCAGTGCCGTCGCAAAGAGACCCTGGAAGAAGTCGTCGGCGGCGATCTGGCGCTTATTGGTGACGATCGTCGCACCGAGCGCGAGGACGGCGGCCGGATAGTCGGCAGCGGGGTCGTTGTTGGCGAGCGAGCCCCCGATCGTACCCCGGTTGCGCACGTGCGGATCGCCGATGCCTGTCGCAACCGCTGCAAGCCCGGGAAGCGCGGCTTGAACCGGCTTCGAATCCGCGACCTCAGCATGCGTCGTCATGGCGCCGATAACGAGATTGGCGCCGGTCTGCGAGACGCCCCTCATGTCGGCGATGCCGCGCATGTCGACCAGCGCCGATGGGCTCGCAAGCCGCAGCTTGAGCGTCGGAATGAGGGTCTGCCCTCCGGCCAGAATCTTCGCGCCATCCTTCAACAGCTTCGCCGCATCGGCAACCGAGGCGGGGCGGTGATAGTCGAAAGCGTACATGATGAGCTCCCTTACTCGGCGGCCATTTTCTTCGGCGCAGCCTGCAGCGCGCGCCAGACGGCCTGCGGCGTTGCCGGCATGGCGACGTTCTCGTGCCCGACCGCATTGGTGATCGCGTTCATGAGAGCGGCCGGCGCGGCAATGGCGCCGGCTTCGCCGCATCCCTTGATCCCCAGAGGGTTCGAGGGGCAGGGCGTATTGGTCATGGCGACGTTGAACGACGGCAGGTCGTCGGCGCGCGGCATGCAGTAGTCCATGAAGCTTGCGGTCAGAAGCTGGCCGTTCTCGTCATAGACCGTGTGCTCCAGCATCGCCTGGCCGATGCCCTGTGCGATGCCGCCGTGCACCTGCCCCTCGACGATCATCGGGTTGATGAGCACGCCGAAGTCGTCGACGGCGGTCCAGCGGTCGATGCGGGTTGCGCCCGTGTCGGGATCGATCTCGACTTCGGCGATGTGCACGCCGGACGGGAACGTGAAGTTCTTGGGATCGTAGAAGGCTCCTTCCTTGAGGCCCGGCTCGATCTCCGAGCTGTCAAACTTGTGCGCGACGTAGGCCTGCAGCGCCACCTCGCCGAACGCCATCGTCTTGTTGGTGCCGCGGCCCGTGAAAATGCCGTTGTCGAAATCGACTTCGCCGTCCGGAACCTCCATGCAGCGCGCGGCGACCTTCTTGGCCTTTGCGATGACCCTGTCGAGCGCCACGAAAATGGCCGACATGCCGACGGCGCCCGAGCGTGAGCCGTAGGTGCCCATGCCCATCTGCACCTTGTCGGTGTCGCCATGCACGATGGAGATTTGCTCCATCGGAATGCCGAGCCGGTGTGAGACGAGCTGGGCGAAGGTCGTCTCGTGCCCCTGGCCGTGACTGTGCGAACCGGTAAGCACCTCGACGGTCCCGACAGGGTTGACGCGCACCTCGGCCGATTCCCACAAGCCGACGCCGGCGCCGAGCGAGCCGACAGCCTTGCTGGGGGCAATGCCGCAGGCCTCGATGTAGGCGGAGAAGCCGATGCCGCGGCGCAATCCCTTCTTCTCGCTCGCCGCCTTGCGACTGCCGAAGTTCGCATAGTCGGCCATTTCGAGGGCCTTGCGCAGGCAGGCGTCATAGTCGCCGGCGTCGTAGGTCATGATGACCGGCGTGGCGTGCGGGAACTGCTGAATAAAGTTGATGCGGCGCAGCTCGGCGGGATCGCGCCCCGTTTCGCGAGCGGCCACCTCCATGAGGCGCTCGACGACGAACGTTGCTTCCGGGCGGCCGGCGCCGCGATAGGCATCGACCGGCGCGGTGTTGGTGTAGATGCCGTCCACCTCGCAGTAGATCGAGGGGATATTGTACTGGCCCGACAGGAGGGGCGCGTAGAGATAGGTCGGCACCGAGGACGCGAAGGTCGACAGATAGGCGCCCAGATTGGCCTTCGTATTGGCGCGGAGCGCGAGCACTTTTCCATTGGCGTCGAGCGCAAGTTCGGCCGTCGTTATGTGATCGCGCCCATGTGCATCCGCCAGGAAGGATTCGGTCCTGTCCGCCGTCCATTTCACCGGACGGCCCACCTTCTTCGAAGCCCAGATGCAGACGGTCTCCTCCGCGTAGATGAAGATTTTCGAGCCAAAGCCGCCGCCGACGTCGGGAGCGATGACGCGCAACTTGTTCTCCGGCGCGATGCCGACGAAGGCCGAAAGCACGAGGCGCGCCACGTGGTGGTTCTGGCTCGTCGTGTAAAGGGTGAA
>JBFWWW010000265.1:0-3205 GCA_050245975.1 Hyphomicrobiaceae bacterium
TCTCGACCTTCGAGGCGAACGTCGCCTGGCCCCAGCCGAGCAGCGCGGCAACCATCTGGCCGGTCTGGTTGGCGTCGTCGTCGATCGCCTGCTTGCCCAGGATCACCAGACCCGGCTGCTCGGCTTCCGCCACGCCCTTCAGCACCTTGGCAACGCCCAGCGGCTCGACCTCGCCGTCAACCTTCACCAGAATCGCCCGGTCCGCGCCCATCGCAAGCGCCGTGCGCAGCGTCTCGGCCGCCTGCGCAGGACCGACCGACACAACCACGATCTCCTCCGCCTTGCCCGCTTCCTTCAGACGGATCGCCTCCTCAACCGCGATCTCGTCGAACGGGTTCATCGACATCTTCACATTCGCCAGCTCGACACCAGACCCGTCGCCCTTCACACGGATCTTAACGTTGTAGTCAACAACCCGCTTCACCGGGACAAGGATTTTCATGCGATTGCACCTCTTCGATGGGACCTCGGACGTCCTTTTGGGGAGCGCCCATATCAGATGCCGGCTTCTTCAGTTTGTCGGAAGCCGACATCGTTCATGCCGGAAAAGACCTTCGAGCGGCTTGCCGGCCTTGGGAACCGGCGATGGCTGGGCATTCGTCTAGTGAGCGCCGTTGCCAGCGTCAATACGCCGAATTGGCTCAAACCGTTTGAATTTTTGCTCTTGAGCTGCTGCTTTTCCCGCCAGGAACGGAATCGGGCGTCCGGCGTTTGATCCGTCAGCAAAGTCGAGAGCCGTGTGATGAAGGATATTCTGCAAACGACAGCCGTGATCGCAGCAATCGCAGCGAGCATCGTGATCGCAATCATGGCTCCGAAGGGTTTTCAGCTCGGGCCGCAGAATCCCATCGTCGCGACGAGCGAGATGAATCAGGCTGAAACGCAATAATCCCGGAACGCAACCCGCGTTAACCTGCAGGCATGAGACGCTTGCGGCGCTCGTCCAGAAAGGCGATGGCAAGGCCGCTCGCGATCACCAGCGCGATGCCCGCAACGGCAAGCGCATTCGGCATATGGCCGAAGACGAGCAGGCCGGACAGCACCGCCCATATCGTGAACGAATAATAGAACGGCGCGACCGCGCTGGTCGGTCCGATACGGTAGGCCATGAACAGGAAGAAATGGCCGAAGATCAGGAAGAGGCCGGCCCCCAGCAGAAGCAGGGTCGCGTAGAAGTCCAGCGGAACCCATTCCTCAAACGCCAGATGGGCCAGACCGGCACCTGCGAGCACGACGAGAATGGTCGAGATGGAGACGATCATGCCCGGGATGGCGGGAGACACCCGCCTGCCGAGAAGATCCCGGCCGGCCCCCAACACCGCTGTCCCGATCGCCAGAACGGCGTAGACGGAAACGCCGGCCCCCGTCGGCTGCGCGACCATCAACGCGCCGAGGAAACCGACGGCGATCAGCACGACGGTGACGCGGGCAATCCGCTCCCGCAACATCAGGGAAGCGCCGAGCAGCACGAGCAGAGGCGTGATCTGGATCAGCGCTATGACATCCGCGATGGGCATGTTCGCAAGCGCCACCACATAGCACAGGACGGAGAGGGTCTCGCTGAGGTTGCGGGCCAGGACCCGGCCGTCGAACATTTGCCTCAGCCGCCCGCCGTAGCCCAGCGCGTAGAGCAGCGGCAGCCCCCAGATCAGCCCGGCAACGCCGCGCAGCATGAGAACCTGATAGGGCGGCAGGCTTTCCGTTGCGAGCTTCATGAGCGTATCGTTTACGATATACGCTCCCGTCGCGATCAGCATGAAGAAGGGACCGCGGAAAGGATGGTTCTGCAGGAACATTGCGGGGCTGCTCGGGCGTGTTGCTGAGGAAAGGGACGGGATTCGCTACTGCCGGCCCCAGCGCGTGACTGGCTGCGCCGCGTCGGGCCGCACGGCGCTCGGCTGTTCGACGACGACGGCGCGCGGCGAGACGATCTCGCGGTCGAGCACCGGGACGTCGCGCCGCTTGAGGAGCAGGACAAGGATGGCGCCGGCGCCGATGCCTCCGAGATGGCACGCCCAGGAAATCTGCGCGTCGCCGGCGGCCAGGAACATGAAAACCTGGAACAGTATCCACAGCGCCAGCGCGATATAGGCCGGAACGCGAAGCGGGATGCGGCCGAAGGCCAGAACCCAGATCTTCACCTTCGGGTGCAGGATCAGATAGGCCGAGACCACGCCGGCGATGGCGCCCGATGCGCCGATCAGCGGCACCTGCGAAGCGGGCGCGACGAGGCCGTGGAACAGCGCGCCGGCGACGGCGCAAAGCAGATAGAAAACGACGAAGCGGAAATGGCCGAGCGCGTCCTCGACATTGTCGCCGAACACCCACAGGAACAGCATGTTGCCGCCGAGGTGCCAGATGTCGCCGTGCAGGAAGGCATAGGTGACATAGGTGAGGTCCTCGGGAAGGATGACGAACTGTGGCGGCAGCTCCACCGTGTCGAAGACCACCGACGGGATGTAGCCCAGACCCAGCACCGCAGCGATCTCGGTCTCCTCGCCGTTCAGCGCCGTCAGCGCGAAGATGACGATGTTGGCGACGATCAGGCCGCAGGTCACATACTGGAACCTGATCCGTTTCAGGCTGTTCGCGTCATGCAACGGAATGAACATCGATCCCTCGCCGCCCGGGCCGTGTTCTCCATCCTACCGGCTCTTGCCCGGCACCCATAACACGTCGGCGTTTCCGTTGTCATTGACCGCCCGGGCCGCCACGAACAGGAAGTCCGACAGGCGGTTGATGTATTTCAGCGCCTCGGGTCCGACCTTTTCCTTTTCGGCCAGCGCTACCATCAGACGCTCGGCCCGCCGCGCGGTGGTGCGGGCGAGATGGAGCGCGGCGGCAGCCGGCGAGCCGCCGGGAAGGATGAAGGATTTCAGCGGCTGCAACGCCTTGTTCAGGCGGTCTATGTCGGCCTCGAGCTGTTTCACCTGCGAGGCGATTATGCGCAGCGGTTCGTATTCCGGCGGCTTGCCGTCGTCGGGCACGCAGAGATCGGCGCCGAGATCGAACATCTCATTCTGGATGCGGGCGAGCATCGCGTCGATCTCCGGATGCGACGCGCCGGTGTGGATGCGCGCCATGCCGATTCAGGAATTGGCTTCATCGACGGTGCCGAACGCCTCGATGCGCAGATCAGCCTTCGACCGGCGTTCGCCCGTGCCGAGGCCGGTGGTGCCCTTGTCGCCGGTGCGGGTATAAATCT
>JBFWWW010000266.1:0-2850 GCA_050245975.1 Hyphomicrobiaceae bacterium
TTAGATCTAGGTCGTCGCTGTTGTCCGGCTCGCTGGTGTGATCCTGGTGTGATCAAATGCAAGCCTAGGCGTTCACACAATTCGACCGCGTGTCATTTCCCGGCGCATCTCGTCGAACCGTCTCAGCGCTTCGAACGGATCGCCGCTCTGACACGTGCTGCTCACCTGCGCCGTGGCTTGGCCCGGCATTTCGCCCAGGATCGCCTCGATCAATCGGTTGGCCCGAGCGTTCCATGCAAGAGCGAATGTGCCGTCATGGTCTTTTCCCAGATAGCCGGACACGAGCGCAGCGTCGGGCAGCCGGCCGATGCGCGCTAGGAGCAGCAGCTTAAGCAACTCATTGCCGCTGCCCAATGCCTCGCGTAGCGCTACGTTCTGGTCGCGGGAGATCGTAGCGAGCCGCTCCGCGGCTTCCTTCATGCGCTCCTCGAACCCCGGAACCAAGCCACGGCCCGCGCAGCCCCGCGCTGGTGGCAGTGACTGCTCGATGCGCCTCAAGCGCCGCTGCAGGTCAGTTCGCATAGGCCGTCCTTCCCTCGCTTAACCGCTCCTCGAGCGACGCGATCCGGGAAGCAAGCTCAGTGGTCTCGATGAAACGCCGCGATTGATCGAGCAGGGCGGAAAGGTCACGACCTTCGGCCGGTGACACCTCGCCGGCGGCCACGGCGGTGATCACACGAGCGTGCGCCAAAGCCAGATCGCCGATCGTTTCGATCCCCGGCAGGGTGATCTCGAGGTGGCGGTCGCGGCGAACGGGCGCGATTCGCGCGAACACCAGCTCCATGGCATGGGTCGAACCGGCCAGCGCCTTTCCGATCAGAGCTCTGGTCAGGCTTTCGGCCTCATCTTCGAGCAAAGCCTCAACCAGCAGCGTGGTCTTGTTGCGGCTGCCCTTGGGCCGGCCGTTGGGATTGCCACTCACCCCCCGCATGAAGTGGCCGGCCCGATCCCTGCTTCCAGCGTGTTTCTTCTCGGCTGCTTCAGTCTTGGACCGCGCGGCTCTGGACGGCGAGCGATCAGGCATTGGCGTTTCTCCATGAGGTCGGCGTGGTCGCCGAAAGCCGTAGTCTGCACCGTTGCCCGGCCATCACCGCCGCCGTCGTCGTGTGGTTTTGCGCTGGACAAGCGCCTCGTGCAGCAGGGCCCGGATCACCGCCGAGCGTTCGGCCCGCATCAACGGATCGGCCTTGATCTCATCGACGATGGCGTCGACCTCGGCAATCAGGTCCACCGGTAATCTGATGGCGATCTGCATCATCGTCACGTCGGCCTTCGGCCGGCCACGTTTGCGCTTCATGGGCGTTGACATTATCGTATCCCAATAAACCTGTCAATATCTCAATATATATGAGGAGCATGCGTCCGCAAAGCCGGCTGATCTCAGGGATGTGTCGAATCCCTTGCATAATGGGATATGTTGTGATACGTATATTGTGCAGACGGAAAGCAGGTCGTCGAGATCACAAGGTGATCCAACACCCCGCGACGCTGTGAGCACCAGCCCCCGATGATGCCGGGGCAGCCAAGCACGTCTTGCACTCCAACACACGACAGGCCGGCCAATGCGGCACCGAGGGCGGCATCCCCTGGCGACGCGGGCCGTTGGTCTCAACGATCTTGAGGAGGATCCGACCGTGCCTTTGATCTTGTTCAACATCTGCCTGAGGCTCGCCGCGATGTCGTGCGGCGCAGCCCTCATCGTCGCCCAGGTCTTCATGAACATGGAGGCCATGGGCTGGTCCAAGGCCACCTCGGGCTTTGGACTCGCCGCAATCGCCATGCCGATGTCAATGGCGGTCGCGGTGGCGGTCATGGAGCACAGCCTGCGGGAGCGTCGCTACGCCAGCGTCGGTGTGACGATCCTCGTGCTCCTCTGCGGTATCGGCCACACCGGCATCATGGCGCTCGAGCGAAGCGCTGGGATGCGTGACCGGGCAACCGCAGCGAAAGTAGGCGCCAACGCCGGCTATCACCTGGCTGAGAAAGCTCATGCAGTGGCGATCGCCCGCGTTGCTGAGCTGGAGGCCGCCGAGACCCGCCCCTGCCGTTCCGCCGGTAGCGCGGCGTGTCGGGCGGCGCGGGAGAGGACCTCGCAAGCCCGAGCGCGGGCCGACGAGACGCAGTCCAAACTCGCCCAGGCCGGCGCTCCTGTCGAGATCGACGGCATGGCCCAGCGCTACGGCAGCGCGGCCCGGATCATCGACATCGTGCATCCGCTCGCCTTGCCTCTGGCGCTCGAGCTCGGCGGGTTGGTGCTGATCGGCTTCGCGTTCCGGCCAGCCCGGACAGCGCCCAACGTCCGCAAGGCGGCCGCGCTTGAGCCGCCAGCCAAAAAGGACGAGGCGGTTGAGAAAGTCCTTGCGCTTTTGGAGGAGCGCAACGGCCGCTTGCCGTCGGTGCGCGAGGTCGCGCGCCTGACGGGACTGCCAACGACCACAGCTTGGCGCGCGGTGCATCGCATCCGTCGCGCCGCCTGACTTGCCCTGCCCCGGATTCGGTGTTCCCGTGTCCGGGGCGCATTGTGTTTAGGCGATCCAGAGCAGCAAGCCTCGGTCTTGGACCGAGTGCTTCTCCGTTCCGCAGTGTTCCAACCTGTTCCTGCAATGACGGTGACAAGCCGTTGCGTCAGGCGGAACGCCCCGGAACAAGAGAACGGTGGCCGGTCGCCAATGGGTGGCTCAGATGCCGGCGCGGTGTTGGCCGTCTGTCGCTCGCTCTCAATGCGGGGTTCCAGGCGTTCTGCGCCCTCGCTCCTCGTGTTCCGACTCTGGATTCTTGTTCCATTAGCTGCCGTGAAGTTCTCCTACCTTGACCGGCCCGCCAGCGCATCGACCATGTCCGTAATTGAGG
>JBFWWW010000267.1:0-2775 GCA_050245975.1 Hyphomicrobiaceae bacterium
GCGTCGTCCGGCGTTGCCACCTCGAGGCCTAGGCTCTCGACAATGCTGCGGGCTCTACGCACTTGATCTGCATTGGATTTTGCCAATTCACCGGGCCCGATCCAGAGGCTGTCCTCCAGACCGACGCGCAGATTGCCGCCCATCGCCACCGCCAGCGTCGCGATCGGAAGCTGATTGCGGCCTGCACCCAGCACGGACCACCGGTAGTCCGTCCCGAACAGCCGATCGGCAGTCCGTTTCATATGGGCCACGTCTTCGGGATGTGGGCCGATCCCGCCAAGAATGCCGAACACGCTCTGGATGAAGAACGGCGGCTTGACGATCTTGCGCTCGGCAAAATGTGACAGCGTGTAGAGATGGCCGATGTCGTAGCACTCGATCTCGAAGCGCGTGCCGTTCTCGGCACAGGTGCGCAGGATGTACTCGATATCGGCGAAGGTGTTGCGGAAAATGCGTTCGCGCGAGCCTTCCAGGTAGGGCTTTTCCCAGTCGTATTTGAAGGACTTGTAGCGCTCCAGCATGGGGTACATGCCGAAGTTCATGGAACCCATGTTGAGCGAGGCAACCTCGGGTTTGAAAGTTGCAGCGGGTCGCACGCGTTCCTCGATCGCCATCGTCGGCGCGCCGCCGGTGGTGATGTTGACGACGCAGTTCGAGCGCTGCTTGATGATCTGCAGGAACGGCGCGAACAGCTCGGGCGACTGGTCCGGCTTGCCGTTGGAAGGATCGCGGGCGTGCAGGTGGACAACGGCAGCGCCGGCTTCGGTCGCGCCGATCGCCGCCTCGGCGATCTCCTGTGCCGTGATCGGCAGGTGCGGCGACATCGTCGGCGTGTGGATCGCGCCCGTGACGGCGCAGGTGATGATGACTTTGCGCGGGGCCATGCAGGTGCCTCTCAGGTTTTGAACGGAGATTGCTTGGATTTATGGGCGGCGAGCGCGGCTAGCCGCTCGTTGCGCCAGCGGCTCTTCTCGGCAATGCCGTCAGGCGTCGGTGCTCCGCCCCAGGCTGACACCACCTTCCGCCGGTTGGCCTCGTCCCAGACCGTAGCGGGGGCGGGCTGCTCCTGCAGACGCCGGTAGAACCCCGTGTAGCGTGCGCAATAGTCAGCCATGCCGCCCGGCGCATTGAGCTCGATGGTCTCGAACGGCCCCATGAACGACCAGCGCAGACCGAGACCGTTGCGCACCGTCTCGTCGAGGTCCTGCGGCGTGACGACTCCTTCGCCAACGAGCCGGAAGGCCTCGGCCAGCAGCGCACCCTGCAGGCGATTGAGCACAAAGCCCTCGATCTCGCGTTTAACAAGGATCGGCACCTGCCCAACGCCTGCATAGACATCGCGGGCCCGCCGGATCGTTGCTTCCGATGTCCACGGCGATGGGCACAATTCGACAATCGGCACCAGATGAGGCGGATTGACCGGATGGGCGACGAGGCAACGATCGCGTCCGGCAAGGCGTTCCGTGAACAGGGACGCGACGATGGCCGAGGTTGAGGAGGCGAGAACTGCCGTGCGCGGCGCTGCGACGTCGAGTTCAGCATAGATCGCACGCTTCGCTTCAACCGTCTCGGGACCGCTTTCCTGGACAAAATCAGCCGCGTTGACGGCTTCCGCCATGGTCGCAACGCTTGTGACGCGCGTCGCGGCGATGTCAGGCTTGTCGACCAATCCATGCCGCGCCAGATCGTGCAGTGAAGCCGCGACCAGCGACGGAGCGTCTTCTCTCGTCTTCGGTTCGGGATCCCACATCACGACGAGCCATCCCGCGCGGGCGAAAACGTGTGCCCAGGCGCGGCCGATCAGCCCCGAGCCGACGATCCCGGCAACGCCGGCTGATGCTTGATCGCCCATCATCCCTCCCCGGAATGCGCAGCGGCCGTTCGGGATCACTCTGCCGGCCGCTTCACGCCGGCCGGCACACGTCGATGGTGACGGCCGGCCACCGAAAGGTGGTACCAGATTTTCTAGTTGTAGTCCTCGGGCAGCGTGGGCAGCGGCAGAACCTCGACACCCTCCTCCGCCAGCTCCTGCACTTCGCGCGCCGTCGCTTCGCCATAGATGCCCCGGGCAGGGACCTCTTCATGGTGGATCTTGCGCGCCTCTTCAGCAAAGCGCGGCCCCACATAATCAGCCTTGGCCTCCACCTCCTTGCGGATCTGGCGCATCAGCTCGGTCATCTCTTTGGAGACCGCAACGCGCTGGCGGCGAGCCACATTTGCCCCGTCGGGCACAGCCGGCGCTTGCGGGTCGGCCGGCACGCGGCCCTTGGTGCGGGCGGAGATATTCGGGGCCATGGGAGCCTTGGCAATCTTGGTCGCGCCGCATTGCGGGCACGACACCTGGCCGCGCTTCGCCTGCCGATCGTACGCGCTGCTCGACGAAAACCACGCCTCGAACTCGTGGCCCTTGGGGCAGCGAAGCTTGTAACGGATCATCTTGTTCGCTCTGCCGGCTCCAGCGCCGATCCCTTTCTGGCCGTCCGGTCCACGGTCGGCGTTGCAGTAACAGCATCATACGCCCTGTCGTGGGTCAGCGACGGTACGCGCCGGCGCGCCTCCTCGACCTTCTCAGGGTGGATATCGGCATAGAGGACGGTCGGATCAACACCGGCTTCGGCCACAATCTGACCCCAGGGAGCGACCACCAGGCTGTGGCCATAGGTCTCGCGCCCGCTCTCGTGCCTGCCGCCATGGGCCGCCGCAAGGACATAACAGCCCGTCTCGATGGCGCGGGCCCGCATCAGAACGTGCCAGTGCGCCTCTCCGGTCTTCTGC
>JBFWWW010000268.1:0-2768 GCA_050245975.1 Hyphomicrobiaceae bacterium
CGCGGTCCGCCTGGAAGATGCCGGCCCGGAGGGCACCCGCCTCGTCTACGACGTCGATGCCAACATCGGCGGGCGGCTCGCTCAGCTTGGCGGGCGCCTCATCGACAGCGTGGCCAAGCGCATGGCGGACGAGTTCTTCGCCAAGTTCGCAGCGCACTTCGAGGGGGCGAAAACAGCGCCTGCGACGGCCTCCGCAACGGCTCCTGGACCGGCACCCGCCCCTCCTCAAGCAGCATCTCGGCGCGGGCTCCTCATGGCGGTTGTTGCCGCCGCGATCGTCGCCGCCATCATCGCCTACTATCAGCTCGGTGCCACGCGGCCCTAGCCCTGCCAGCGGGTTGGCGCAATGCTTCGGCCAGCCTATCATCGCGGCGGCATTCGCTTCCGCCACGGACAGTCTCGATGACCGAAACGCCGCTGCTCGAGGTCGCGGACTTCAGCGTCAGTTTTGTCGGCGACCGCGGCCGCACGACCTCGGCGCTCACCGGCATTACGCTCTCAGCGCGGCGCGGCAGCACCCTTGGCATCGTCGGCGAGTCCGGTTCCGGGAAGAGCGTCACCGCCCTCTCGATCATGAGGCTCCTCCCCAGCGACACGGCGCGCGTGAGTGGTGCAATCCGCTTCGAGGGGCGCGACCTGCTGACGCTGTCCGGTCATCAGATGCAGGATCTGAGGGGCAATCGCCTGGCGATGATCTTCCAGGAACCCATGACATCGCTCAATCCGAGCTACACGGTGGGCGACCAGGTCGTGGAGGTCCTGCGCCGGCATCGGGGGATGTCGGCAAGTGCGGCGCGCTCTGAAACGATCGCGCTTTTCAAGCGCGTCCGTATCCCGCTCGCGGAGATGCGCGTTGACGAATACCCGCACAAGCTTTCCGGCGGGATGCGCCAGCGCGTCCTGATCGCCATGGCGCTCGCCTGCCGGCCGGCACTGCTGATCGCGGACGAACCGACGACGGCGCTCGATGTCACGATCCAGGCACAGATCCTCGAGTTGCTGCGCCAATTGAAGGATGAGACGGATACCGCGATCATCCTCATCACGCACGACCTGGGCGTGATCGCCGAGATGTGCGACGAGGTCGCCGTCATGTATGCCGGCGAGATCGTCGAGCGAGCCACCACCACGGCCCTGTTCACGGCGCCCCAGCACCCCTACACCGTCGGCCTGATCGCATCGGTGCCGCGGCTGACGACGGAACGCCGGCGATTGTGCGCCATTCCCGGCTCGGTTCCGATTCTTTCCGAGGCTCTCACGGGCTGCCGGTTCGCCGCGCGATGTCCGTTCGCCGAAGCCCGGTGCCGTACGGAGCCACAGCAGCTGTTCGACACAGGCAACCACCACCTGTCGCGCTGCTGGAAGGCGCCGCTGGAACGGCTGGTGGCCTGAATGAGCGAGCCGCTGCTGTCCGTCCGTGACCTCGTTAAGCACTTCGTAGCGGCCAAGACACCGACGGGCCGCGCGACCAGCTTCGTGCGCGCCGTCGACGGCGTCTCCTTCGATGTGGCCACGGGCGAGACACTGGCGATCGTCGGCGAATCCGGTTGCGGAAAATCGACCGTCGGCCGACTTGTCCTCCGCCTCCTGGAGCCCACCGCAGGGGCCGTATCGTTCGAAGGCCGCAGTCTCTCGCACCTGACGCCGGCCGCGCTGCGTGCGTTTCGTGCCCGCGCCCAGCTTATCTTTCAGGATCCCTACGGCTCGCTCAATCCGCGCCAGACGATCGGCGAAACCATCGGTGAGCCGCTGCATATTCACTCAGACCTCACTCGCGCCGATCGTCGCAATCGAACCGCCGAGCTGCTCGAGCTTGTCGGCCTCAAGGCCGCTATGGCGCCACGCTATCCTCACGAGTTCTCCGGCGGCCAGCGGCAGCGCATCGCCATCGCGCGCGCGCTCGCCGCAAACCCCAAATTCATCGTCTGCGACGAGCCGGTCTCGGCGCTCGACGTCTCCGTGCGCAGCCAGGTATTGAACCTCCTCAGGGATCTGCAGGAGCGCTTCGGCCTTGCCTACCTCTTCATCAGCCACGATCTGGCCGCCGTGAAGCACGTCGCCGACCGCGTTGCCGTGATGTACCTCGGCCGGATTGTCGAGGAGGCCCCGACCGCCGCACTGTTCGGCGCACCCCGTCATCCCTACACGCGGGCCCTGCTGTCGGCGATCCCGATGCTCGAGCCGGGCCGACCGCCGCAGCGTGTCCTGCTGCAGGGCGACCCGCCGAGCCCGGTCAACCCGCCGCCGGGCTGCCATCTCCACCCGCGTTGCCCATACGCGCAGGAGCTCTGCGCCTCCGACCCACCCCCGCTGGAGCGATCAGACGACGGGCGGGCGCAGGCGTGTCACTTCTGGAAGACCATCCCGCCCCCGGACCTGCCGCACCGAAATCCGGCCGTGCCAGGCCCCATCAAACAACTGCTCGCCGCGTTCGACGCTGGCGCGCTAGACTGAACCAAGGCCAGCTTTGAACGACGGGAGACTTCGAATGAAACAGGTCCTATTGGCAGGCGCGGCAGCAGCCTTCATGCTGATAGCGGGCACGGCGCAGGCGCAAACGACGCTGCGCGTCGGACTTGCCGAAGATCCCGACATTCTCGATCCTACGCTGGCGCGCACCTACGTGGGACGCATCGTTTTCGCGTCCCTCTGCGACAAGCTTTTCGACATCGACGAGAAGGTCAACATCATCCCTCAGCTGGCGCTGAGCCATGAGACGTCGCCCGACGGCAAGACGGTCACCCTGAAGCTCCGGCCCAACGTGAAAT
>JBFWWW010000269.1:0-2765 GCA_050245975.1 Hyphomicrobiaceae bacterium
CTGCTCGACATGGCCCGACTGGCGCGACAGCGGATCGCCGCCGTTGAGCGCGTGGTGGATCTCGTAGAACACCAAGAGGCCGGCGAACAGGATGCCGAGGCCGTCGCAGAGGCGGACCGCGAGATCGTCGCGTTCGCGCGCGAGGATGCGACCGGCGGCGAGGAAGGCGGCGGCGGGCGCGCCGTAGCCGAGCAGCAGCCAGTTGAAGACGGGCCACGTGCCGACGCCGTCGCCCATGATGGCCGGGTCCCACACGAGACGGCCCAGCACGATGACGCCGATGGCGACGACGACGTAGCGCAGCAGCGGGATGCGGTCGACGACGGCGAAGATCGAGGTCGTCAATGCCGTGACGGCGAAGGCGACGGTGAGATAGCCGCGGTCGAGCGCCATCGTGAAGGCGAGCGCCATGGCCGCCGTGGTGCCGGCAGCGAAGGCGCCGGTCATGAAGTGCGTGACGGGCGTCTTGAGGCGCGCGTTGTCGGCGCGGTCGGCGACGACATAGAAGAGCGCGGCGAGAACGACGGCGCCGACGGCGAAGGAGATGGAGCGGTCGAACTGCGTCACGCGCAGGTAGACGAGGATGAGCGCCAGCAGCGGCGGCACGACGGCGCCGAGCGCGTAGAGGCCGGCGGTGAGCATGGGCAAGGCCGGTCCGCGCCACAGGCGCAGCGTGGCGATGATGGCGGCGGCGAGCGTGAGGGCGGCGGAAAAGGCCAGATAGTTGGAGACGTTCTCCGGCAGGCGCAGCACGCCCGCCAGCGCCGGCGCCAGCAGCGATGCGTCGGGCGGGACGGAAAGGCCGGGCCAGGTTGCGACGGCACCGAGCGCGACACTGCCGGCGAGCGGGGCTGCGGCCGCAGCGGGCGCGCTGCGCCAGGCGGTGAGTGCGAGAACGGCGGTGGCGACGACGGCGAAGACCGTCCACTGCGCATCGAAGCGCGCGGCGCCGAGCGCGACGACGGCGAGCGCCGTCAGGGCGGCGAGCGCGGCAGCCGCGATCCAGTCGGGCGCGGCGGCCTCGTCAGGCGTTGAAAGATGCGGCTCGAGCGCCATGAAGACGGCCGCCAGCGCGAGCTGCACGGCGGCGTGCGCGAACAGCGCCGCGATCCAGGGCAAGCCGGCAAGGCCGTGCGCCTGATCGAGGATGACAAAGCCCCACAGCACCGCACCGGCGACGGTGGCGGCCGCAAGCCACAGCCAGCGGCGCAGGCGGGCGAGCGCGAAGGCGGCCGCCGCGACGACCGCGAGGTGGAGCACGAGCGCCCACGGGTTGGGCGCGTCGGAGGCGACGAGCAGCGGGACCACGAACGCGCCGGCGAGACCGAGGCCCGCCAGCGCGGGGCCGTGCAGGGCGGCGGCGAACATGGTCGCGACGCCGATGAGGCCGAGCAGCACGAAGGCGGCGGCGGGGCCGATGAAGCCGTAGAGCGCGTGCGCGGCATAGACCGTCGCGAACGCGCTCGCCGTGCCGGCGGCGGTGAGGATGCTCGGCACGTGCGCGGACGGCAGCGCGGCGACGTTGAACGAGCGCTCGGAGCGGCGGAACCACTCGCCGGCGACAATCAGCAGGAGAGCGAACAGGGCGCCGAGCGCGACGCGGACCCCGGGACCGAACACGCCCTGCTCGATGGAATAGCGCACCAGCAGGATGCCGCCGAGCGCCAGCGCGAGGCCGCCGACCCAGACCGCCCAGCGCGTGCCGAGGCGCTCCTCCAGCGAGGCACGGGGACCGGCGGGCGTGGCGGTCGCCGACGCGGGCTCGGGCCGGGACGGCGTGACGGGAACGGCGGCCGGCGGGGGCTGCACAGGGGTTGGCGGGGCCGCTAACGGGGCCTGTGGCGGAGCCGGTGCCGGCGCAGTCGCCGGAGGCGCGGCATCCGGTGCCGGGCCGGCGGCGCGGCGCAGGGCGACCTCGGTGCGCAACTGGCGCAGCTCGTCGCCGACCTGGGCGAGCTTGCCCGCCAGGTCCGCGATCTCGCGGCGGGCGCGAAACACCATGATGAAGGCGATGAGGCCAAGCAGTCCGCCGACAATGTCCATGTCAACCCTTCCCGCCCCGTCCCCTGCATCGTTACCCCGGGGGATGCCGTCATAGCCGAGCCGCAGAACGGCGCAGCCCGGCGCCGCAGACTGCGTTAATGTCGCGCTCCGTGCCAGCGATATCGCGTGAGGATCAACCGTGTCGACGCCATCGTTCCCCTCCCCCATCGGCCTGTTCCCGGGCGAGCGCGCGCTCGTGACGGGATCGGCCTCCAACATCGGCCGCGCCATCGCCATCGCGCTGGCGCGCGAGGGTGCGCACGTGATCTGCGTCGATGTGGATGCGGCACGCAACGCCGACACGGTGGCGGCCATCGCGCGCGCGGGGGGCAGCGCGGCGGCGGCAACGGCCGACCTTTCGACGCGCGAGGGATGGCGCGCGGCGCTGCCCGAACAGCCGGTGCACATGCTGGTGCATTCCGCCTCGCCGCCGCGCAGGGAGACGGACGGGCCGCTGGCGGTGAGCGAGGAGACGTGGGACGCGATGGTCAACACGAACCTGCGCTCGGGCTTCTTCATGGCGCGCGAGACGGGACGCGCGATGCGCGCGGCGGGCCTCAAGGGCCGCATCCTGTTCGTCACCTCGCTGCATGCCGGCACGCCGCGCAACATCGCGCACTATTCGGCGGCGAAGGCCGGGCAGACGATGGCGGTGAAGGAGCTGGCGCGCGCGCTCGGACCCGCCGGCATCCGCGTCAACGCGCTGGCGCCGGGCGCGGTGC
>JBFWWW010000270.1:0-2750 GCA_050245975.1 Hyphomicrobiaceae bacterium
CCGACATCACGGCGCCGTTCGTCTACGCGCGGCTGATGGGCACGAGCGAAAAGGAGGCGGCGGGCTATCCGGACAAGGCCATCGCCACGTGGGCCGAGCGCGCGCGGCAGTGGGCGGAGGGAAAAAATCCCGACGGGCTGCAGCTGGTGGGCAAGACCGAGAAGCCGAAGCCGCGCGACGTGTTCCTCTACGTCATCAGCGGCGCGAAGGAGCGCAATCCGGCAGCGGCGATGGCGCTGATCGACAAGCTCAGCTAGCCCCGCGAACCGATGATGGCCGATCTCTTCCAAGGCGCCGGAGCGGACGGGCCGGACCGCGAGGACCTGGCGCCCGGCGCGGTGCTGCTGCGCGCCTTCGCGCTCGCGGATGCGGCCGCGATCTGCGCCGCCGTCGAGGACGTGGCGCGGGAAGCGCCGTTCCGCCACATGGTCACGCCGGGCGGCTTCGAGATGTCGGTCGCCATGACCAATTGCGGCACGGCCGGATGGGTGACGGACCGCAAGGGCTACCGGTACGCGCGCGAAGACCCGGCGACCGGGCGTCCCTGGCCGGCGATGCCGTCACGCCTCGCCGACCTTGCAAAGCGGGCGGCGGGGGCCGGCGGTTATGACGGCTTCGTTCCGGATGCCTGCCTCGTCAACCGCTATGTCCCCGGCGCGCGCATGTCGCTGCACCAGGACAAGGACGAGGCGGACTTCGACCAGCCCATCGTCTCGCTGTCGCTGGGATTGCCCGCTACGTTCCAGTTCGGCGGCGCCAGACGGGCCGATCCGACGCGACGCGTCGCGCTTCGCCACGGCGACGTGCTCGTGTGGGGCGGCCCGTCGCGGCTCAACTATCACGGCGTGCTGACGCTGAAGGACGGCGAGCATTCGGCACTCGGCCGCCAGCGGCTGAACCTGACGCTGCGCAAGGCGCTCTAGCCCGATCCTTGCCAACGGGGTTCATTCCCGGCAGGGTCCCGCGCGGGAGAACGCCATGGTATCCGCCGCACCTTTCGCCGCCCGCAGGCGCGCGCCCGGCTCGCGCCTTGCCGCCCGCCTTGCGCGCGAGGCGAATGGCGACGTGCTGTTCGATCCGTTCAGCCGCGGGCGCTATGCGACCGATGCGTCCTTCTATCAGCTCATGCCGCGCGGCGTGTTCGTCCCGAAAGCGACGAGCGATGCGCTGACGGCCCTCGCGATCGCGCGCGAGGAAGGCGTGCCCGTCACCGCGCGCGGCGGCGGCACGTCGCAGTCGGGACAGGCCATCAATACCGGCCTCGTCATCGACACGTCGGCGCATCTCAACCGCGTGCTGTCCCTCGATGTCGAGAACCGCACCTGCGTGGTCGAGCCCGGCATCGTGCTCGACGACCTCAACCGCCGGCTGAAACCGCACGGGTTGTGGTTTCCGGTCGACGTCTCGACGGCCTCACGCGCCACCATCGGCGGCATGGCGGGCAACAACTCCTGCGGCGGACGCTCGCTGCGCTACGGCACGATGCGCGACAACACGCTGGCGATGCGCGCGGCACTCGCCGACGGGCGGATGCTCGATTTCGGGCCTGTCGGCGCGGACGTGGCGCGCCGCAATGCCGACATGCCGGGCCGCGACCTGTTCGCAGGCATGCTGGCGCTCGGCGAGCGCGAAGCGGGCGAGATCGCCGCGCGCTTTCCGAAGGTGCAGCGGCGCGTCGGCGGCTACAACATCGACGCGCTGACGCCGCGCCCGTCGCCGGTGCCCGTCAACATGGCCCACCTGCTGGTGGGATCGGAGGGCACGCTCGCCTTCACGACGCAGGTCGAGCTGAAGCTGTGGCCGGTCATCCGCAACCGCGCCGTCGGCGTCTGCCACTTCGGCAGCTTCTACGAGGCGATGGACGCCGCACAGCATCTCGTCACGCTCAAGCCCATCGCGGTGGAGCTGGTGGATCGCACGATGCTGGCGCTCGGCCGCGACATCGCGATGTTCCGCCCGACGGTGGACGCCATCGTGCGCGGCGATCCCGACGCGCTGCTGATCGTCGAGTTCGCCGAGGAGGAGCAGGCGGAGAACCTGCGGCGGTTGCGCCGGCTCGCGGAGCTGATGCGCGACCTGGGCTTTGCCTGGGACAACCCGGCGCGGCGGCAGGGCGGCGTGGTGGAGGTGACGGAGCCGGCGCTGCAGGCGGCCATCGGCGACTTCCGCACGGCCGGGCTCAACGTGATGATGTCGATGAAGCAGGAGGGAAAGCCCGTCTCCTTCATCGAGGACTGCGCGGTGCCGCTGCCGCATCTGGCCGAATACACCGACAGGCTGACGCGGCTGTTCGCGGCGCACGGCACGAAGGGCACATGGTACGCGCACGCCTCGGAGGGCTGCCTGCATGTGCGGCCCGTGCTCAACCTCAAGCTGGAAAAGGACGCGCGGGCGATGCGCGCGATCGCCGAGGAGGCCTTCGCCCTCGTGCGCGCGTTCAAGGGCTCGCATTCCGGCGAGCACGGCGACGGCATGGTGCGGTCGGAATTCCACCGCGCCATGTTCGGCGACCGCATCGTGCGGGCGTTCGAGGAGGTGAAGGCGGCGTTCGACCCGGCCGATGTGCTCAACCCCGGCAAGATCGTCCACCCCAACCGGATGGACGACCGCGCGCTGTTCCGCTTCGCGCCGGGCTACCACGTGAGCGACATGCCGACGGCGTTCGACTGGTCGGCCTGGCCGGGATCGGCCGGCGGTTTCCAGGGCGCAGTCGAGATGTGCAACAACAACGGCGCCTGCCGGAAGCTCGA
>JBFWWW010000271.1:0-2680 GCA_050245975.1 Hyphomicrobiaceae bacterium
TCGGCGCGAAGGCGACGCGGACGTGGCAGTTGTCGAGGATGGCGTGATTGGGACCGTATGCCCTATCGATCTGGTGCAGGGACTGGGCGACGAGGAAGGCCCGGACGCCATAACCGGCAAGGAAGGCGAGCGAGGATTCGAAGAAATCGAGCCGACCGAGGGCGGGGAACTCATCGAGCATGAGTAGCAGCCGGCGCTCACTCGCGGCGTCCTTCGGTAATGTCTCCGTCAATCGTCGACCGATCTGGTTGAGGATCAGCCGCACCAGCGGCCGCGTCCGCGAGATGTCCGACGGCGGCACGACGAGGTATAGCGACACCGGCCGCTCGGCCTTCATGAGGTCGGCGATCGACCAGTCGGAGGCCGAGGTCGTCGTGGCGATGATGGGGTCGCGATAGAGCCCCAGCAGGCTCATGGCGGTGGAGACCACGCCTGAGCGCTCGTTGTCGGTCTTGTTCAGGAGCTCGCGGGCGACCGAGGCGACGACGGGGTGTACAACTGGAGTCGCATCTGTGCCCAGGTGATTGGTCGTCAGCATGATCGAGAGCGTGCGGCCGATCGAGCGCGCAGGATCGGCCAGGAAGGTGGCGACGCGCGCCAGAGTCTTTTCCTTCTCGGCATAGAGAACGTGCAGGATGGTGCCGACCAGCAGCGCGTGCGCGGTCTTCTCCCAGTGATCGCGCTGTTCGCGTGCGCCGTCGGGATCGACCAGGATGTCGGCGATGTTCTGGACATCTCGGACTTCCATCTCTCCCTTGCGCACCTCAAGCAGAGGATTGAAGCGCGCCGACAACGGATTGGTCGGATCGAACAGCAGGCAATGGGAGAAGCGCGAGCGCCAGCCGGCGGTCAGGGTCCAGTTTTCGCCCTTGATGTCGTGGATGACGGCGGAATGGGGCCAGGTCAGCAGTGTCGGGACGACGAGACCGACGCCTTTACCCGAGCGGGTCGGTGCCACGGCGATGACATGCTCGGGGCCGTCATGCCGAAGGTACTGGCCATTCCAAAGGCCGAGGATAAGTCCCGTGCCGCCGAGAAGTCCTGCGCTTTGCACATCCGTGCCGTCCGCCCAGCGGGCCGAGCCATAGGTTGTTTTGATGTTCTTACGGCTGGCCCGCCGGGCGGCTCCCCCGACAGCGACGGTGCCGCCGGCAATCCCCCCGAAGGCGGCAACGGCACCGGCGCGTGCAAAGACATGCGGTGCCTGGCTGTCGAAGGCCAGCCACCAGACGAAGAGCTTCCACGGCGCATAGAGTTTCAGACCGAAGAGTTCGCACCATGCCGCGCCGAGTGCCGGGTGATACCCAAGCATCGCGGCGGCCCACTGCGTCGCCATCACGAGGGAAGCTGTAACAAGCGCGAGGGCAATGAGGCCTTGAGTGATCGCAGCTTGAAGCGGAAGCATTGGGAGCGAACCTTTCGAGCGAGAAATTCGTCGCCTCCAAAGGGTCGCAAGAGAGCACGCATGAATTCAATCCGGTAAATTGCGCACGATTGCGCAGAAACGTGAAAGGTCGCGCAGGCTTTGCGGCGGAAGGGCGGCGGAGCCCCTCGTCGCGCGGATTGCAATCGGGAATGTCGTCGTCGATCGTGAGCGGATTTGAATGTGCATACGCGCCTGCAGTGAGAGATATTGATCTGTCCGGAAGATTGGACCGGCCACGCGCAGCAGCGCGCGTGCAGCGGAGCTGCCATCGCTCCGATGACAATCATCAATGATGGAGAGGGAAGCGGCGCCTATGCGCCGCCGCGCTTGCGGCAGTCGCACAGCGGGATGCCGAGCACCTTCGCCTTGCCGGCGAGATTGTCGGTGACGCCGGAGCCTGGGAACAGGACGACTCCAATCGGCATGGCATCGAGAAGCTGGTCATTGCGCTTGAAGGGCGCAGCCTTCGCATGCCTTGCCCAATCGGGCTTGAAAACGATCTGCGTGATCTTGCGGTTGTCCGCCCAGCAGGCGGCGATCTTCTCGGCGCCGCGCGGCGCACCACCGTGCAGCAGCACCATATCGGGGTGCTTGGCCTGTACCTTGTCGAGGATGGCCCAGATGCCATGGTGATCATTGCAGTCGACGCCGCCGGCGAAGGCGATTCTGGTGCCCTTCGGGAGCAGCGTCTCGGCGTCCGCACGGCGCCGTGCATTGATGAACTCACGGCTGTCGATCATCGCCGCGGTCATCGTCGTCCGGTTGACCATCGAACCGGCATGAGGACGCCATACCGATCCGGTGTGGATGCTGAACAGCTCGGCGGCGCCATCGCGTATGAATTCCATGCTGTTGCGACGCTCGATCAGCGTCACGCCTTCTCGGATGAGGCGTTCGAGTTCAACGGAGCGGACTTCGGAGCCGTCCTGTTCGCGCTGGCTTGCCCGCTGCGCGGCCTCGTTATTGTCGAGCTCCTGCTCCATGCGGTCGGCCCGTCGGTGGAAGACGTTGACGACGGACCACAGCATCGCCTCGAGATCGGGTTCGAGGCGGGTATCCGACAGGGTCGCGACCAGCGCATCGAAGATGTCGGCGAGCGCGCCGTGGAGCTTGGCTGGATCGGGCAGCGGACGGGGATCGGCTTCATCGTCGAAAGGGCGATGGCCGTAGAGTGCGAGTTCGTCGAGCAGATGGGCGGTCGGTGATGTCGTGGCGTCAGTGGGGGAAGACGAGGTCATGGAATAGCTCTCCTGA